>NZ_JBQEQF010000005.1:4751-224214 GCF_052046035.1 Paenarthrobacter sp. 22069 | reverse complement strand
TAGGGCGTGTCTGCTAAATATTCGGCTTTGGATGTTCGAGGCTGGATGGATGCTTCGTGCGAATGTTATTTCAGATGAGTTGTGGTCGGTGATTGAGCCTGTAGTCGCGACTGCAGGGGGCCGGCGAGGGCGGCCCTGGAACGATCACCGTTTGACGCTTGAGGGTATTTGCTGGCGTTTTCGCACCGGTTCGCCGTGGCGTGACCTGCCGGTTAAGTTCGGTGCCTGGCAGTCGGTGTGGGAGCGCCACCGGCGGTGGTCTGTCGACGGGTCCTATGAGCAGATGTTCGCGGCGGTAAAGACGGCAACCGGTGCCCAGGACACGGAGTTGGAGTCACTGCTCTCCGTTGATTCGACCAGTGTTCGGGCACATCAGCATGCTGCCGGAGCGCCCAAGGTGACGGTCGATCCAGACCACACAGGGGGCAGTGCCGAGTTACAAGTTTCTGCCCAGCGAGCCGGCTGACCACGCGATCGGACGCTCTCGAGGCGGGCTGACAACAAAGATCCATGCTCTTACCGACCGGGCGTGCGCGCCTGTCACGATGCTGCTGACTCCCGGCCAGGCCGGTGATAATCCGCAACTGGTGCCCTTACTCGAAGCCCATAAGATTCAAGACGCCACGCAGTTCCGGCTGCTCGCCGATAAGGCCTACTCCCATCCCTCCACGCGCACCGAGTTGAGGTCCCGCCGGATCAGGCACACCATCCCGGAGCGCTCAGATCAGATTGAACGCCGGAAGGCCAAAGGCTCAGCCGGTGGAAGGCCACCGGCCTTCGATCAGGCAATCTACAAGGAACGCAACACCGTGGAACGCGGCTTCAACCGCCTCAAACACTGGCGCGGCATCGCAACCCGCTACGACAAGTACGCCACCACATTCCTCGGCGGGGTACTACTAGGAGCGATCACAACATTCCACCGAGTACACAATTAACAGACACGACCTAGTCGGTTTCCGGGCCCTGGCAGTAGAAGCAGGTGCCGGTGTCGCAGTCCTCTGCTGTTTCCTGTTCCGTTTGGCGCTCACTCATTGAGGGTCCTTTCCGTGGGGGTGTGAAGTAGTAGCCCTTGCAAGGGTTTGCCCGGGACCCCTTCTGGGATCCCGGGCAAACGCGGTGGGTAGTGGCCTGCCGGCTGGCTAGTGTGCCAGGGCAGGTTCGGCCAGCTCGACCTTTTCCGCCTCAGTGGGCACGAAGCCCGCCTGGAGCTCGGAGCGGAGCTTGGCCATGTCCAGCTCACCCTGCCACTTGGCGATTGCGACGCAGGAGACGATGTTGCAGACCGTGCTGGTGAGGGCGCGAGCCTCGCTCATGAAGCGGTCGATGCCAACGATGAGGGCAACGCCGGCCACGGGGAGGGTGGGCATGACCGTCAGCGTCGCCACCAGGGCCACAAAACCACTTCCGGTGACGCCGGCCGCGCCCTTGGAGGTCAGCAGCATCATGCCGAGCATCAGCAGGATCTGGCCCCAGCTGAGGTGGATGTCGCAGGCCTGGGCGATGAACATGGAGGCCAGGGTGAGGTAGATGGCCGTTCCGGTCAGGTTGAAGGAGTAGCCGGTGGGGACCACGAGCCCCACAACGCTGCGGTCGCAGCCGATCCGTTCGAGCTTGGACAGCAGGCGCGGCAGGACAGGTTCGCTGGAGGACGTGGCCAGGACGATCAGGAATTCGTCCTTGAAGTAGCGCAGGATCTGCCACAGGCTGAAGCCGGTCACCTTGGCCAGGATGCCCAGGCCCACCACCACGAAGACGATGCAGGCGGCGTAGAAGGCAAGGATCAGCATGCCGAGGTTTCCGATGGAGTGGGCGCCGTACTTGCCAACGGTGAAGGCCATGGCCCCGAAAGCTCCCAGCGGAGCCACCTTCATGATGTAGCCGAACATGATGAAGAGCAGCTTGTTGAAGCTGTTGACCACCTTCAGGGCCAGCTGGCCCGGTGCGCCCAGTTTGCTGAAGGCGAAGCCGCAGAGCAGGGCAATGACCAGTACGGGCAGGACTTCCCCGTCCGCGAAGGCGCCAACGAACGTGGTGGGGATGATGCTTAGGATGAAGTCCACGGGGTTGCTGCTGGGCAGCTGGGTGGTGTACTTCTGGGCCACCGAGGAATCCAGGTGCGTGGGATCGATGTGCATGCCCGCACCGGGCTGGAAGAGCATCACCGCCGCCAGGCCAAGGGCCAGGGCGAGTGCCGTCAGGGCATAGAAGAGGCCCAGCGAGCGGATCAGGGTGGGGCCCACCTTCCTGGTGTCCCGCAGGGAGGTGATGCCTCCCACGATGGTGCAGAACACGATCGGGGCGATCATGAACTTCACGAGTTTCACGAAGCCGTCGCCGATGGGCTTGAGGGATGCGCCGAGGTCCGGCCACAGCGCGCCCACAACGACGCCGAGCGCGACTCCGATGAGTACCTGGACATAGAGGTGTCCGAGGATGGATTTGATCTTCATTGAACAACTTCCTGCTTGGTGCCTGCCCTTGGTGACCGGGCAAAGATAGGGATTTAAGCTGACAGCTCCGCGGCCGGGGCCACGTCGATGTCTGCGGTGGCGATGTGGCGTGCTGCCCGGTGGAGGGCCACTTCGCTGACGGCGCCGGTGTCATCGGTGATGATTTCGGCGGTGATGACGCCGGCAGGTGTCCCGACCCGCAGCAGGCGGGGAGTTCCGGTGCCGGTGGAGGGTGATTGGCCTGCCGCGTTGGCTACGACCGATGACTGCAGCGAGGATGCCAGGGCAACTGCCACGGCTGAGGTCAGGCCGATGGCAGGGTGGGGTGCGAGCATGGACAACATCCGCACCCGCACGTCGTGGCTGCCGGCGGTGATGGTTGTTCCGTCCGCGGCGGTGTAGTCGCCGGCAGGTGCCACAACCCCGACTTTCGGGACAGCGTTCTGCGGCGGATCCTCAGGCTTCCGCAGCCCCATGATGAGGCCTGCTGATGCCCGTGCTGCGATGAGGGTGGGCAGCTGGGCGGTGAGGTTGTCAGTCATAGAGGAAAGATCGACGCCGGCCTGGTCGGCTGCGAGAAGCACGGCAGGGGCGCCGGCGTCCACCATCGTTGCGTCCAGGGTCCTGCCGTTGACCTGGAGCTGGTCCACCGGGGTGCCGGTAGGCAGGAGTGCACCGGTGTTCTGGCCCCAGGGGCCGTGGAACGAGAGGCTGACGGGAACACCGGCAGCGCTGCTGCCCGGAACCCGGGCCAGGCCGGACTTGGGAATCCGGCCGCCGGGAGTGGGAACCGCTCCGCTGAGCACGGCGCCGGAAGTCACGTGGCGCATGCGGACCTTGGTCATGCCGTCCCGGGCGGGAACGATGCCCGTCTGGACTGCGAACAGGGCAATGGCGGTGGCGCAGTTGCCGCAGTTGGAGCCCAGCTCAACGGTGGGGTCACCGATCCCCACCTGGGCGAATAGGTAGTCAAGGTCTGCCTCGGCACCAGGGGTTGCCCAGATGACTGCAGCCTTTGACGTGGTGGACGTTCCGCCCCCGACGCCGTCCAGCTGCCGCGCGTCCGCTGCGCCGAAAGCGGCTGACAGCAGCGCGGGGATGTCCTCGCGGGTGGGGGCGTGGAGGGCCACGTCCCTGGCATCGAAGAGCCAGCACTTGCTGGTGCCGCCCCGGTACCAACGTCCTTTGAGTCCCACTGTATTTCTCCCTCGTAACTTGCAGGTGCTCTACTTCACAGCGCCTTGTACTTCTACGATCAGGGATCAGTGCGTTCAGCACAATCGAAAATAAATGGATGACTATCTACTTTTGCTAAACTCAAACCATGGCAATCTTCGATCTCCACCGGCTGCATGTGCTCCGCGAGGTGGGCCGCACGGGGTCCCTGACCTCCGCAGCGGCATCCCTCTCCTTCACCACCTCAGCGGTCTCACAGCAGATCGCCAAGCTTGAGCAGGAGATGGGCGTGGTCCTCATCGAGCGCCATCCCAGGGGTGTGGTCCTCACCGAAGCGGGTCACGCCCTCCTGCAGTATGCGGAGGATATCGACAGGACTGTCGAAGCTGCGCGGGCGGAGATGGGAGAGTTCGCGGGCCTTCGGCGGGGCCAGCTGCGTCTGGGGACCTTCCCTACTGTTGGAGCATCGTTGATGCCGGATGTGGTCCTCGCATTCCGTGCGCGCCACCCGGAGGTGGCAGTGACGGTGGTCAGTGCCCGCCGGGATGGCCTGCTGGAGCGGCTGCGGCGGCGGGAAACCGAACTGACGCTTCTCTGGGACTATCCCTGGGAGCAAATCGAGGACCCCGACCTGGCCCTGGTCCGGCTGACCAACGATCCTACGGTGCTTCTGGTACCGCGGGAGCACCCCATTGCGAAACAGGGCGCGGTCCGTATCGGCTCCCTGCGGGACCAGGAGTGGGTGGTGCGCGACGAGCACCCCGTGGCCGATGTTCTGCGTCGCGTATGCAGCGATGCGGGGTTTGAGCCGCGGATCGCCTTCGCAGCCAACGACTACCAGGAGACGCAGGGCATGGTGGCGGCGGGTATCGGTATCGCCCTGGCGCCGAAGCTCGCACTGACCGCCCTGCGGCCCGACGTCGTGGCGGTTCCCCTCTCCGGGTCCCCGAAGCGCCGCATCCTCCTTGCCCATTTGGCCAACCGGCGTCTCAGTCCGGCAGCGCAACAGGCGACGAAGGTGTTTCAGTCCGTTGCCAAGAGGCAGGCTTCCTGACGCGGAAACGGTTGGCGTTCCAGCGCGGACTCACGCCGTTTTTCGCCTGTACGGTGCCGCCGGTACTTTTCTGCGTACAACTGTATACAATGGTATGCGAATCGGCTTGAAAAGAGGAAGCATTGGCCACCCCCATCCATCAACGGCTCCGGGAAGACGTTCTGGCGAGCGTCTTTGCTCCTGACGAGCCGCTCACGGAGGCCAAGCTCACGGAGCGGTACGGTGCCTCAAGAACGCCTGTCAGGGAGGCCCTCCAGCGGCTGGAACAGGACGGCCTGCTCGAAAGGCGCGGCAAGGCCGTTGTTGTCCGCACCCATTCCGCTGAGGAGATCATTGACATTTACGAGTCGCGGATCATCCTCGAACAGGCTGCCGCTTCCAAGGCCGCCACGAAGGCAACATCGCTGGATAAGCGCTCGCTCAACGCGCTGCTGCTCAAGATGCGCGACCTGGATGTCGAAGACGGGCGGATACTCGCTGACACGAACCGGACCTTCCACACGCAGCTGTGGCATGCCACCCACAGCCCCTCGCTCATCAGCCTGCTGGAGCGGCTGGACCAGCAGGTACGCCGGTATTCCTTCACCACACTGACCTACCCCGGCAGATGGCCGACCGTGTTGGCGGCCTACACAGAGCTGCTGGCCGCCATAGAGGAGGGCGACGCCGAACGCGCCGGCAACGTGGCAGCGCGGCACATGACGGAGGCCCTGGCCATCCGGTTGAAGATGTATGCCGAGGATCCCCGGACGCTTTAGGCCGCACCGGCGGCCTGGCAGCGTCCCCTAAAAACCCGCCGGCAGATGCTCCTGCATACCCATCGCAACAGGTAGCCCGAAAGTCGGGTGCAGGACGTCGGCCGGCGCAAGGGGTGGGGCGGGCTCCAATGAGCCTGCCCCACCTTGCTTTTCCGCTCAGCCGGCCATGGTTCAAAGGACGACGGCGGCGGCGGGGTGATTGCCGCCGTCGACCCTTCCGGAGGTGTCTTGTCTGCCGGTGCCCCGGGGTTAATTGCGATACGGCAATGGTAAGGGAGTGGAAGAAAGCACTCTTGTAGGCAAAGCAGGAGGGTTTCTCTTGCTTAAGCGCAACAGTTGCTATTAAATAAGTGCATGGCCCGCGTGAGGGGATCGTCGGCAGGCCAAGCGACGGATTGCACCGCCGCACTGGCGGCTCCCCCTGCAAAGACCTTCTGATTCCGTCCTGCGGCGGAAGGCGGCCCACCTGGGTCCGCGGAAGAGTAAAGCGTGCTGGGGCGCGAATCCATTAGCCATAGTGCAAAGGAGCAAATCCGATGGCACGCAACCTTACGTCAGCACCGGCCGTGGGCAATGCCCGGTGGAAGCGGCTGATCCCTGTCGCCATCATCGTCTACATCATCTCGTTCATGGACAGGACCAATATCGGGTTCGCCCTCAACGGACTCCACCAGGACCTGGGCATTGACGCCGCCCAACAGGGGCTGGCGGCCGGCATTTTCTTCATCGGCTACCTGGTCCTGCAAATACCGGGCGGCCACCTCGCCGAACACTGGAGCGCCAAGAAGTTCGTCGGCATCATGGTGCTTATCTGGGGTGTGCTGGCGGTCCTCTCCGGGTTCATCCAGGACTTCACCCAACTGCTTGTGGTGCGCTTCTTCCTGGGCGTCGCCGAGGCCGGGATCTGGCCGGCGATCCTTGTCCTGATCAGCCACTGGTTCCCCGCCGCTGAACGCGCCCGGGCCTACGCCTTCTGGATGATGAACATCGCCATTGCCTCCATCATCACGGCACCCCTTTCCGGGTGGATCCTGTCCTTCGCGGACTGGCGGTGGCTGTTCATCATCGAAGGTCTTTTCCCGTTCGTCATCGCCGCACCCCTGTGGTGGGCCCTGATCGCCGACCACCCGCGTGAAGCGAAGTGGTGCTCGGTGCAGGAACGCGAGTACATCGAGAAGGGACTGGCTGCTGACGCGGCAGCCCATCCCAGCAGGAAAAGCTGGGCATGCGCCACGTCATGTCCAACTCAGTGGTGTGGCGCCTGACCCTGGTGTACTTCCTCATCCAGATCGGCTTCTACGGCATCAATATCTGGCTGCCGCACGTGATCAAGACGATCACCTCCGGGTCCTCCATGGAGGTTGGCCTGATCACCGCGATCCCATATGTGCTGGCGATGGTCGGTCTCTGGTACAACGCCAAGGCCGCCGACCGCACCGGCCGCTACTCGACGCATGTGCTCCTCTCGATGGCAGTTGGTGCTGTTGCCCTGGTGCTCTCAGTTGCAACCGGGGACAACGCGCCGTTCCTGGCGGTCACCCTGATCAGCATCGCCGTCGCCGGAGCCCTGGCATATGACGGCCCGTTCTGGGCTTCCGCATCCCGTGCCATGCCGGTGGCTGTTGCCGGCACCGCCATGGGCCTGATCAATGCGGTGGGCAACCTCGGCGGCTTCGTCGGCCCCTATGTTGGCGGCTACCTCCAGGACGTGACGCACGGCAGTTTCCTTGCCACGTCCATCTTCCTGGCATGTTGCCTGCTGGCCGCCGGCCTTGTGATGCTGAGCCTGCGCCGCGGCGGCGACAGGCCGGTTGCACGCGGCCGGGTGCAGGAGGAGTCTCCCTCCGGAGCCATGGCAGACCGGCCCACGAAGAGGATTTCCTGACAGCACGGGCTTTTCCTGCCAGCACCGACTCCCTTCTGCCGCTCTGTGCGTCCGGCTTNCCGGACGCACAGGACCTGCACAGAAACAACCGGTCCGGGGCATAGCCGCATGCGATGTCCTTGGATCATGACCACTTCACGCACACCCCGCCAGCCCGACGTTGACCAGCCGCATCCCGACCATGACCGGGGGCTGGAGTTCGACCTGTCCACCCTGATGAGCCGCAGGTCCCTGGGGCTGTTCCTCGGCGCAGGGGGAGCCGTGGCCGCGCTGGCCGCGTGCACGCCGTCCGGAAGCACCGGCTCCACCTCTTCGCCAGCATCCACGGCCACCGCCGCTGCACCGTCAGCTGCAGCCACAGCCACAGCCAGTCCGACGCTGACGCGGGCCATCGCTGAATGCGGGGTGGAAATCCCGCAGGAAACCGCAGGACCCTACCCGGGCGATGGCTCCAACGGGCCGAACGTCCTGGAAGCATCCGGGGTGGTGCGGCGGGACATCACCTCAAGCTTCGGGACCGCCTCCGCCAAGGCCGAGGGGGTTCCGCTGACGTTCACCCTGACCCTCCTGGACAACGCCAACGGCTGCACCCCGCTGGCCGGGGCCGCAGTGTATGCATGGCACTGCGACCGGGACGGGAAGTACTCCATGTACGACTCCAGCCTGAAGAACGAAAACTACCTTCGCGGCGTGCAGGAAGCGGACGCCAACGGGCAGGTCACGTTCACATCCATTTTCCCGGCCGCCTACTCGGGGCGCTGGCCGCACATCCACTTCGAAGTATTCGAGTCAATGAACAACGCGACGGCGGCCGGGCAGGTCCTGGCTGTTTCCCAGATCGCGCTGCCGCAAGCCGCGTGTGACGACGTTTATGGCACCCCCGGCTATGAGCGCAGCGTCACCAACATGACCCGCACAACGCTCAGGTCAGACAACGTGTTCGGCGACGATGGCGGCATCTACCAGCTGGCCACGATGACCGGTTCAGCGGCGGAGGGCTACACCGCAGGACTCAACGTGACCATCTAGCAGTGGGCGTGGCGAAACGGGCAGAATCCGACCGTTGACCGCGAACACGGGCGTGAGTACTGTGAGTCCACTATTCAACCCTGCCGTGGAGGCAGCCATGAGCGCCGATTCGAAAAGCAGCACGGACTACGAATTCCTCACCGTCTGGCGCGTGGCCGGGACCCCGCGCGAGGTCATGGAGATCCTGGGCGACGCCGGCACGCTTCCCCGCTGGTGGCCTTCCGTGTATCTGGCCGTTGAGCCCCTGGATCCTGGCGATCCGGACGGCACCGGCAAGGCCTTCTTCCTCCACACCAAAGGCTGGCTGCCCTACACGCTCAGGTGGCAGCTCACCGTCACCGAACCCGTCACTGAGCAGGGTTTCGCGATCTCCGCGCGCGGTGACCTCAACGGCACCGGCCGCTGGACGTTCGAGCAGGACGGCCCCGAAACAGTGGTCACCTACGAGTGGCGGGTCAGTACGGCGAAACCGCTGCTGCAGCGGCTGAGCTGGCTGCTCAAGCCCGCCTTTGCGGCAAACCATCGGTGGGCGATGGCGCGCGGGCAGGAGGCACTTGCCTTGGAACTGCGCCGACGGCGGCCGGGCGCCGACCCTGCCAAAATCCCACCGCCCTCGGGGCCCACCTTTTCACGCCGGTACCGCCGCCCAGGGAGAACGACGCACGCCTGACGTGCGGCTGCTGTGCCTGGAAGGGGCGACGGCGGCGGCGGGGTGGGTGCCGCCGTCGTCCTTTCTGCGGAAGGTGCTTTTTCCTTTGCAGTCAGCGTTCTGCTGACCTGCGCATCGTGACTGAGGCGGACTTCAGCGCGCGACGGAGGCAATGAGGGGTGCGCAGCTGTTGCGGGGCAGGTAGTCGGCTTTGACCTCGATGCGGCGGGCTCCGTCCGGGAGCTTGCCGTGCATCCGCCCCAGCACCAGCTCGATGGCGTGGACCGCAAGCATGTCGAGCGGCTGGCGGATGACGCTCAGCGGGGGAGAGGTCAGCTCGGTCCAGGGATTGTCGTCAAAGACAATGAGGGAAAGCTGGTCGGGGATGTCGGTGCCCATCTGGACAAGCCTGCGGACTGAACTCTGCACTTGTGCGGTGTTGGCGACGATGAGGGCCGTGGGTGGCTGACGCATCGCAAGCAGCGATCCGACGGCGCCGCCACCTGCGTCGCCACGGAAAGGCACGTCGCGGATAAGCGTGGGGTCCACGGGCAGGGCTGCGTTCTGGTGGGCCGCCTTGTAGCCATTTAACCTGGCACTTCCGGTGGAGGTGGTGAGCGGGCCCGTGATCAGCCCGATCCGGGTGTGGCCGAGGCTGATGAGGTGCTCGGTTGAGCGCTGGGCCGAGTCGAAGTTCTCGATGCTGACAACGTCGACGTCTTCAAGTTCCTCGATGGCGCGGTCGATGAAGACGACGTTGACGCCGAGTTCCCGCAACCGCCGCCACTTTTCGATGTTGCCCCCGGTGGGAGTGGCAATGACGCCGCTGACAGACCGGTCGAGCAAGGTGTCAAGGGAGTCCGCCTCCAGGTGCGGATCCTCCTGCGTGGTCATCAACACCACCTGCACGCCATGGCTGCGCGCCTCCCAGACGATCCTGTCCGCCAGGCGTGCGAAAAACGGGTTGGACAGGTCGGTGACGACGAGGCCGATGGTGAGTGCATGCCCGGCGCTGAGTTCACGCGCGGCCGCCCTGGGACGGTAACCCAGTTCGTCGATGACCCGCAGGACTTCCTGCCTCTTCGCAGGCGCGACCGGCCCCGATTCAGGGTTCAGGACCCGTGAGACCACGGAGACAGATACCCCTGCAGCCGCCGCCACATCGCGAATAGTAGGCGCTTTGCGCACCGCTCCTCCTTGAGACACAAGACCCTCGTCGTCATTACCTGCGCCATCCTTTCCTGCCCGTCCGCTTCATTACGGAAGGCCCGGAAGGTGACCGTTGACACAGCTTATCAGCAGCTGGTACAAAAGTGGAACCGGTTCCACTCCGGATAGTTTCCCCACAAAATGCGACAAAGAAGTTGTGCCATCCGGCCCGCCGGAGGTGCTTTCTTTCGCCAGGCACCCCTTAGAGAGATTCCGTGAACCTTCATAAACTCCTCAGCGAACGCGAGCAGCAGTCCCGTCCCATTCGTGTCGGACTGATCGGCGCCGGCCGCTACGGGACCATGTACCTGGCCCAGGCCAACAACATTCCCGGCATTCACGTCGTGGCCATTGCAGACATCAACGTCAAGCGGGCCGAGGGCGCCTTCGACCTGGTGGAATGGCCTAAGGCCCAGGTCGCCCCGGATATCGCCACGGCTTTGCGGGACCGCTCCACCGCCATCGTCGCCAACGCTGACGAGCTGTTCGACGTCGATATTGATGTCATTGTCGAAGCCACCGGCAACCCGATCGTCGGCATTAAGCACGCCCTGAAGGCGATCGAAACCAAGAAGCACATCATCATGGTCACCGTCGAAGCTGATGCCCTCGCCGGCCCGGCGCTGGCCAAGCGGGCCGAAGAAGCAGGCGTGGTCTACTCCATGGCCTACGGGGACCAGCCCGCCCTCATCATGGAACTCGTCGACTGGGCCCGCACCAGCGGCTTTGATGTGGTCTGTGCGGGCAAGGGCGCCAAGTACCTGGAGCACTACCACGAGATGAACCCGGACAACGTCTGGGAAAACTGGGAGTTCTCCAAGGAACTGACCGACTCCGGCCAGCTGAACCCCTACATGCACACCTCGTTCCGGGACGGCACCAAGGCTGCCATCGAAATGGCGGCCGTAGCCAACGGCGCAGGGCTGGCCCCCTCGGATTCCGGCCTGAGCTTCACGCCCGGCAACGTTGAGGAAATTGCGACCATCTGCCGCCCTGCCGCCGTCGGGGGTTCGCTTGCGCACGAAGGAAGCGTCGACGTCATGTCCAGCGTCAACCGTGACGGCAGCTGGATCAGCCACAACACCCAGGAAGGCGTCTTCGTCGTCGTCAAGGCAACCAACGACTACGTCTCCGGCTGCTTCAACGAATACCCCTGGCACCCGGACCCCACCGGCCAGTACGCCGCCCTGTACCGTCCCTACCACTACGTCGGCCTCGAACTGAACATGTCCATTGCCAACGCAGCCCTTCGCGGCATCCCCACCGGCGGACCGGTCGGTTTCTACGGCGATGTGGTCGCCACCGCCAAGAAGGACCTTAAGGCCGGTGAATTCCTCGACGGCGAAGGCGGCTTCACGGTCTGGGGCAAGCTGGTTTCCGCCAGGCACTCGGTCGCCACCGGGGCCCTCCCCGTCGCCCTGGCCCACCATGTGGAGCTTCGTAATGATGTGCCCAAGGGAGCGATCGTTGGCTGGGACGATGTCATCATTGATGACTCCCTGTCCCAGGCGCTGGAACTCCGCCGCGAAACCGAAGCGCTCCTCGCTACCCCCGTCGCTGTCTCCTGAACAGTGCCCCTGGCTCCAAGCCAACCCGCTGCCGTCGGCGGCCAGCCGTGTCTGCCGCGCAGCACCGCATCCTTCCAATGAAGAAAGGCATCGAATGAACCTCAAGACCCGCGCCATCACCGGGGTACTGGCAACCAGCCTGGCTGCGGCCCTGCTGTCCGGTTGTGCAGGAGGAGCCCCGGCCGGCCAGACTGGTCCGGTGGCCAAGATCCAGCTCTCCATCCCGGATCCGCTGACCTCCTCCGTGGGCGTGACTGCCCAGCACTTTGCCGACCAGGTCAAGAAGACCTCCAATGGTTCGGTCCAGGTCACTGTGGTGCCCAACGGCACAAGCTTCAGCGGAGACCAGAATGCCGCCGTGACCCGGCTTCAGGGCGGATCGCTCGACGGGCTCATCCTGTCCACTTCCGTCTACGCCTCGGTGTTGCCGGAGATGAACGGCATCAGCATTCCCTACCTCTTCGCGGACACAAAGGAAGAGGCAAAGTTCCTCGCCGGAGAACCTGGAAAGGTGCTGAAGGACAAGCTGGCCGCAAAGGACACGGTGGCGCTCTCCTTCCTGACCCGGACCGGCCGCGAGATCACCAACTCCGTGCGGCCGATTGAGCAGCCGTCGGACCTGAAGGGGCTGAAGATCCGGGTGCCGGGCAACACCCTGTGGACCGACTTCTTCGGAAAGCTGGGCGCTAGCCCCACCACCATGGCCTTCTCGGAAGTCTTCACCGGCCTGCAGACCGGAACCATTGATGGCCAGGAGAACCCGATTGAGGTTCCCTGGACGAACAAGTTCTCCGAGGTGCAGAAATACGTCTCCATGACCAACCACATCAACGACGCCTGGGTCCTGGCCCTGTCATCGAAGAAGTGGGATTCCCTGACGGATGACCAGAAGAAGGCACTCAACGCCGCTTCCGAGGAAACGGCGACCTTCAAAACCGGTTATGACGACGAACAGTCCAAGAAGCAGCTGGATGAACTGACGGCCAAGGGCATGAAGGCCAACGAGCTCAGCGCATCCGGACTCGCCGAGTTCAAGGCCGCCTCGGAAAGCCTCTATCCGGAGTTCTCCAAGCTCATCGGCAAGGAGTTCTTCGACCAGGCCATCGCCTTCGCCGGCAAGAAGTAGCCGGGACGGGTGGGAGCCCTCCCGGCGGCTCCCACCCGTACCCACGTCCCACTCCCCATCGCAATCCCGCTATCAATGTCGACAGTCTGGAAAATCATGAAACCCACCGTTGCTCCCCAGGACTACGAGGAGGTCCTTCCCCTCGAAGCAGAGGAAATCCTTCATCACGACCATGTGCCAGACCGCTGGAGCGGCGCAGCATGGCTCGACAAGACGCTCGAATGGATTGTGGGAGCAGCGATTCTCGCGGAGCTCGTGGTCATCCTCCTGAACATCAGCGTCCGTGTCATCACCGGCGACTCAGTGCTTTGGGCGCAGGAGGTGTCCGAGATTGCCCTGCTGACCATCGCCTTCATCGGTGGCGCCATCGCCTACCCGAAGGGCGCCCACATGTCCGTCCAGGCGCTCATCATGCGCCTGCCCGCAACCTGGAAGCCGTACCTCGCGGCGCTGGTCGACTGGCTCGTCTTTGTCATGAGCGCCGGCGCGCTGGCCCTGTTCGTACCCACCCTCGTCCAGCAGGTCGAGGAAAAGACGCCCATCCTTCAGCTGCCCGTGTTCTGGGTCAACATGCCCTTCTCGGTGGGCATGGTCCTCATCGCCTGGTTTGCCCTGGTCAAGCTTCGGCGCCAGCCCTGGCGTCCCGCCCTCGTTGGTGCCGGAATCGCGGCTGCCCTCGTCGCCGTCGTCCTGGCCTCCCCGCCGTTGTTCTACTACGCCTCCCCGAACGTCCTGCTCGTGGTGGTCCTCCTGGCCCTGTTTGGCCTGTTGTTCCTGGGACTGCCCATTGCATTTGTCCTGGCCCTCGCCTCCGGAATCTACCTGTACCTCGGCGGCATTTCCGACGTGAGCGCCATCCCCATCGGCATGGCATCCGGGGCCAAGGGGTTCGTCCTGCTGGCCATCCCGTTCTTCATCCTGGCCGGCACTGTCATGAACTCCGCCGGCCTTACCCTGCCGCTGGCCAAGCTCGTCGATGCCCTGATTGGCCATCTCCGCGGCGGCCTGCTGCAGGTCGTGGTGGTTACGATGTACATCTTCTCCGGCATCTCCGGCTCCAAGGTCGCCGATGTCGCAGCGGTCGGTACCACCATGCGCGGCATGCTCGAGGAACGCAAGTACCCGCGGGGCGAAGTGGTCGCGGTGCTGTCGGCGTCGGCCATCATGGGCGAAACCATCCCGCCCAGCATCGTCCTGCTCATCCTGGGCTCCATCACCACCATCTCAACCACCACCCTGTTCCTTGCGGGGTTCCTGCCGGCAGCCTTCCTCGCCCTGGTGGTCATGGCACTGGTGTTCCTGAGGGCGCGCAAGCAGGGCGGTGTGCCAAGCGCCAAGGCCACGTCGCGGGCCCGGGGCTCCGCCACCTTCTTTGCCCTGCCGACGCTTCTGCTGCCCGTGGGCATGGTGGTCGGGATCCTCAGCGGTTTCGCCACCCCCACGGAAGTTTCCTCGGTCGCCGTCGCCTACGCCTTCGTGCTCGCGGCAGCCTACCGCCGCGGCAGCCGGCGCCTTCTGGGCGACACCCTGCGTGAAACAACCACGACGGCGGGCATGGTGCTGTTCATCATCGCGGCAGCGTCGCCCCTGGCCCAGACCCTCGCCCTGGCCGGCGTCTCGCAGCAGATCCACGACCTGATGTCCGGGCTGGGGGACTCACCCATCCTGTTCATGCTCTTCACCGTGCTGCTGCTGGTCATCATGGGCCAGCTCCTCGAAGGCCTGCCTGCGGTGCTCATCTTCGCCCCACTGCTGCTGCCGATCGCCACCGAGTTCGGCGTCAACCCCGTGCAGTACGCCATGGTCCTCATCATCTCCATGGGCATCGGCTCCTTCGCCCCGCCGGCAGGGGTTGGCTTCTACGTGGCCTGCGCCACCGCCCGCGAAACCGTGGAAAACAGCCTCAAACATTTCTGGCCGTACCTGCTGGCAGTGTTCGTCGGCCTCCTCGTCCTCGCCGCTGTGCCCTGGTTCAGCACCTTCCTTCCCGCCCTCGCCGGCCTGATCCCCTTCTAACCCATGACAAACACCAAACCCCTTTCCCCCCTGGATCCCGCTGCGTCCATTTCACTGCTGGGCACCGGCCCCATGGGAGCCCCCATCGCCCGCAACATCATCGACGCCGGGGTGCCCCTGACCCTCTGGAACCGGACCCTCCAGAAGGCTCAAGCCATCGAGGGAGGGACAGTAGCCCCGCGGCCGGCTGATGCCGCAGCGGATGTTGTCCTCACCGTTCTGCCGGACCTGCCCCAGGTCGAAGCACTTCTGGAAGGAGATGACGGCCTACTTGCGGGATGGGCCCGGGCCGGTGTTGTTGAACCTGTCCTGGTCATCCACGGCACCGTGTCAGCCACGGCGGTCGCCGCCTTCGCCAGCCACTGCATGTCCCATTACGGCGTCGTAGTCATCGATGCGCCACTCAGCGGTGGAACCATCGGGGCCGAGCAGGGCCGGCTGAGCATCATGACAGGCGGGCCCCAGAGCGTAGTCCAGTGGCTTACCCCGCTTTTCGAACTCTACGGTTCCACCGTTATGTGGTTCGGGGAGGCAGGGGCCGGGGCGATCGTGAAGGCCTGCAACCAGGTCGTGGTGGCGGCAACGGTCACCGCCCTGTCGGAGTCAATGGCGCTGGCACAGGCCTCGGGCCTGGACCTGGAAAACGTCCAGGCAATCCTGAAAGGTGGGCTCGCCAACTCCGAAGTCCTCCAGCAGAAAGGCGCACGCTGGATCACGGGTGACTTTGACGGTGGCGGTTCGGCCAAGAACCAGCTCAAAGACCTGCGTTTTGTCAGCGAGGCGGCGGCGGACGCCGGACTCTTCCTGCCCGTCGCCACCACCCTTGAAACGGAATTCGAAACTATGGTCACCGAAGGTCTTGGGGACCTCGACCACACCGGCATCTACCTGAGCATCACCAGCAACCGAGTAAAGGAACCGTCATGACCATCGTCGTCACAGCAGTATTCACGCCCAAGGACGGCGCCCGCGACCAGGTTGTCGCAGCCCTCGAGCCCGCCATCGCCGAGGTGCACAAGGAACCCGGCTGCCTCCTGTACGCCATCCACGACGCGCCCAACGGCCAGATCGTGATGATCGAGAAGTGGGAGACGGCAGAGCTGCTCGACGCACACGGCGGCGGGGACGCCGTCAAGCGGCTCAACGCCTCACTCGAAGGACTGCTGGCAGAACCCGTCGAGGTCACCCGCCTGGTCCCCATTCCTGCGGGGACCGCACAGCAGGGCGCCCTGTAATGCCCCAGAGCATCGTGGTCATGGGGGTCTCCGGTGCGGGGAAGTCCTCCGTGGGCCAGGCGCTCGCCGCCCAGCTCGGAACCAGCTTCATCGACGGCGACACCCTGCACCCCGAAGCAAACGTCAGGAAGATGGCCTCAGGCGTTCCCCTCACCGATGACGACCGCTGGCCCTGGCTCCACCTCGTCGGGACAAAGCTGGCCACCAGCTCCCACAGCGGAACCATTGTTGCCTGCTCAGCCTTGAAGCGAAGCTACCGGGATGCCATCCGGACCGCCGCCCCGGACACGACGTTCATCCTGCTGAAAGCCGACAGGCCGGCACTGCAGGACCGGCTCACCCAACGCCCCGGACATTTCATGCCGGCGTCACTGCTCACCTCCCAGCTGGAAACCCTGGAGGAGCTGCAGGACGACGAATCCGGCCTGATGATCCAGTCAACGGGAGGTATCGAGACCACCGTGGAAAGGATCCGGAAACTGTTGGAGCACGCGGCAGCGGACTGAATCCGCCGTGCTGGAAGGTACGACGACGGCGCCGGGTGAGTTCCGCCGTCGTTATTTCCCGCGGGGCTGCTTTCCTCCGGGACAGTCAGGCTGTGGCCGACGGTGTGAGGGAGTCCTGCCGCTGGGTGACGCGCTGGATGAACTCGACCGTTTCGCGTTCGGTTTCGGCGCGGGTGGTGGGTTCGTTGTGCACCTCGTGCCGGACGCCCGGGAAGACGCGGGTGCGGACGTCAGCGTGGCCCGAATCGGCGAGGCGGTTGGCCACGTGGTAGGCCCCTTCGCCGTAGTTGGTCACGGGGTCCTGGTCGCCGGCGAGGATCAGCACTGGGAGGTCCGCGGGGAGCTGTTTGTACCAGTCGTCGGAGTTGACCTGGTCGTAGAGGTCAACGAAGCCCTGCAGGAAGCGGGCACTCAGCGGTGCGCCGAAGTTGTTGAACGGATCCCGCCCGTGGTCGGCCACCACGTCGGCGTCCAGCGCCACCCAGGCGGTGGGGCCGGCACCTTCGCCGAAGCGGCCCAGGAAACCGTCGAACAACTGGCCCACCAGTTCCTCGGGCGCGGGTTCCGCGGCGCGCTCGCCGGAGGCAAGCCGGGCCAGTTCGGGCCGGTTGACCCTCTTCTCGATGCCGCGCATCTGGGCGGCGATTCCGCAGAGAACCAGGCCGGACAGCTGCGTCCGCGGGTCCACGGCCAGGCCGCGGGCAATCATGGATCCCCAGCTGTGGCCGAACACGACGTAGGGAAGCGAGGGGAGGGCATCCCGGGCCTTGGCCTGGAGGGTGACCTCATCGGCAACCACCACGCTCGCAGCGTCCTCGCCGGCGTCGCCCCAGGTGCCCTGCTGCATCGCCGTGCGCCCGTGGCCGGAATGGTCGCCTGCCACCACGATGAACCCCGCGTCCACCAAGGTGGAAATGAGGTGCAAGTAGCGGCGGGAGTGCTCCCCGAGCCCATGGATCAGCTGCACGATTGCCTTGGGCTGGCCGATCGGTTCGTAGACCCACGCCTGGATGGTGTCCCGGCCGTTGGCGGACGTGAACTCGATTTCCTGCAGAGACATGTATTCCTCCCGTGGCGGCGCCTTCGCCTGCCCGTGGTGAGCCTAACCCCCGGATGGACGATGCCGTCAAGGTTGTCTTTGCATGCGGCGCTGGGCCGTGGGAAATGTTGGTTCATCCTCTGTCTTAGCGCCTAGTCTGAACACCAGCCACGTCCCCGGATCCTGGAGGAAGCCATGCCGCAGCCCGACCGTCCTTTGCGCAAGCTTGGCTTCCTCACGATTGGGCTCTTCGATCCTGCTGATCCAGCGGCGGGACATGAATCGACCCTGCAGATCATCGAACTGGGCGAGCGGCTGGGCTTCGACAGTGCCTGGCTGCGCCACCGGCACCTGCAGTTCGGCATCTCTTCGCCGGTTGCAGTGATGGCGGCCGCGAGTCAGCGGACGTCCCGGATTGAGCTGGGTACTGCGGTGACGCCGCTGGGCTGGGAGAACCCGCTGCGGCTGGCGGAAGACCTGGCAACTGTGGACTTGTTGGCCGGAGGGCGAATCAATCCCGGCGTGAGCGTGGGGGAGCCGATGCAGTACGCCACGGTGAAGCATGAGCTTTACCCGGATACGGCGGACGTGGAGGACTTCAGCTACGCCCGGGTGGAGCGGTTTGCGCGGCTGGTGGCCGGGGAGCCGGTGCGGGAGTTCTCCGGCAAGCAGGGCGTGGTGGAGGAGTTCTCCAACCGGGTGGAGCCGCATTCGCCCGGGCTGCGGGAGCGGCTCTGGTACGGGGCGGGCAGCACGAAGTCAGCGGTGTGGGCCGGTTCGAATGGCTTCAACCTGCTGTCCAGCAGCGTGATCTTCCCGGACAAGGACCAGGATCCGGACTTCGCCCTGGTCCAGCAGTCGCAGATCCGGGCGTTCCGGGAGGCGGCATCTGCCGCGGGGCATGCCGGGGCGCGGGTGTCGCAGGGTCTGGTGGTGATTCCGACCGACTCGGCATCGGCGGCTCAGCGTGAGAAGTACCAGCGGTACGTGGACGAACGCACTCCGCGAACCGCTGCTCCGCAGGGGCCGCGGGGCATGATGTTCGCGGCTGATCTGATCGGTACGAGTGCGGAGATCGGCGAGCAGCTGTACGCCCATGCCGGCTTCCAGGAGGTGGAAGAGGTGGCTTTCGCCCTGCCCTTCAGCTTTGATCACGAGGACTATGTCCAGATCCTGACGGACATTGCGGACAAGTTGGGGCCTGCTTTGGGCTGGGCTCCGGGTCGAGACGACCAGCCGGCGTCGTAAGAACTCACGCCAGGGTTGTGGGCTGTTGAGCGCCGACTCTCTTGGGACCCTTCAAAGGTCCAACCTGTCAGATTGGACCTTAAGACTGTTGGGCGTATCCGTCCGCAAAGTGCCGAACAGGCCCTACCCTGACACGTAACACACCCCAACCTGACGTCGGGTTGGGGTGTAACCTCCGTACCGTAGCGGGTTGCAGGCCCATTGCAGGCTCGGGTAACAGGTCCATCGGTGGTTTGTCCCCTCAATGGACCAGGTTTGGCCGCATGGTGATAGGCATCTGCTGGTGAGACCTGACTCTGAGGTACGCGGCAGCCCTGGCGAAGCGGGCCTAGCTAGCCGAACTCAACATCAAAACCCGCAAAGATCAGCGCCTCTCGGATAAATTCTTGTAGCTGCTCGGACTCATGTACCTTCGCAGCCGCCTTCGCAGCCGAGCTACCCCGGAAATAGATGGCTATGCTCATAGGGGGAGCAAGCATTTCTGAATCAATCTCATACTGACGGCCTCGAAAGCTCACAGATAGACCCACGCGAGCGATACGAAGTTCGCCGTCTACAGACGAGACTACATTTGGTCCTCTTGCTTCAAAGTCGGTACTCATTTTGGCCCCCAAACAGTGTGGTATGTGATGTTTACTCCATTATCCCGCAAGATGGGGTACTCGATATTTGCCCAAACACTCCTCAGCCGGACACCGTTTCCGTTCAGAAATACGTGGGCATCTCCACATGCTTGTTTTGCGAAGTCACTCGAAGCAGCATTCCATAAGGGCTCCGCTTCTCCCCACGACATGCCGGCCGTTTGAGCTTCAAGAGCCTGACCCTGACCGGTCATTTCCAGTGTGGTACCACCGGTTCCCCTTGCGTACTGCTCCGCCGCTGCCTTAGCAGCACCGCCCCCGGACCAAAAGACTCTCGCCTCGGCCGCCGCGTCAGCTGCTTCTGCCGCACCAGCTGCGGCATCGACTGCGAGCTCGGCACCGGCAATGGCGGCGTCGGCGGCTATAAGCCCAGGAGTGGCGAGCCCACCGGTGGCGGCGATGATGGCCACATTCGCGACAAGTAAGGTGACATTCAGGGCGATCTCCCTCGTTTGCCGGTCCCAGGAGAAGGGGTTCCACCAGTCGAGTCCGGTGGGGTCGATGTTGTTGACGGGGTTGTTGCCGGCGTAGGCGTACCACTGCAGCGTTTTTTGGTAGGCGGGGTCGCGGCTTGTGAACTGGGCGGTGGCGGGGTCGTAGTAGCGGGCTCGGAGGTAGGTGAAGCCGGTTTCTGTGTCGTTGTAGCCGTGGGTGTATTGCAGTGGGGTGCTGGCGGTGCCTGTGTGGCCGGTGGTTTTGCCGTAGGCGTCGTAGGTGTACGTGCCTGCGATGCTCCCGGAGCTGTCGGTGAGAGCCCTAGTCGACCCGATTTGATCGGCGAAGAAGTAGAGGACTTGAGTTCCTGCAACTTGCTCGATGGGGATCCCGCCGGGGCCGTAGATCAGGGTGTTGGTTCCGTCGGAGAGCAGGTTCGGTGTTGCGGCGTCGTCCCAGGTGAACGCGTTGGTGGTGGTGCCGACGGTTTTGCTGGTGCGTAGTCCGCTGCTGTTGTAGGCGTAGGTGGTGTTGCTGGTGCCGGTCACGGCCTTGGTGAGTTCGTCGGCCCCGTTGTAGGTGTAGGCGCTGGATGCGCCTGTGGCGGGGGTGGTGGCGGTGCGGTTGCCGTCGGAGTCGTAGGCGTAGCCAGTAGTTCCGGCGGGCTTTGTTCCGCAGGTGGGGTTGGTGATGGTGGTGGTGGCGCTCCAGCAGAGTTGGTTGGCTGGATCGAACGCCTGGGTGCCGTTGCGCAGCGTGGTGGTGTTGTTGGCTGCGTCGTAGCCGTTGGTGGTTGTGGTCCCGCCGGAGGTGACGGTGGTCAGTTCATTGGTTGTGGTGTAGGCGTAGGTTTCGGCCTGGCCGGGGATCCCGGTGGGGGTCTGTCCGGTGATCTGTTCGGTGTTGTCCCGGGTGTAGGCGAGGTTGGCGAGTGTCGTCGAGGCTTTGGTGAGGGCCGAGCTGGTCAGTCCTCCGGCGTTGTCGACGGTGTTGGTGACTGTTGTGCCGTTGGGGTAGGCCAGGGTTGCGACTTGGCCGTTGGCGTTGTAGCCGACGGTGGTGGTGTTGCCTGTGAAGTCGGTGACCTTGGAAAGGCGTTCAGCGTCGTCATAGGTCCTGGCCACGGGTGTGGTGCGACCGGGGTAGGAGATGCTGGTTGTGTTCCCGGATGCGTCATAGGCGTAGCCGATGGTCGTGCCGGCGCCATTGGTGTGGCTGGTGAGTTCGCCGAACTCGTCGTAGGCCCAGGTGCTGGTCCCGCTGCCGTCAGTGACGCTGGTGCGGCGCCCGTTCTGGTCAAAGGCGACAGCGGTAATTCCGGGTGTCCCGTCGGAGTAGGCCAGGGATGCCAATCGGCCGGCGCTGTCGTAGGTGTTGGTAGCTGTGATGTTTTTCGGTGTGGTGGTCTTGGTGGTCAGACCGGCCGGGTCGTAGGTAGTCGTGGTCGTGTGATTGTCCGCGTCGGTGACCGTGGTCTGGCGGTCCTGGTTGTCGTACCCGTAGGTGGTTTTTTTGGCCAGCCCATCGGTGGTTGAGGCAACCTTCCCGGTGGGGGTGTAGGCGGTGCTGGTGACCGTGTTGTCAGCGGCCTTGGATGACACGGCTTGGTCGGCGGCGTCATAAGTAATCGTGGTCGTGTGGTTGTTCGCGTCAGTGGTGGAGGTCTTGTTTCCGTCGGCGTCGAACACGGCTGTGCTCTTGTGTCCAAGCGGGTCAGTGACGGTTGTTGTGTTGCCCCAGGCGTCGTGCCCGTAGGTGCTGCATCCCGTCGCCGGTGGGGTACAGGTGGCAAGGATCCCTGCGGCAGTTCCTGTCGGGGCGACTGTGCTGGTCAGCCATCCGGTGGCCGTGTTGTACCCCATGAGGGTTTTGTTGCCCAGCGGGTTCGTAATCGAGGTTACGTCTCCGTAAGAGTCGTAGGCGCTGGTGGTGGTTTTTCCGCGCGGGTCCGTGGTGGAAGTCCGCAGGCCCGGGTGGGCCGCGTCTGCATAGGCGTAACTGGTGGTACGAACGCTCGGACTTGGGTCCGCCGCGACCGTTGAGTTGCCCAGTGCAGCCGACGTCTCGCTTACCGCCACCGAGGTGGGGGCGCCGGCCGTGGAGTACGTGGTGGCCGTCCGCAGTCCTGTCGGTGAGATGGAGAGGGTCTGGTGGCCGGCGTTGTCGTACTGGTAGCTGGTGGTGTTTCCGGCCGTGTCGGACGCGGAGATCTGATTCCCGTGGTCGTCGTAGGCGTAGGTCTTCGTGTGTCCGCCGGGGTCGACGGCGGTTGAGACGCCGAGGGTGACGGGGTCGTAGGTGTAGGTCCAGGTGCCGGCATCGGCGGTGCCGGCTCCCTTGGTTTCGGAGGTGAGCAGTCCGTTGACGTCGTAGCTGTCGATGGTTTTGTGGCCTGCGGGATCGGTGACCAGGGTTTGGCCCTGGACGAGGTTCGCGCCGGCGTTGGGACCGTAGGTGAAGGTTGTGACCCTACCGAGGGGGTCCGTCTGGGAGGTTACGCGTTCGGAGGTGTCGTAGACCATGGATGTCACCGGGGTGGGTGTCCCGGTTTTTCCGTAGTTGGCCGGGGTCCGCATGGAGGTCATGAGGTGCGTGGAGGCGTAACCGAATTGGGCGTGATCGGCGTCGTTCTTTGTTCCACCGCTTCGTGTGGTGCCGACTCCGTATACATCTGTCAGGTTTGAGTTGGCGTCGTAGACGTAGTCGATCTGCCGGTTGGCGGTGTCTTTGACGCTGGTGATGTGGGTGCCGGTCCACGTGAAGGTGTACGTGCGTCCGGAGGGGTCTGTGACCGTGGACAGGTGGCCGGACCCGTCGTACGCCAACGTCGTTGCATAGGGCAGGGTTGCTTTGGTGCCGGCAAGGTCAGTTTCGCTGCTCAGCCTTCCGGTGGCAGTGTCGAAGGTGAAGATCGACGTTCCGCGGCGGGTGTACGTGTAGGTCGTGCCGGACTTGGTCAGGGTCGCGTCAAACCGTGGCGCGGTTGCAGTGTAAACCCCGTTGGAGAGGGTGAACGCGACTTTTGAGGCGTCTTCTTGAGTGATGGTTACTTTGCCGGTGGTGGCGTCGGTGGCGGCGGTGAGACCGTAGTTGTAGGTCCACCCCCAACCGAAGGGTCCATTGGCGGCGGAGGCTCCGTTGGGTCCGGCGGGGTCGGCTATAGCAGATGCATAGGAACGGGTCACGTTCAGGGGTGAGCCCAGCCCGGGGGTGGCGAGGTCAGTCAGGCTCTCACCGAAGTAGCCGGTTTGGGTGCTGACGGGGTCACCGGCGGTGCGCTGCACGCAGCCGCAGTTAACGAAGGCCGGGTTGGATCCCTTGGGAGCATCCTGCACTCCTGACGGTCCTCCGATGGGGGTGCCGGGGGTTCCGCCCATGGGGATGAACGCGACAGCGTCGTACGCGACGTCGTACGCTCCGGGGGTCATGCTGCTGCTGTTGTCGAGGGTGACGTTGCCGCCGTTTTGCATGGCGAAGGTGCCGATGGTGGCCCATTGTTCGGAGCCCCAGTCCTGGTTGACACGGATTTTCCAGGGGGCGACGCCGCCGCCGGGGTTGATGTTGTACACCACGTCGGTGGCTGTGGCCCCTGTGGCGGGGAAGTGGATTTTGATTTTGTAGTACTGCAACGAGGGCAGGTTCGGGGTCCACACGCCGGTGTTGATGACCTGGGGTTCGTTGGCAGGCTGTGTGTGGTCGAACAGGATCCGGCCGCCGAGGCCGACCCCGAGCTGGTGGGTGTCGATTTGACCCACGGTGACGCCGTTGGTGTCTTTTCCGTAGTTCATCGTGAAGGTGCCGTTGCTGGACCAGTTCAGACCGGAACAGCCGACCCTGTTGAGCGGTGGTGAGGTCTCATCGTCGACGATGATGGGTGCTCCGCCTGGGCCTGAGGGGACGGTTCCGTCGAGGTTGCAGGTTGGGGGGTGGGGGTCGGCGTAGGTGGGTTCGGTTGACCCGGCCCCGTATTCGTATGCCGATGTTGTGCAGGCGGTTGCACAGGTTGCCACCCAGGTGACCGGTTTGTGCCACCAGCATTCGTAGTCGGCCAGGGTGCAGTATGCCCCGCTGGCGTCGGCCGGGTTGCAGTTGTTGCTGCTGTCGCACATGGCATTGATGCCCGGGATCTGGGGCCAGTTCGTGCCGTGGTAGTCCGGTGTGGAGTAGCCGTAGTAGCCGTACCGGATCAAGGGGCTGGCCATCCAGCCCATGACACGTTCCTGGTAGGGCCAGTCCGCCGGGTGCGCAGCGTCGGCGTACGTAGTTTTCAGGTACGGGGAGCGGTTGGGCGGGTACGAGGGGTTGCGCGGGTTGTTCGCCCAACCCAGACCCCAGGTTCCGTCGGGTCCGGTGCAGGTCGGGCCCGGTGTGCAACCGGTCGTGTTCCCGAACGCGGCGGTGGGCTGGATGCCGCTGTTGTAGCCCCAGAGCGCGAAGTACCAGTTTTCAAGCTTGGACGGGTCGGCGTTGTTGGCCGTGATCCCGGATTCGTACAACTGGTTCCACGTGTCTTCCAGGATTTGCAGGCCGGCGGAGATGTTCTCCTGGTAGTCGTTGGCGATCTTCATCTCCCCGTGGTAGGAGATGTTGGTGTCTGCGGTGTGCATGCCGTTGGTGACCTGGGCGACGCCGTAGCCGCAGTCAGCGTTCGGGTAGTCGATCTGGTCGATCGTGCCGGCGGCACCGTAGTAGTCGGAGATCAGCGGGTCGGCCGGGATACCGGGAAGTGCGTGCCAGGATGCCTGGTTGAAATTTGATTCCTGGGCCAGGATGCCCAGCATGACCGAACGCGGCACCGTGGTCTGTGTGCTGCCGGCGGGATGGTCCAACGGGATCGGGGAAAAGTCATCACTGGGCGAATAGCTGACCAGGCCCATGTTCGCGAAATTTGCCGGTCGTGCGTACTGCGAGCCGGACAGGAGGCCCTGTTCGGCCATCTGGACAGCCCAGTTTACTTGGGCATTGGAGGGCTGCATGACCTGCATCGCCGGATCCAGGCGTCCTATGGCGCAGGTGGGAGTGTCTGTGCTGCTCGCCAGTTGGATGGTGGGGCCCGTAGTGGTGGAGGAGGCGTTCTTGATGCTGAAGCTGGAATCGAGCTGGACCGAGTTTTTGACCGTGGGTTTCCCCGCTACCGAATGGTCAGATGCGGACTCTTTCGGTGCGCGTGTGTTCCGTTCAGACGCTGCTGTGCGCTGCCCGGCCACGCCGGCAGGGACGAAGGATGAGACGTCGGTGGTTATTTTTCCGTCGGTGGTATCGAGGGAACGATCAATGACTTTTCCGGTCCCGGAGATGACGGCTTCCCCGGCAGTGATTGCCGCGGCCTGTGCCTGGTCCGCCTGCTGGTCCTGCTTATTGGCACCGGGTCGGGCCGGTTGCTTTGAAGCAAAAATTGCATCGCCGTCCAGGGATGCTCCGGTGGCTGTACCGCTCAAGTGTGAGGAGTCGACGCTTTTCAGAGCCGAGGAATTAGGCGCCTTCTCCAGGCCGGTAATCGTGTTTTTTCCGTCGCGTCCAGCGAACAAGGCGACTTTGTCGACCGGCCCCTGCCCAAGAGTTGTGGTCTTCTTACCGTCGAAATGCAGCGCTTCGGTGCGCGAGCTGTCGGCGACAACGTTCAGCAGGTCGACGCCGCCGTCACCAGTGGTGCGCAAACTGAACGGCGAACCCTTCAGCGTGGCGAGCTCGGCGGGCTTTGCCGGGGCGGTGTCCGTGCCATTATCTGGAACGGAAACAAGCATGGATCCCAGAACCCCTATGATTCCGCCCGGGGTTGGCACGGCAGAGGTAACCTGCCCGGCCACGGTCGTTGAATGCGCTACTTTTCCTGCGGCAAGGTCAACCGATACGAGCCCGGTCGTCTGCTCCTGGGCGCCCAATGAGAGCGAAAAAACCGCTGTGTCTCCAGTCCCGCATCCGGGGGAGTAGTACTTCAGGCCGACACCGCTCACGACAGGCGTCACCTTGCCTGTCGCGACCTCGATGGAATATCCGTACGCTCCACGGTCCCGGGCCGCGGCAAGATTCACGGAGGCACCAGCCAGCACGGCGACTGCTGCGAACTTTCCATCACCCGATAAGCACTGATAGCCAGTCCACGATCCAGCGTCCACATTTTGTGGCTTGATAATCGCAAGGGATTTCCAAGCAAACCCGCCGGATTCCTTACCGATCTGCAGATGGTAGCCGGACGAGTCACCAAAGCCAGTGATCGCTACATCGGAGGACGACGCTGCCTGAGGACCGAAATCCTCCTCAGGCGAGGCAACTGGGTGAACCACTGCAGGATCCAGGCCGGAAGCGGCAGTCTCGGCGGGAACCCCGGCTACCGCAGGAGGAGTGCTGACCAACGGCCCCAGCACCGCACCCGAAAGGACCATTCCCAGGACAGCAAGAGTGCGGGGCATGCGTGACAAAGATATGTTCATGACGGGGCTTTCAGCAGTAACGACGGCGAGGCGAAACGAAGCCGGAAAACCGGCCGCAACGTGTTTGCTGCTTGGTTACCGTGAGTGGAATCTCAGCCCTCACCGTCGCCGAGGGGGCGGCACGACTCACCTGACAGCACTCACCGATCAACGAAGAGACGAGATCCCCTGTCGTGGCGACACCAATTAGCCCAAATCCCCTCAGCGACCGGTTGCATGCCGGTGCACTCGTGGAAGCATCCACTCGCAGAAGAAATCATACATAACACCAAACTGTCAAGGACAGATCAGTTTATGATCAAGACCGAGACAATTATGAACGGTTGCTTGACACAACTAACAAAGCCTGAGACTCTCGGTCGGAGTCTCGCACGTCCAGTGAACCCGCTCGGCATAGGGGTTTTGTGCTGCATTTAGGCCGGAGTCAATTTGGCGGCTTCGACCGAACAGTTGGACTCAAAGGTCGTTGTTGTATCGCCAGCCGAACTACAACCGGGCTCCCGGTTTTGGCCTCCAAAGGCGAAAGTTCACCTAAAGTTAGCGTTGCAATTTGCCACTGCCGAACGAGCATCTTTAAGGACGTCTCGACGCGCAACGCCTATTTGTTCATTTTAATGGGGATGCGACTAATAGCTGAACTCTGCGCTAGTTCCACAATTAAAATAAAAATGGCTTCATTCTCGGAATTCGACATAAGAAAGGCAATGCAATGCCCAAACTTTCACTCAAGCGCACCGCCTCAATCGCGGCAACATTACTCCTCGGATCGGTCGGCTCCCTTGGGATGCTGGCGGCCACTCCGCAGCCTGCACAAGCCGCCTCGTGCTCTTACGATACGTGCTTCAATCAGGACCCGCAGTCAACCGATTGCTCGCGAGATGCCTACACCGCCGGCGGCACTTATGGGCAAATTGAAGTGAGGTACTCGCCCACTTGCCATGCCACGTGGTTCAGGGACGCGCAATTCGGCGGCTTCAGTTTCGCTCAATCGCTACATCAGACCTCTTATACCGTCTTTATGGAACCTCTCTACAGCTGGTATATTCCTTACCCTCAGTGGAGCGGAAGTTGGACGGCTATGCTCCCCGTACCAGACAACGGATATACGCAGTACCAAGTAAATGGCTATTGGTCCTCTGTTTTTGATATGCGTGAGGGAGCATAGGCTCGCAGGAATTCGCGTCGCGTTTCGAGGGGAAAAGATTCCCCGCTGCAGGCTATGGAAGGGTCCAATGTGACCTCTTTCCGTGCCTGTAGCCGGGGCGGACGCTACTGGATCGAAGATCAGAATGCGATGCCGCCCATGGCTGCTGCCACCTTCAGGAGCCTCAAGAAAGAAGCGACTGATAGCGCGACGAGCTGGCCAGACCAAAACGTAAGAACATGAAGGGCGGCACCGGAGTTGGTGCCGCCCTTTAACGTCAGGATTCGCTATACGAGACTGCTAAACGGTCTTCCGTTCCAGTCGCCAACCACGGACGGGTAGCCCGGGAATAAAGTCCCACTCAGCCTTGCAAGAATCACCAGGTGGCCCACCTGGCATGCTCCTGAAAGCCAGGCGTGTTGTCATGATCCTCGATAACGCTGCCCTTGCCGCAGGGGCAGTAGTACGCGTACTGCGCTGCGTCCCCCGGGCCGGCACCCCAGGCGATATAACGGGCGTTGGACGGTAGGACCCGATGGCTAATCTGGGGCTATCCGGCATGTTTTCCAAAGCGGGACGTTGTTGCTAATCGGAAGAGGTAATCATGGGGCCGCGAAACTTGCTGAGAAGGCGTCAGACGCCAGCTACGGTTATGCCGGCCCCTGCCGCTACGTCCACTCTCCGTGACTGTGAATCGCTGACGTCCGAACAGCGAGCTGATCTGCAGGCTGCCAGGGTCGAGCTACGGCAGGCTATGGAGGATTCCCACGTAACCTCGTTCCGTGCCTGCAGCCGGGACGGCCGCCCCTGGCTTGAGGATCCGGATGCAATGCGGGCCATGGCCGCCATTTTCAGGAGCATCAAAGAGGACACAAATGGTAGCGGGACGAGCCAGACGTAAGAACAGCTCTTAGCTGGCGTCTGGAACGTCGGCGTGGAAGACAAGGTCTTCCAAGAACTACTCATCGACCCGTTATTTGAGGCTCCTGCCAGCCCCTTCTGACGCTAGCTTTACATAACATAGGTTATCGGCCCTGTTAGGCGTTTCGACGTCCGGGAACGTGTACCGTCCAGATCAGATCCGTTTCGCACGCTTCTCGAGCCGGGAGCGCGACAGGCTCCAAGGAATATCAGCCAAGCCCCAGCTCAACTTCAGCCTCTACTACCGTGACCTGATCCGGTGGTCGCATGGGAACTAGCTTCCAGTCAGCCTTGTTGGCCAGTACCCGTACCAGGGATGCCCCTCTTGATGCAGAAGGTCGAGTACCGGGTACTCGTGCCCTTCAACCCGCAATAACTTGTACTGGTATCTGTTCCCACGCCTCGGGGGGCAGCGACTCAACTTGAAGGAGAACAGTTAGTATGAGCCCTCGTGATTCACAAGGCCCCGAGCACGTGTACGAACCGAGGCAGTACGAAGCTGGAGGGCGTTTGAGGCCACGTCCATGGCCTGTTGGCCCCAGCGGGAGCTACGGGAAAGTGGACTTTGATGACAGCGAGGGAAAGGCGGTCCTCACCGTCTACGTGCAGCGCGCCACTGAAGAAGGCTATGTACTGCATGTTGAACACCTGGCCGCGCCGCTACGGGTGGATGGGACGCTCCTTCGCTTGAACCCGACACCTCACGTAGATAGGGATGCTGCAGACTTCCGCCGGATCACCGCTGCACGTGCGGCGGCCGAGAAGGCCGCGGCCGAGCTGGACGCCGCCGTCAGCGCCGCCCGCGCGAACGGAGACTCCTGGGAGGTTATCGGTGCAGCCCTCGGCATGTCCGCCCGGACTGCGCGGGAGCGGTTCGAACACAAATCAAGGCGAGGGCGAAATGGGCTGTTGACAAGGTGATGCGGGCGCGCGGCGTGGCCCCTGGTTAACGCCACGCTCCCAGTCAGAACCGTCGTTCCTTGGCGCCTCCAACCACCCGCCGTCCAAGTTCATGGGAACGTAGTACATAGAAATACGAAGCAATGTTCGGGCGGCCACCCGTAACCTGTTTAAATGCCTCGTTTCGCCCTTGATATAGAATCCGTGCCCCGCCCTGCCCGCGCGCAGGAACTCCTGGACGCCGTGAACCACCGGGTGGTCATTGCCGACGGCGCCATGGGCACCATGCTCCAGGGCCGCGACCTCCAGCTGGACACCGACTTCCAGAACCTTGAGGGCTGCAACGAGATCCTCAATGACACCCGTCCGGACGTCATCGCCGACATCCACGACGCGTACTTCGCCACCGGCATCGACGCCGTGGAAACCAACACCTTCGGCGCCAACTGGTCCAACCTCTCCGACTACGGCATCGACGACCGCATCGAGGAACTCGCCCTCAAGGGCGCCAAAATCGCCCGCGAACGCGCCGAAGCCGCGGAAGAATTAGACGGCCGCATGCGCTGGGTCCTCGGCTCCATGGGGCCCGGCACCAAGCTCCCCAGCCTGGGCCACACCAGCTACGACTGGCTCAAGCAGACCTTCGCCCTGCAGGCAGAGGGCCTCATCGACGGGGGCGCCGACGCATTCCTCATCGAAACCAGCCAGGACCTCCTACAAACCAAGGCCGCCGTCAACGGCTGCAAGCAGGCCATCGTCGCCAAGGGCGTCCGCCTCCCCATCTTCGTCGAGGTGACGGTCGAAACCACCGGCACCATGCTCATGGGGTCCGAAATCGGTGCCGCCCTGACCGCGCTCGAACCGCTCGGCGTCGACGCCATCGGCCTGAACTGCGCCACCGGACCGGACGAGATGAGCGAGCACCTCCGCCACCTCTCCAAGCAGTCCTCCGTCGCCATCGCCTGCATGCCCAACGCCGGCCTGCCCGTCCTGGGCGCCAACGGCGCGCACTACCCGCTCTCACCCGCCGAACTCGCCACCGCGCACGAACAGTTCGTCCGCGAATTCGGCCTGGGCCTGGTGGGCGGCTGCTGCGGTACGACGCCGGAACACATGGCCGCCGTCGTCGAACGTCTTGCGCCCTTCCGCACCAAAGCCGCGGTCACCAACAGCGGAAAGCCGGCACGAATCCCCGAAGAGCGCGAAGCCGGTGTCGCCTCCCTCTACCAGCACGTGAACTTCGACCAGGAGTCCGCCTACCTGGCCATCGGTGAGCGCACCAACGCCAACGGCTCCAAGGCCTTCCGCCAGGCCATGCTCGAAGAGCGCTGGGACGACTGCGTGGACATCGCCCGCGAGCAGATCCGCGTCGGCGCCCACCTCCTGGACGTCTGCATCGACTACGTGGGCCGAGACGGCGTGGCCGACATCAAGGAGGTAGTGAGCCGCTTCGCGTCCGCCTCCACCCTGCCGCTGGTCATCGACTCCACCGAACCGCCCGTCCTGCGGGCAGGCCTGGAACTCATCGGCGGCCGCCCCGTGGTCAACTCCGTCAACTACGAGGACGGCGACGGCCCGGACAGCCGCTTCGCCCGCATCATGCCGCTGGTCAAGGAACACGGCACCGCCGTCATCGCCCTGACCATCGACGAACAGGGCCAGGCCCGCACCACCGAAGGCAAGGTGGCCATCGCCTCCCGCCTCGTCGACGCCCTGGTGGGCGAATGGGGCATGCGCGTCGAGGACATCATCGTCGACTGCCTCACCTTCCCCGTGGCCACCGGCCAGGAGGAGACGCGCCGGGACGGCATCGAGACCATCGAAGCCATCCGCCAGATCACCACGAAATACCCGGGCATCAACACTACCCTCGGCGTCTCCAACGTCTCCTTCGGCCTGAACCCGGCAGCCCGCATCGTGCTGAACTCCGTGTTCCTGCACGAGGCCGTCCAGGCCGGCCTGACCAGCGGCATCATCGACGCCGCCAAGATCGTCCCGCTCGCCTCCCTTCCGGAGGACCAGCGCAAGGTGGCCCTTGACCTCGTCTGGGACCGCCGCGAATACGACGCCGACGGCAACACCACTTACGACCCCCTGGCCAGCATGCTGGACATGTTCGCCGGCGTCGACACCGCTGCGCTCAAGGACCAGCGCGCCGCCGAACTCGCCGCGCTGCCCACCGGCGCACGCCTTGAACGCCGCATCATCGACGGCGAAGGCAAGGGCCTCGAAGAGGACCTGGACCTGGCCCGCAGCGAGGGCATGACCCCGCTCGGCATCATCAACGACCACCTCCTCGAGGGCATGAAGGTGGTGGGCGAACGCTTCGGCGCCGGCGAAATGCAGCTGCCGTTCGTCCTGCAGTCCGCCGAGGTCATGAAGAACGCGGTAGCCCTCCTCGAGCCGCATATGGAGAAGTCGGACTCCTCCGGCAAGGGCACCATGGTGATCGCCACCGTCCGCGGCGACGTGCACGACATCGGCAAGAACCTGGTGGACATCATCCTCACCAACAACGGCTACAAAGTGGTCAATATCGGCATCAAGCAGGGCATCGCCGAGATCATCGCCGCCGCCGAGGAGCACAATGCCGACGTGATCGGCATGTCCGGGCTCCTGGTGAAGTCCACCGTGGTGATGAAGGAAAACCTCGCCGAACTGCAGTCCCGCGGCCTGGCGAAGAAGTGGCCCGTCATCCTGGGCGGCGCAGCCCTGACCCGCGCGTACGTGGAGCAGGACCTCGCCGAGCAGTTCGACGGCGTGGTCCGCTACGCCAAGGACGCGTTCGAGGGCCTCTCCCTCATGGAACCCCTGGTCCGCGTGGCCCGCGGTGAATCGCCGGACGACGTCGGCCTGCCGCCGCTGAAGAAGCGCATCCACAGGGGCGGCGCGAAGTTCACGGTGACCGAGCCCGAAGCCATGCCCGGCCGCTCCGACGTCACCGCCGACAATCCCGTACCGGTGCCGCCGTTCTGGGGCACCCGCATCGTCCGCGGCGTCTCGCTCCACGACTACTCCGCGTTCCTCGACGAGCGCGCCACCTTCATGGGGCAGTGGGGCCTCAAGCCCGGCCGCGGCGAGGACGGCGCCTCCTACGAGGAACTCGTGGAACGCGAAGGCCGGCCGCGCCTGCGGTACTGGCTGGACCGCATCCTGGGCGAGGGCATGCTGGACGCCTCCGTCGCCTACGGCTACTTCCCCGTGGTTTCCGAAGGGGAACAAATGGTGGTGCTGCACCACGGCGAGGATCCCGACGCCGTCCTGGGCCAGGCGGGCCTGCTCGCCCCCGACGGTGGTTCCGGCGGCCCGATCGGCACCGACCGCCTGCGGTTCGACTTCCCCCGCCAGCGCCGCGACCGGCACCTGTGCCTCGCCGACTTCGTGAAGTCCCGCGAGTCCGGCCAGATCGACGTGCTCCCGGTGCAGCTGGTCACCGCCGGCTCCAAGATCGAAGAGTTCACCTCCAAGATGTTCGCCGCCAACCAGTACCGCGATTACTACGAACTCAACGGCCTGGTCATGCAGCTCACCGAGGCGCTCGCCGAGTTCTGGCACGCCCGCATCCGCAAGGAGCTCGGCTTCGCCGCCGAGGAGCCCAAGGACACCGCAGGGTACTTCAAGCTCGACTACCGCGGCGCCCGGTTCTCGCTGGGCTACCCCGCCTGCCCGGACATGGAGGACCGCCGCAAGGTCACGGAACTCCTGAAACCCGAGCGCATGGGCGTGGTCCTGAGCGACGAGCTGATGCTGCACCCCGAACAGTCCACCGATGCGTTCGTGTTCCACCACCCGGAGGCGAAGTACTTCAAGGTCTGATTTCGGCAGCGGCCTCCGGCGGAGGACGTCACCCCGGGGCCGTGCCAGGCAGCGAGGCCAGCTGGGTCAACGAACCGTCGCGGCCCAGGCTGAGGATGAGGTCCAGGGCCAGCCGTCCTAGGAACGCGTCATCGTGACTGACCACAATCACGGCGCCCCGATACGCAGCGAGTGACTCCACCAACTGGTCAACGCTGCGGATGTCCAGGTTGTTGGTCGGTTCGTCGAGGATCAGCACCTGCGCCGGCGGGTCCGCGAACAGAAGCCTGGCCAGGGAAACCCGGAACCGCTCACCGCCGGAGAGTGTCCGCACAGGCCGGTTCACGCTGTCCCCGCGCAGGAGGAACCGTGCCAGCCGGTTCCGAATATCACCGGATGGCACCTCCGGAGCGGCGTCCTGGACGTTTTCGAGCGTGGTGGCATCTTCCCTGAGCCCATCGAGGCGCTGCCGTAGGTACCCCGCCCGATCGGTCAGCAGGCTGCCGCCGGCTTCACCCCTGGAGCACGGCAGGCTGCCCACCAACCGCTCCAGGAGCGTGGTCTTGCCGGCACCGTTCGGTCCGATGATCGCCACCTTCTCGGGGCCCTGCACCACAAAGGAGCGGTTGGTGCCCCGCAGTTCCGCTATCCGCCGGCTGCGCGGAACTTCCGGGTCCGGGAGGTTCAGCGATATCCGTTCGTCCTCCCGCACCTTGGCGGCGGCCGTGTCCAGGGCTTCCTTGGCCGCCTGTACTTTGGTGTCCATGCCTGAACGCATCTTCCCGGCCGACACCTGCGCGTCGGAGGCCCGCCGGTTCATCAGGATCTTGGATCCCTTTTTGCTGTCGTAACTTTTCTGGCCCGTCCTGGCCCGTTGGGCGAGCTTCGATTCCGCCTCCTGCTGTTGGCGCTTTTCCTTCTTTACCAGTTGCCCGGCAGCCCGCGTTGCCTGGACGGCCGCGGCTTGCTGCTCCTCCAGGTAGGCGTGCCATTCGCTGTAGGGTCCGCCGAACACCGTAAGTCCTCCCGCGTAGAGTTCCGCGGTGCTGTCCATCAGTTCCAGGAGTGCCAGGTCGTGGCTGACCACTACCAGGCTTCCCGGCCAGTCAGCGAGCAGGTGCCCGAGTGCCGAGCGGGCTCCGCGGTCCAGGTTGTTCGCCGGCTCGTCCAGCAGCGTGATGGGCGTTCGCTGGACCCGCAGACCGGAAATGGCAGCCAGCATGGCTTCCCCGCCGGACAGCTCGCCGACCCGCCGGTCCAGACCGATGCCACTAAGCCCGATCTCCCGCAGTGCCTCATCAGCACGGGTCTCGATGTCCCAGTCGTCGCCCAGCACATCAAAATGCTCCACCGCTGCGTCGCCGGATTCGATGGCCCGGAGGGCGGAGACTTTGTCCTTGATGCCGAGCAGCTCCATCATGGTGGCTCCGTGGTGCAGCGTCAGGGTCTGCGGAAGGTAGCCGACGTCGCCTTCGGTGATGATGCTGCCGCCCGTTGGGGTGAGCGTTCCCGCCACGAGACGGAGCAGGGTGGACTTGCCGGAACCATTGGTTCCCACCAAGCCGGTTTTGCCCGGCCCAAAAGTGCCGGAAATCCCGGCCAGCGCCGGTGAGCCGTCCGGCCACCGGAAGTGCACGTCCGTCAGGACGATGGATGGATTCTTTGCTGTAGGCATGGTGCTCCAGGAGAAAATGTTGTGCGGCCGGAGCCGCGGTTCGCCAACGTCAGGTCTGTACCGCGGGGAGGGTCCTACGCCGGGCGGGACACGACAGTGTGCCGCCAGGGCAGGCAAGGACAAGGCAGTGCCGCGAGGCAGGAAATCAGTGCAGGAAAAGGAAAGCCATGGAGTGGCATGGGGCTCCGGGTGGTTTCAGCGGAAGAAGCGCTGAGACCTGCCGGCCCTTAGGGCATCAGGGAAGTGTCAGCGCGCGGACTGCGTCGCGAAACCTGAAATGCCCGTCAAAACATTGCCTAACACTGGGGAATAGAGGACACCAGTGTCACAAATCCATTCGTTGAAGGCAACCTGCCTGTCTTCTTCAAGGCGTGAGTAGGTGCCGGTCGCTGCCATGCGGTGATGGTGTCCGGGAGGCCTGGACGTCCGCGCCGGCAGCGCCGCCGGAAACCGGCTTCACCCGCCGCAGCGCGGCGAGAATCGCCCTGCCCACCACAGCGATGCCGATCACCGTGGTGACGGCGCGCAGGGTGTCCCAGCCCGCCGTCGAGGTCAGCAGCGAGTACAGCAGGAAGCTGCTGAGGTTGGTGCCCAGCGGCGCACCCGGCACATAGGAAATGCCGGTGCCGGCGCCCACCGCAAACGGCCAAAACCACAGGTTGGTCAGCAGCCCGAACAGATACGACGCCACCACGCCGTAGCCGGCCAGCATCCACAGTTCGGCCTTGCCGCGGACCCGGCGGGGGAGCAGGCCGGCTCCCGCGCCCACCCACGCGCAGGCGAAGATCTGGAACGGTGTCCACGGCCCGATCCCGCCCCACAGCGCGCTGGACACGGCGATGGTGGCCGCGCCCAGCAGCAGGCCGAACCGGGCACCGAACGCGCGGCCGGCCAGGATCAGCAGGATGAAGACCGCTTCCACGCCGCCGACGCCGGTGCTCGCCACCCGGACAGCGGAACCGACGGCAGCCAGGACGCCGAGCAGCGCCACGGTATGCGCCGAACGCACCGAACCGTCCAGGGACACCACGACGGCGACCACCGCCACGGGCGCGATCGCCAACGCCGCGTAGGGCAGGGCGGCCGTGGCGTCCTGGGGGAGGGCAGCGGCGAGCAGGGGCCAGCAGAACGTCGCCAGGGCCAGCAGGTTGGCAGCCGCAAGGACTGCGAGCTCGACGGCCCGCGGCACCCGGACGCGGCGCTGCGGCCGTTTCACAGCGGGAAGATCAGGCTGGGGTTCGGGCCATGGGGCCAGCCGTTGTGCCGCGGGAACGGCTGCGGCTGGTTCGACTTGATTGGCTGTCGGGGACGAGGGCGCAATCCCGTCCCGCATCGGCAGGATCCGGGCGCCAAGGCCATAGGCAAAGTCGACATCGTGCGTGGCGATCAGGACTGCCGTGCCGTCGTCCGCCGCCGCGCGCAGTGCTGACGAGACGGCTGCCCGGGCCGCGGGATCCAGGCCGCGGGTGGGCTCATCGATCAGGAGGACCGGCGGTTTGTCCATGGTCTGCAGGGCGATGGCGAGGATCCGGCGCTCGCCGGCGGAAAGGTCCCGGGGGTGTTCGTGGCCGACGGGCATCCCGGCATCTCCCCGCAGGAGGGCCAGGCGTGATGCGGCGACGCCTGGCTCGATGCGGGCTCGCCTGATGCGTGCCAGGCGCCGCTCGGCGGCACGGAGTTCTCCGGCGACAGTGTCCCTGGTGAAAAGGTCGTCGGAGGCGTCCGGCACCAAGGCCACCCGGCCGCCGTCGGCCGTCTTCCCACCGGCATTTCCACCGGCCGTGGTTCCAGCGACAGCCCCCTCGCCCAGGGCCAGCGCCACCAGCAGCGACGACTTCCCGGCCCCGTTCGGCCCCACCAGGGCCACCACTTCGCCACGATGCAGGGCCAGGGATGCATCGCGGACCAGCGGCTTGCCGCCACGATGGACTGAAAGGTTCGCCGCCATCAGCACGGGCGTGGAGTCCGCCAACGGCCGGGCCGGGCCTCCGTCAGAACGGGCAGTCGGGGCAGTTGGCGCAACGCCGGGCACCAGGGCATCGCGCTCGAGGGTCCACCACGAATCGGCCACGGGGACCAGCGCCGCCGCCCGGTGCTCCGCCACGATCACGCAGACGCCCGCCTGGTGGGCCAGGGCGTCGAGCACGGAAATGACCAGGGCGCGGGCTGCGGCGTCGAGGTCGGCCAGTGGCTCGTCCACCAGGAGAAGCCTGGGCTGGTCCACGACGGCGGCGGCGATGGCCACCAGCGTTGCCTCACCCGCAGAGAGGGTGCTGACGTTCCGGTCCAGCAGCGCCGTGACTCCGGTGAGTGCAGCGACCTCCTGCACCCGCATCTTTGCGGCAGCGGCAGGCATGCCGCGCAGTTCGAGGGCCAGGGCGATGTCGTCCCGGACCCGGGTGGTGGCGAACGCAGCCCGGGGGTTCTGCAGGACCACGCCCACCAGGCGGGCAGTGTCACGCGGCGGGGCAGCAGCGCGGTCCAGCCTGCCGACCCGCACCATCCCGGAAAGGTCTCCGCCGTCGACGTGGGAAAGCAGGCCGGCGATGCCGCGCAGGATGGTGGACTTGCCGGAGCCGGTGGGTCCGGTGATGACGGTGATGGAGCCGCCGGACGGCGCAAACTTCTCCACCTTTATGCATGCTGCACCAATCCGGAACTGTGCGTCCCGGACCTCAAGCGGTGCGCCGCCGTCGTTCCCCTTCTGCTGCGCCGCCCGGCTCCCGAAGCCGCGCAGCTCCAGGGCCGCGGCAACCCGGCCGGCGTGTTCGAGGGTGCGTTCCAGCACGGGCACCAGGGCGCGGGGGCCGAAGCGCTCACCCCGCAGCCGAAACGCCAGCCGGACGGAGGCCACGGCGTCGGCCAGGGCGGGGAGCGCGGCCCACGCCACCACCAGCATCCGGGCCACGCCCTGAAGTGGACCGCCGCGGGCCAGCCGCACGAAACCCCGGGACACATCGAACCAAGCGTTGAACAGGCCGAAGGCGAGGATGGTCGCGGCAATGGGCAGTGCGGACAGCACGGCCGCCCACAGTCCGGGCCCGGTGACCGGACCCAGGAACACCACATGGGCGTACGGAGCGGGGAGCCGCAGCGGCGGCAGGTCGAGCAGGAGGGGGCTGCCGGTGCCCGCGCCATTGAAGAGGACGCGGTAGATGACCCGCGCCGCAACGAACACAGCGGCGAGGACTGCCGCTGCGCGCAACGGCGCGGGCCGGAAGGTCATGCGGCGGGGGCGGCCGGCTCGCCGTCGACCGAGAAGAGCAGCTCCAGGCTCTCGCCCGGGTTGACCTTCAGGGTTGCCAGGCCTTCCTGGGCGTAGGCCCAGTCACCCGAGGCGGGCTTGACCCACAGACCCCAGTAGGCGAACGCGGCGGGCATACCCTTGCATTCCTCGCGGTAGGTGCCGTCCTTGTGTTTGATGTCCAGGTCGGCGGCGGGCACACCGTTCACCCGGCACACGATTTCGTTGGGGTACTGGGTGGTGCCCTCGGTCTTGATCTTTGCCTCCTCCAGCACCTTGGACGCCACAGTGGGTCCGTCCACGGAAACGCAGGTGGAGGTGTTGGCGGCGGACTGTTTCAGGGCGCCGGAGTCAACGATGACCTTCACGCCGGCGCAAGGGCCGGCGGCGGTGGAAGAGGCGCTGGCCGAAGCTGCTGCCGGGGAGGCAGAGCCGGAGGCAGCGGGGCTGGACTGGGTGGCGGCAGGCGTTGAACAGCCCGCGAGGGCAAGCAGGAGACCGGCGGCGGCAAGGGGGCCCGCGGCCGCGGTACGGATCTTAGTCAAAGTCACTTGTCAAGGGTAGGACGTTGCCGGTCGGGATCCGCCAGGGCTTTCGTTGTATGACGCCGGTACTCAACATGGCAGAGCCGGGGACGCAGAAAGGGCCGACGGCGGCACTCACGTGNCGCCGTCGGCCCGTTCCTTTGAAGGTGCTGCTGCAGCAGCGGCCTTTATGGCACCTGCGCGTCCACCAGCTGGTGCTCTTCCGAAGCGTTGGCGGCGGTGGACGCCGACGCCGGGTGGGCAGCGACGGCGGCCGCGTGCTCGGCCAGCACGCCGGTTTGGTGGCGGATCTTCAGGCGGTAGAGCAGGGTCCCGCCAATGACCACGGCGGCCACGAAGATCACGCCGCCCCACTGCAGGTACCACTCGAAGGGCGGCACGGAGTTGTAAATCTCCGGGCGCGGCCACACCAGGTTGAGGGTCATGGCGGCACCCCACAGGACGGCGAGGATGTTCACGGGAAGACCCCACTTGCCCATGGAGAATCCGGGCTCGGAACCATCCGCGACGAGCGGCCACTTCTTCAGCAGCCGCTTACGCAGCAGCGGAACCGTGACCAGGAGGTAGGACAGGTAGATCAGGACGATGCTGATGCTGGACAGGATGGTGAAGATGGCCGGCTGCATCACGTTGACCAGCAGCGGGATGACGGCCATGACGCCGATGACGATCGCGGCGACGGTGGGGGTCCTGCGGACCGGATCCACCTTGCTGAGCTGCCGGCTGAAGGGCAGGTTGTTGTCACGGGCCATGGCGAACATCATGCGGATGGCGGCGGCGTGGACGGCGAGGGTGCACACCACCACTGCCACGACGATGCAGGCCAGGAAGGCCTTGCCGAAAGGGCCGCCCAGGACGGAGAGCACGATGTGCTGCAGGCCGCCGTCGGGGGAACCAATCTGGGGGTCGGTGAGGTCCGGCGCTGCCAGGATGCCGAACAGCAGGATTCCGCCGCCCAGCAGGAAGGACGCCGTAACAGCCCGCAGGATGGCCTTGGGAGCGGTCTTCTTGGGGTCCTTGGTTTCCTCGCCCAGCGAGCTGGCGGTGTCGAAGCCGTACATGACGTAGCCGGAGGCCATGGCGCCGATCAGGAAGACGCCGAAGAAGCCGAGGTCGTGGCCCTCGCCAAAGCCGTTGGTCTGGAAGAAGACTTCCGGCCCGCGCACCACGTGCCAGGCCAGGGCGAGGATCAGCAGCACGGCCGCGATCAGTTCAACGAAAACACCGATGCTGTTGATCCTGGTCATCAGCTTCACGCCGAACGCGTTGATCAGGGTGGAGATGGTGATCATGATGGTGGCCAGCACCACGCCGTTCATGGCGAAGTCGTACGGTCCGGTGCCGTCACCGACGAACTGGAACCCGGACCAGAGCTGCGGGAGGGTGATCTGCAGGGCCAGGGCCACGGAGCCCAGCGCCATGATGGAGGACAGCAGCAACAGCCAGCCGGCCAGCCAGGACGATGTCCCGGACGCGAGCCGCTTGGCCCAGTTGTAGACGGAGCCGGCGACGGGGTAGCGGCCGGCCAGTTCGGCGAAACACAGGGCCACCATGAGCTGGCCGACGAACACGATGGGCCAGGACCAGGCATACGCCGGGCCGGCCATGGAAAAGCCAAAGTAAAACAGTTGGAAAACACCGGTGAGGATGGAGATGTAGCTGACACCCGCGGCGAAGCTGGCGAACTTGCCGATGCTTCGGTCGAGGGTCTGGGTGTAGCCGAATTCGTCCATGCCGCTTGAATCAATACTCTTGCTGGGTTCCAATTTGGACTCCTGGGTCAGAAAGCACGATGGGGACCGGCCGCCCTGGGGTGCGGCGGAATAACGTTTGCGGGGGCCGTTGCTGTTGGTCAGGACGGCCCCCTGATGAGCTGCCGCTTAGGCGAGGGACGTGGTGAGCTCCGGCTCTTCCAGTGCATCTGCCCCGGCGTGGCCTGCCCGGATGAGATCGGCACAGCGCTCGCCGATCATCATGACGGTGATGTTGGGGTTGACGGTGACGTGTTCGGGCATGACGGACGCGTCGGCAACACGGAGGCCTGTGACGCCCTTGACCCGCAGCTCCGGATCCAGTGGCGACATGTCGTCGTCGTACGCTCCCATCCGGACGGTGCCCACCGGGTGGTAGACGGTGTTGTGGGTCTTGCGGATGTAGTCCTTCAGTTCCTCATCCGTCTGCGCCTCGATGCCGGGCGAGAGCTCGCGGCCCGTCCATTCCGCCATGGCGGGCTGGGCGGCGATTTCGCGGGCCTTGCGGATGCCGGCCACCATGACGCGCATGTCGTGGCCCTCCGGATCGGTGAAGTAGCGCGGGTCCACCATGGGCTTGTCGCGGAAGTCGCGGCTGCGCAGCCGGACTGTTCCGCGGGAGCGGGCGTGGGTGACGTTGGGGGTGAGGCTGAAGCCGTTTTCCGTGGTGGGGTAGCCGTGCCGCAGGGTGTTCATGTCGAACGGGACGGAGCCGTAGTGCATCATCAGGTCGGGGCGGTCAAGGCCGTCCTCGGTGGGGGTGAAGATGCCGATTTCCCACCACTGGGTGGAGGTCTGCACCATGGGCTGCTTTGCCTCGAACTGCACCACGCCTTCGGGGTGGTCCTGCAGGTGCTCGCCCACGCCGGGGGAGTCCACCAGGACCTCGATGCCGTGCTGGGCCAGGTGCGCGGCCGGGCCGATGCCGGAGAGCATGAGCAGCTTGGGGGAGTCGATGGCGCCGGTGGAGACCACTACCTCGAGGTTGGCGGAGAGCCGGTGGGTGCGGCCGAACGCCCCGTCAACGACGTCCACGCCGGTGCAGCGCTTGTCCGCGTCGAACACCAACTGGCGGGCACGCAGCCCGGTCAGCAGGGTGAAGTTGGGGCGGTCCACGATGGGGTGGATGTAGGACACGGAGCTGGAAGCCCTGGTGCCGTCCGCCTGCCGGTTGATCTGGAAGAAGTTGGCGCCGTTGACCACCGTGGTTCCGGTGTTGAACTTCGCCCGCGGGATGCCTGCCTGCTCACAGGCGTCCAGGAGCGCGACGCCGGCGGGATCCGCCGGGGGCACGTTCATCAGGTGCACGGGGCCGGAGTCGCCGTGGTGGGGGGCCTGCGGACCGGCGTCCTCATTGGTTTCCAGCCGCTTGTAGAGCGGCCAGGCAGCGTCGGCGTTCCAGCCGGTGGCGCCGTACTTGGATTCCCACTCGTCCAGGTCCTCGCGGGGCGCCCAGAAGGCGATGCAGGAGTTGTGGCTGGAGCAGCCGCCCATGACCTTGGCGCGGGCGTGGCGCATGAAGGAGTTGCCGTTCTCTTGCGGCTCGACGGGGTAGTCCCAGTCGTAGCCGGATTCCAGCAGTTCCATCCAGCGGTCCAGCTGCAGGATTTCGGGGATGTTCCGGTCGTCCGGGCCCGCCTCGACGAGGGCCACGGTGACGTCCGGGTCCTCGCTCAGCCGTGCGGCGACTGCGGCGCCGGCGGATCCGCCGCCGATGACGAGGTAATCGAATGAGCGCTCGGTGAGCTGCTCGATGTTGTCGACGTGCATCTAGTTCTCCTTGCCGTGGTCAGCAAACCAGCCGGTGACCTGGGGGCTGGTGTTCTGGTAGATGTGTTTGGCTTCCTGGTACTCGGCCAGGCCGGTGGGGCCCAGTTCGCGGCCGACGCCGGACTGGCCGAAGCCGCCCCATTCGGCCTGGGGGAGGTAGGGGTGGTAGTCGTTGATCCAGATGGTGCCGTGCCGCAGCCGGCCTGCCACGCGCTGGGCCTTGCCGGCGTCCTGGGTCCAGACGGCGCCCGCCAGGCCGTAGATGGTGTCGTTGGCAGTGGCCACGGCCTCGTCCTCGGTGCGGAATGTCTCCACGGTGACCACGGGGCCGAACGCCTCGTCAACCACCACGGACATGCCCCGCTGCACGCGGTCCAGGATGGTCGGCTGGTAGTAGAAGCCGGCATCGTACTTTTCTCCGGACGCGGCTGCGCCGCCGGTGCGCACCCGCGCGCCTTCCTCGATGCCGCGCTGGACGTAGGCGTGGACCTTGTCCCGGTGGGCGGCGGAAATCAGCGGCCCGGTTTCGGCGGCGTCGTCAAAGGGGCCGCCGATCCGGATGCCCTGGGCCCGGCGGACCAGTTCGTCCACGAAGCGTTCGGCGATGGATTCCTCCACCAGCAGCCGTGCCCCTGCCGAGCAGACCTGCCCGGAGTGGACGAAAGCGCCGTTGAGGGCGTTGTCCACGGCGGCGTCGAAGTCGGCGTCCGCGAAAACGACGTTCGGGTTCTTGCCGCCCAGTTCCAGCGCCACCTTCTTGACGGTGGCTGCGGCGGCTGCCGCGATGCGCTTGCCGGTTTCCAGGCCCCCGGTAAAGGAGACGAGGTCGACGGCGGGGTGTTCCGAAAGCGGTGCGCCCGCCTCCGCGCCGGCCCCGGTCACGAGGTTGGCGACGCCGGCCGGCAGGCCAAGGTCCTGCAGCAGCTGCATGGCCAGGATGCTGGTGGACGGGGTCAGTTCGGAGGGCTTGAGGACAAAGGTGCAGCCGGCGGCCAGTGCGGGGGCGATCTTCCATGCGGCCTGGAGCAGCGGGTAGTTCCAGGGGGTGATCAGTCCGCAGACCCCGACGGGTTCGTAGACGATCCTGCTGGCGACGTCTGGGTTCCCGGCGTCGACGACGCGTCCCGACTGCTGCCCGGCGAGCCTGCCGAAATACTCGAAGCAGGCCGCGACGTCGTCCATGTCGATGCGGCTTTCGATGATCCGCTTTCCGGTATCAAGCGACTCGGCGCGGGCGAATTCTTCCCGCCGTTCGCGCAGGCCGGCTGCGACCTTCAGGAGGAACGTGCCGCGCTCGGGTGCCGGGACTGAGGACCAGGCACCTGAGTCGAAGGCGCTGCGGGCCGCCATGATGGCGCGTTCGGCGTCGTCCCGGCCGGCCTCCGACACGAGGGCTACCAGCTGGCCGTCGGCAGGGTTCCTGATTTCGCGTACGGCCCCTGATGCCGCGGCCTCCCAGGCTCCGTTGATGAAGAGGGAGGATGCGGTGGTGGTTTCTGCCTTGGGGCTGCCGTCCTGTACTGCTGTGGCGTAAGTCATACCGAGGACAGTAATGCACTTTGAACGACTGTTCAATAGTTATTTTGAACAATCGTTCAATGCTACGCGGGGAGCTGCCGGCGTTGTGCTGCGGGTGCTCTCAGTCCCGACCGGGTTCCGTGGTGGTGCTGGTGTTGGCCGGAACCGGTGCGAAGGCGATCTCCTCCGTGCGGGCGATGCTCCGCTGGGTGGCGGCCCGGTCCACCCCGAGAAGCGCGGTCAACCACATGCCGTTTTGGATGACGACAATATCGGCGGCCCGGTCCCTGCATGCCTTCCAAGGGAGCTCCGGAATCGCATTGGACACCAGCGTGGCGAGCCCGTCCAGGTACCGGTCGAATGCCGCCGCGTTGATCAGGGCGTAATCCTCGTCAGCCCGGGCCAGGGCCCACAAGTGCAGTCGAAGTGACAGGTAGCGGGTGGTCAGCAAATCTGCGCCGGCCACTCGATGCAGTGCCTGGCGCAGTTGTTCCTCCGGAGTCAGTGCCGGGTCCTGCGCAACCAGCAGGAGGTCGTGCTCATCCACCCGGCGCAGGGCGGCCCGGATGAGCGTGGTCTTGTCGTCGTAGTAGTAGTTAACCAGGCCCAGCGCCACGCCGGCCTCGCGGGCCACGGCCCGCATGCTCACGCCGGAGATGCCGTGGCGCGACAGCAAATCCATCGCCGCGTCAAGAATGCGCGTCTGCTTGTCTATCTGTTCGCCCGAGTTCACGGCACTGGTCCCCATATGGCCAGACTATTGCCTTAGGGACCGGGAACGCACTTCCACCGCCGGAGCCGGCCGAACCCCGCGGCCCAGCTGATAATCTGGAAAAGGCCTCGAGCAGAGTTGGGCTTCCATGCCCCCAGGGATCCAATGTTCGGCCGGAGATAAATGGAAAGCGCAAGCCTCATTGCCCTCTTTTTTGCCGGAGCCATGGGCACAGCCAGGAGCGCACAGCCCAACGCACCGCAAATCATCGACAAACCCACCCGCATTTCGGCTGCCGTGCTGGCCACCAGGAGCCGCATCGCCACCTTCCTGCACCGGCTGGCTTGGGCGGTGGAACCCGACCCCCGCTGACGCAGCTGAGTCCCCGCCGGGAAGCCCGGCGGGGACTCATTCGTCGGCAGGATGCCTACTTCTTTGGCAGGCCCGCCGGGTTCAGTTCGGACTTCTGGATAGCCTCGGAAGAGAGGCCCCAGCGGTCCAGGATCCTTGCATAGGTGCCGTCCGCGATGAGGTGGTTCAGGGCAGCCTGGGCCGCCGCCGCAAGGCCGTTGCCCTTCTTGGTGGTGAAGGCGATCTGCGCCGTCAAAGGCCAGCCGCCGTTCAGCGTGCCCACCTGCTTCGTCTTCCCGTCCTGGGCCGCCTTGTAGGCGGCGGCCGCGTTGGGGCCAAAGGTCAGGTCCGCGCGGCCTGACTGAAGGGCCAGGCTCGAGGCGGAGTCGTCGTCGTAATACTGGAACTGCACCGGCGCCAAACCGTTCCTTTTGTTCTCCTCGTCCCAGCGCACCAGGATGGCTTCCTGGTTGGTTCCGGAGCCCACGATGATCTTCCTGCCGGCCACATCCTTGGCTTCCTTGATGTCGCCGATGCTGGAATCACTTTTGGCGTAGAAGCCCAGCAGGTCGTTGCGGTAGGTGGCGAAGTCAAACTTCTCCTTCCGCGCCTCGGTGACGGTCACGTTGGACAGCACGGCCTCGTACTTGGCCGATTCGATGCCCAGCGGCCAGTCGGCCCAGGCGACGGGAAGGACTTCGACCTGAAGGCCGAGCGATTCCCCCACCGCATAGGCGATGTCCACCTCGCTGCCGATCAGGGTCTTGTTGTCCGTGGCGAAAAGGCTCAGTGGCGCCGTGCCGCCGGTGGTCACCACGGTCAGCTTGCCGTCGGCCTTAATGGGCTCCGGGACCAGCGCTGCCGCGGCGGGATCGGTTGAGACATTGAAGCGGTCCTGGTCCGGGGAGAGGTTGAAGGTCTTGCCGGCGGAGTTGGTGGCGGACGACGACGGTGCTGCCGCCGCCGAGGCGCCCGGGTCGGAGCAGGCGGCCAGTCCCAACAATGCGGAGACGGCAACGGCCACGGCGGCTACGGGTCTGGTGGTGATGGTCATGGTTCCTCCTTGGAGGGGTGGGGGATGCGGGCCGATGGTGCGCGTTGCTGCAACTATCCGCCAGCCGCCGGCGGCGAATCAAAGGCCCTGAAACGCTGGGATACAGGGAGTAACGGCGGTTAACCGGACGACCGCGGCGGTCATATTCGGGCCAGGGGAGGGTCCGGGAGGACGGGCGTCACGGTTTCAGCAGAAAACGAGTACCCGGGTGAAAAAGACAGGTGGTGACTACGCGTGTTCTCCCCGTATGCCGGAATTTACGGTGGGGCAATGAGGCGGCCAAAGTGGCCCGCTGCAACGGTCTTATCAGGAGCTCGCATGCGCACTTCCCCTTCCCCGTCCACGTCTGTTCTGACCCGGCGTCTTGCCGCCGCAGTGGTCCTGCCCGGGTTGCTCACCACCAGCCTGGTGCTCGTCCAGCCGGCACTTGCAGCCACAACATCCACCACGGGAATGTGTAACGGGGTGGTCAATCAGCTGTCACACCGCGGCGCCGTCCAGGAGAACCTCCTGAAGGCCGCCGCCAAGAAGAATGCCGATGCGATCTCCGCGTTGCAGGCGGACAAGGCCACGCTCCAGGCACAAGCGGATGCATTGGCCGCGCAAAAGGCCGACGCGGACAAGGCGCTGGCTGACCTAGCGACCCAGGAGACACAGCTGGACAGTGAGGAAGCAGCAGCGCAGACAGAGCTGAATAACCTGACCGAGGACCAAAAGAGCCTGGCCGCCCAAGTGGAGGCAACGAAAGCCGCCATTACCGACCTTCAGGGCCAGCAGGCAAGCGTTGAGAGCCAGCTGGCACCGCTGCAGGATGAACTCGCAGCAGCCCAGACGGCCTCCGCCGCCCTCAAGGACCAGGCAGACAAGCTGGCAGCAGAGCTGGTGGCCAACAGCCAAGCCGTCGCGGCCGCCCAGACGGAGCTTTCCGCGCTGCAGCAGGCTGCGGACCAGGCGGCTTCCGACCTCGCTGCCAAGGAAACCCAGATCCAGCAGGCACAGGATCAGCTGGCTGACCTGACCGCCCAGGCGCAGCAGGCCGCCGCCGCGGTGGATGCTGCACAGACTGCAGTCGATGACGCACAAGCTGAGCTGACGAGGTTGCAGCAGGCAGGAGACACGGCGGTCGCAGTCTTGGAGGCCCAGCAGGCCAAGGTTGACGCTGCGAAGACGACGCTGGCGGGCCTGCAGGAGACTGCCGCAGCTGCGGATGCCGCAGTGACCGGAAAGAACGCGGAAATTGCAGCGGCACAGGCGCAACTCGCCGCCCTGCAGTCCGCGGCCTCCAGTGCCAAGGCGGCGCTCGATGCCAAGAATGCCGATATTACGGCAGCCCAGACGGCCCTGCAGACCCTTCAAGCCAACGCGGCGGCAGCGGCCAAGGCTGTCAGCGACAACAATGCCAAGATTGCTGCGGTGACCGCCGACATCACCACCCTTCAGAACCAGATCGCAACGGTGAACGGCCAGATTGCAACGAAGCAGGCCGCGCTGACCCAGGCCCAGAACGACTTGGCCACGCTCACGTCGCAAAAGACCAGCCTTGAGGGCCAGATCGCCGACCTGACCAGGCAGATCGATGCCATCAACGGCAACTCGCAGAAAAAGCGGGATCTGATTGCTCAGCGCGACGGCCTGCAGAGCCAGTTGACGGCAGTGAATAGCCAGATCGCCGACAAGAACACACTGATCTCCGGGCTCCAGGGCGACCTGAAGACCCTCCAGACGCAAGTGGACAGTTTGAACTCACAATTGCTGGCAAAGCAGCAGGAAAGCAGCACACTGCAGCAGAACGCTGCCCCGCTGCAGGCGGCGCTCGACGCCGCGAACGCTGCAGTGACCGCAAAACAGAACGACATTGCCACCCTCAAGGCGCAGGTGCCCGCGCTCCAGGACGCCGTGAACCTGGCCAACGCGGCTGTTGCCACGAAGCAGGCGGAGCTCACCACCCTGCAGGGAGAGCTCCCGGGGCTCGAGCAGGCAGCGAAAGACGCTGCTGCCGCGGTGACGGCCCAGCAGCAGGTGGTGAAGGACCTCGAAGCCGCCTTGCCCACCCTCACGGACAACGTTGAGCAGGCCCAGGAGGCCATTACTGACCAGCGGGCTATCCTCGACGGCTTGAACGGGACCCTGGCCCAGGCAAAGGACGCGCTGGCAGCGGCCAACGGAGCGGTGGATGACAAGAACGCCGAGATATCAGCCCTGCAGCTGCAGCTTCCGGCGCTTCAAGCCACCCTGGACGCCGCCAACACGGCCGTTGCCTCGAAGACGGCGGACATCGCGGCGCTCAACCAGTTGGGTGACGACCTGGTGGCACGGATTACGGCCCTCAACGGCCAGATCGCCACCGCCGAAGCCAACGTCCTTGAGCTGCAGACGCGGGTACAGCCGCTGCTGGACCAGCTCGACAGCCTCAACGGGGAGATCAGCACGGCGGAAGCAAACCTCAAGGTGCTGCAGGGTCAGCTGAGCACGGTGGACGCCCAGGTTACCGCCGCCCAGGACACTCTCCGGGCACTCCAGGCCAAGAAGGGGAACAACGCCGACGCGATCAAGGCGCAGAAGCTGCTGGTGTCCAGCCTGCAGACCCAGCTGGCGGACATCCAGAAGCAGATCGCAGCGATCGACCCCTCCATCGCGAACGGGGGCTGTGCCGCCTGATCACAAGGAATGAAGGCCGGCGCCCAACGACGTGCGCCGCAAGGAGGGGACCAGCCCATGCGAACTGGTCCCCTCTTTACTGCACTGCCTGTTGAACTGCGGGCTACGGCAGGGCAGCCAGGACTTCCTTTGCCACGTCCTCGCTGGACTGCGGGTTCTGCCCGGTGATGAGGTTGCCGTCACGGACCACGTTGGAGCTCCAGGCCGCACCGTTCTCCACAACGGCGCCCTTCTCCTTCAGCGCATCCTCCACCAGCCAGGGCGTGTTCTCGCCGGTCCCGCCGCCGAGCTCTTCCTCGTTGGTGAAGACCGTCAGGCGGCGGCCCTTGAAAGCGAACCCGCCGTCGTCGTCCGTTGCGCTCAGCAGTCCCGCCGGACCGTGGCAGAACGGAGCGATGATCTTGCCGTCCCTGTTGGCCGCCACCAGGAGCCGGCCAAGGTCGGCGTCCTTGTAGAGGTCGGCCATGGGGCCGTGGCCGCCGGGCATGACGACGGCGTCATACGCGGCAATGTCGACGTCGGCCAGGACCAGCGGGTGCGACAGCTCGCCGTCGATCTTTGCCAGGTAGTCCCGGAAGCCCTGCGCCCGGTCCTCGCCGCCCGCGGACTCTGGAGCCAGGCTTACTTGGTCCACGGTGGGCTTCCTGCCGCCGGGGGTGGCGATGTGGACCGTGTTTCCGGCGTCGGTCAGGGTCTGGTGTGATACCACCAGTTCCTCTGCCCAGTAGCCGGTGGGGTGTTCGCTGCCGTCCTTCATGGTGAGGGAATCGGCGGCCGATACGACCATCAGGATGTTTGCCATGGTGTAGCTCCTTTCTCTAAATCTTTAGTTGCCGGCCGCTTCGAGCTCGGCGTAAGTGTCGTCGTCGAGCGTGATGCCGGCGGCGGCCATGTTCTCTTCAAGGTGCTGCACGGAACCGGTGCCCGGGATGGGCATCATGACGGGGGAGCGGCGCAGCAGCCAGGCCAGTGCCACCTGGGAGGTGGTGGCGCCCAGACGCTTGGCTGCTTCGTCCAGCGGGCCGCCCGGCCGGGCAAGCTCGCCCGCCGAAATCGGTGCCCACGGGATGAAGCCGATGCCGTTCTCCTCGGAGTAGCGCAGCACGTCCTCAGAGCTGCGGTCAGTCAGGTTGTAGCGGTTCTGCACGGTGGACACGGTGAAGTGCTTCCCGGCCGCTTCGAGCTCCGCCACGCTGACCTGGGACAGGCCGAGGGCCCGGACCTTGCCTTCGTCCTGGAGCTCGCGGAGCACGCCAAACTGTTCCTCAGCGTCCACCTTCGGGTCGATGCGGTGCAGCTGCAGCAGGTCCAGGGTGTCCACCTTGAGCTTGCGCAGGCTCAGTTCCGTCTGCTGGCGCAGGTATTCCGGCCGGCCCACGGGGATCCACTTGTTGGGTCCGGTGCGCGTGAAGCCCACCTTCGTGGCGATCTTCAGCCCCTCCTGGTACGGATGCAGGGCCTCGGCGATGATTTCCTCGCTGATGTTGGGGCCATAGGAGTCAGCGGTGTCAATGAAGTCCACGCCGAGTTCGACGGCGCGGCGCAGCACGGCCACGGCGGCCTTGCGGTCTGCGGGCTCACCCCAGACACCGTCACCGACGATGCGCATGGCACCGAAGCCGAGCCTGTGCACGGTTCCCAGATCCTTCAGGTCAATCGTTGCGGACAGTTCCAGCTGGTTCGTTGAATCATGGCTCATAGGGGCGGCAACCTCATCAGTGTGCTGAGTATTCCGGAAATCACGAAATAAGCCGGGGACCGCCGTCGTTATGTATCAAGTGCCGCCGTGATCCGGCCGGCGCCTTCTTACGAAACGTTCCTGAAAGGCCGCATCCGACGTGACTCTTCCCCTCTCCATCCTTGACCTGGCAACCATCGGCAAAGGCCAGACGGCGGCGGAGAGCCTGGCGGGCAGCGTGGCCATGGCGCAAAGCGCCGAAAAGCTGGGCTACCGGCGCGTCTGGTACGCGGAGCACCACAACATGTCCTCCATCGCTTCCTCTGCCACCAGCGTGCTGATCGCCCACGTGGCCGCGCATACCGAAAGCATCCGCCTGGGGGCCGGCGGCATTATGCTGCCCAACCATTCCCCGCTGACCATCGCCGAACAGTTCGGAACCCTCGAAACCCTGCACCCGGGCCGGATCGACCTTGGCCTGGGCCGGGCCCCGGGCAGCGACCAAAACACCATGCGGGCCCTGCGCCGCGACCCGATGTCCGCGGACAGCTTCCCGCAGGACGTCCTGGAACTCCAGGGCTACCTGACCGGCCCCACCCGCATCCAGGGCGTTGAGGCTACGCCCGGCAAGGGAACCAACGTGCCGCTGTACATCCTGGGTTCCTCCCTGTTCGGCGCCCGGCTGGCCGCGCAGTTGGGCCTGCCGTATGCCTTCGCCTCGCACTTCGCCCCCGCGGCCCTGCAGGATGCCGTGGCCACCTACCGCCGCGAATTCAAGCCCTCCGCCCAACTGGACGCCCCGCACGTCATCGCCGGCGTCAACGTCATCGCCGCCGACTCCGCGTCCGAAGCCCAGGAGATGCTGCAGGCCACCAAGCGCGCCCGCGTCTCGCTGTTCTTCGGCGGCGGCACCCGCGAATTCACCGACGACGAAGCGGACATGATCCTCGACTCGCCGCAAGGACGGCACATGGCACAAATGATGACCTACTCCGCCGTGGGCACCCCTGACATGGTGATGGACTACCTGGACAGCTTCGGCAAGCACGCCGACGCCGACGAACTCATCGTGGCCCACCAGAGCCCGGGCACCGAGGCACGGCTGCGCTCCGTCGAACTGCTGGCCCAGGCCGCCGGACTGGTGCGGGTCTGACCATGGCGAACGTAAAAGACGGCGTAGGGTTCCGGTCCGAGCGGGGACCCATCCTTATTGCCCTGATGCTCTCCACCGGCCTGGTGGCCATCGACTCAACCATCGTGGCCACGGCGGTGCCGTCGATCGTCCGTGACGTGGGTGGCTTCTCGTCCTTCCCCTGGCTTTTCTCTGCGTACCTGCTGGCGCAGGCAGTGTCCGTGCCCATCTACGGCAAACTCTCGGACATGGCAGGGCGCAAGCCCATTATCCTGATCGGGATTGGCCTGTTCCTCCTCGGCTCGGTGCTCTGCGGGGTCGCATGGAGCATGCCCTCGCTGATCGCCTTCCGGGCCCTGCAGGGACTCGGTGCCGGTGCGGTACTGCCGGTGGCCGTCACCATCGCCGGCGACATCTACACCCTTCAGGAGCGCGCGAAGGTCCAGGGCTACCTGGCCAGCGTCTGGGCCATCTCCTCCGTGGTGGGCCCCAGCCTGGGCGGCATCTTTTCAGCATTGGGCATCTGGCGCGGCATCTTCCTTGTCAACGTGCCGCTCTGCCTGCTGGCCGGATGGATGCTGATCCGCACCCTCCACGAAAACGTGGAACGCGCCACGCACAAGGTGGACTACGCCGGGGCGGTGCTGCTGGCCGGATCGCTCGGCCTGCTCATCCTCGGCGCCCTCCAGGGCGGCCAGGCGTGGGCATGGAACTCGCCCATCAGCATTGGCGTGTTTGTTGTCGGGGCCGTGCTCCTGGTTGCGTTCCTGCTGGTGGAGCGGCGGGCAGCGGAACCCATCCTCCCGGCCTGGGTAGTGTCCCGCCGCCTGTTGGCCACCACCGCGCTGGTGTCCTTCGGGGTTGGCGCGATGATGATCGGGCTGACCTCCTACGTGCCCACCTTCCTGGAAGGAGCATTGTCCTCCTCGCCGCTGGTCGCGGGCCTGGCGCTTGCAGCCCTGACGCTGGGCTGGCCGCTCAGTGCCTCGCAGGCCGGGAAGTTCTACCTGCGGATCGGGTTCAAGTCCACTGCCCTGATCGGCATCGCCATTGCGGTGGCCGGCCTGCTGATCCTGTCCCTGACGGCCGCTTCCCCCAACGTGGCGCTGATCGCCATCAGCTGCTTCGTCGTCGGGCTTGGCCTGGGCCTGCTGGCCACGCCCACCTTGATTTCCGCCCAGTCCAGCGTGCCGTGGCATGAACGCGGCGTGGTGACCAGCACCAACATGTTTGCCCGCTCCATCGGCAGCGCCCTGGGCGTGGCTGTGTTCGGTGCCGTGGCCAACTCCATCTACGGCGGCAGCAGTGGAGGCAACGCCGATCCCGCCACGGTGATCAGCGCCTCCGGGGCTGTGTTCCTGGCCGCGCTGGTGGCCGGGTTGCTGACGGTGGCCGCGGTGCTGGCGATGCCTGTGGTGAGGGCAGAAGACAGCGGCAAGTTCGACGCCGAGCCGATGCCCACCAGTGCGGAAGGCAGCTCCAGCTAGGCTGCCGCCGGCGGGGATGTTCCTACAGACAAGCCCTAAGGGCGAATGTGTGTTTTCTTCCCAGCGCTATTTGTTTTTTCCGCGTGCGGCTACGCGCCAGCGGTCCACGATTTTGCCGCTGTTGACGACAGTGATCTCGTCAACCAGATTCACGGCCACGCATACGTGGTTCGGTATTACCCGTAACCGCCCTCCGAGAGGCGGGAGCTCTGCATCTGCTGGCCAGACCACGGTCGCGTGATGTTCCGAGAGCGCGGTGATACGTGCTTCGGGATAGTCGAGCAGACGTCCAAAGCCGGTGGCCCACGCAGGTCGGTCGCCGCCTAGGATTTTGCTGCCAGAGTCCAGGACGATCCGTCGCGGTATGACGTCGTCGCCCTCATGCCGGCTTACCACTGTTGCGGCGACGGTCAGCGCGATGTCTTCAGGGGCGCATCGTTCCAGTTCCAGTTGCTGGGCGTCATTGAACACATAAACTCCTGGCCGGACCTCGGTGGCTACGGAATCACCGGTGAGAGTGGCTGTGGGAGTTGAACCGCCGCTGCGATGCAGGATTTCAAATCCTGCTTGTGTGAGCAGGTCCGAGGCCTGCCTGAGGGCCAACCGTTCTTCTTCGGTTGCTTTCAGGGGCATCCCGGGGGCGTAGCTGTGGCCCGGGAAGGTGAAGACGCCTTTGACCCTCAGCCCGGCGCGTGCCGCGGCGTGGGCCACGTCAACGACCGCACCTGGGGCGATTCCGCTTCGGTGATGGCCACTGTCGATTTCCAGCAGCACGTCAAAGTCGCCGGTTGCGTCATCCAAGGACGCTCCCATTGCTTGGGCGGCCTCCCGTGAATCGAGTCCTACTGAGATCTTTGTGGTGGCAGCAAGCCGGCGCAGGCGTTCGGCTTGACGAGGACCGACCCAGATGGGGTAAGCGATGAAGATGTCGGTAGCTCCGTGTTCTGCGAAGACTTCAGCCTCCCCGAGGGTGGCTACAGTGATGCCGACTGCACCGGCCGCCAGCTGCAGTTGCGCGATTTCGGGCACCTTGTGGGTTTTCACGTGGGGTCGGAGGCTCAAGCCTTTCGCCTGGACGGCAGCGGCCATGCGGTCGATGTTCCGCTGGAGCACATCCCGGTCGACCAGGATCTCTGGAGTGTCGACTTCCTCTGGGATTGTCATCACTGGTTCTCTTTCTCTAGGTCGGGCCCCTAGCGGGACGCCCGGAAGATCGACGGCGCGGGCCGGGTCCCGGTGGCAAGGTCGGCGAGGATCCGCCCCACCACCGGCGTGAACTTGAAGCCGTGGCCGGAGAAGCCCGCACCGATGACGACGGGCCCGATGCGGTCCAGGACAAAGTCCTCGTCCGGGGTGGTGGTGTACGTGCAGCTAATGGCCTCGAAGGAATCGGCGTCGACGCCGGGCAGCCACTGCCGTGCGTAGTCCTGCAGGGCGGCGAGCTGTTTCGGTTCGGGCAGGAAGTCCCGGTGGTCCGGGTCCACCACGGGGCCCACGCCGTGCCAGCCGGCCTTAATGCCTTCGCCGGGGGTCTGCATCCCGTAGACGGGGGAGTACCAGCCCTGGTAGTCGGGGCCCGGGTAGTGGTTGAAGCCGGGCCACACCGCGCCCGGGTCCGCCACTCGGAAATGCGCGGGCTGCTCCTGCGTCACCCGCAGCTTCGGGATCCGGAACGTTGCAGCGTCCTTGCCCGCAACCCTGGCCAGCAGCTTCTCCGTCCAGCCGCCGGCCGTGACCACGGCCTGGGCTGCGGTGACCACCTCGGTGCCCCCAGCGGATTCAAGCACCAGCCGCACGCCGTCGTCGAAAACCTCGAAGTCCACCACCTTGGTGTGGTGCCTGATCTCGGCGCCCCGGTCTGAAGCCAGCCGCTGGAAGGCGGGCAGCGCCGCCTCCGGGTTGAGCTGGCCGCCGTCGGGCATATGCAGGACCTGCTGGTCGAACCGGATGCCGCGCCATCGTTCTCCGGCCTCGGCGGGGTCCAGGAATTCGGCGCCGATACCGGCCTCGATGAGGGCCTGGGAGACCTTCGGCAGGTCCCCGCCGGGGCCGTGGGCGACAATGCCGGTGCGCGCCAGCAACTGCACGCCGCTGTCCTGCTCCAGTTCCTCCCACAGCGCCAGCCCCTCCGCGAGCATGTCCACGTAGTCGGGCTGATGGTAACCGGGGTTCAGGTTGCGGGTGGCGCCGTGGGACGCGCCGATCTTGTGCCCGGGGCCGAACTGCTCCACCAGCGTCACCTCGCGGCCCCGGCGGGACAGCGCCCACGCTGCCGCAGAGCCCATGGCTCCGCCGCCAATCACCACGGTATCCAACACGGTATTCATCAGCCCTCCAGGGGTCGGTGCTGTCATAGGGGTCAGTGCTGCCATCAACAGTTACGCCGGCCACGGTCAGGCCAGCAAGAGCGCGACGCCGATCATCGCCGGTACTGCCACCACGGTGGTGATCAGCACGGTGTCCTTGGCAACGGTCAGCCCGGTCTGGTACCTGCTGGCGGCCACGAAGACGTTCTGCGCGGTGGGCAGGGCGGACGTGACCACCAGCGCGAACAGTGCGTGGCCGTCCATTCCCAGCGCGAAGCGGGCGAAAACATAGGCGAGCGCCGGCTGCACGGCGAGCTTGAAGCCGCTGGCCAGCAGGGTGTCCACCCGGCGCCCCGCCGAGGCCTGCAGCGGCCGGGTACCGTTCAGGCTCATGCCGAACGCGATCAGCATCGCGGGGATGGCGGCGCCGCCGATCAGGTGGATGGGCTCCATGACCAGCGCCGGAACCTGGAAGCCGGTACCGGCCACCAGCAGTCCCAGGCCGGACCCCACGATCATGGGGTTGCGCAGGATCATGAGGAAGAACCCGATCACGGTGGTGCGGTGCGTGCTGGTGCTCGAGTCCAGGATCATCAGGAACATCGGCGTGAAGAACGCCAGCTGGAAGATCAGCAGTGGGGCCACGTAGCTTGCGTCGCCCAGGACATATACCGCGATGGGAATACCCAGGTTCGCGGAGTTCGCCAGGGATGCGGACATGGCCGACATCAGCGACTCGGGCAGTGCCCGCTTCAGCCAGAACCTGGCGATCGTGAAAAAGATAGCCGCCGTGGTCATTGCCGCCGCGGCCGTGACCAGCAGGGGCTCGGCGAACACTTCCTGCAGGCGGGCCTTGCTGAGGGTTTCAAAGAGGAGGGCGGGGCTGGCGACGAAGAAGGTGAGGCCGCTGAGGACGGGCCGCGCGTTGTCCCCCAGGATCTTCCGCCGGCCCACGAACCATCCCACCAGGATGATGCACCAGACCACGAAGAAGCCGGCCAGCACTCCTAGCAAGGGTCAGCCTTGTGGCAATTGCCTGCCTTTTGGGCGCAGCGGAGGAAGGGGCCGGGACACACGCTCCGGTTACAGGGTGGCGTTGTTAAGCGCGAAAGGGGGGCGCATCATGCCGGGCGTGAGGCCCTCCGCGGGATCATTGCCCAGCTGGATGATCCGGTTGTCCTGGTCTACGTGGACCACCTTGGGCTCGTAGGCCCTGGCCTCTTCGGTGGTCATTTCGGCGTAGGTGATCAGGATGACGATGTCGTTCTCGTGCATCAGGTGCGCCGCTGCACCGTTGATGCCGATCACGCCGGAACCGCGCTCACCGGCGATGGTGTACGTCTCAAGCCGCGCGCCGTTAGTGACGTCCACGATGGACACCAGCTCGCCGGGAAGGATGTCGGCGGCTTCGAGCAGATCGAGGTCGACGGTGACAGAACCTACATAGTGCAGGTCGGCGTGCGTCACGGTGGCCCGGTGGATTTTGGACTTGAACATTGTTCGATTCATAACGGCTCCAGTCTAGACCTGCGGCCCGTTGCCTGCAGTGACGCAGGAAACACTGCAGTCACGTACGCGGGCGTAGTGTCAGCCGGGCTCCAGGCAGGGGGCGCCCCTGCGCAGCCACGTGCTCTCTGGCGGCGCAGCAAGGGAGGGGTACGACGGCGGCCGGTCACCCGGCGTCGTCCCTTGCCACTGCCGCGGCTGCCGCAGCGAGGGTCTCCCTGGCGGCAAGGATGGCCGGGCGCTGCGCGCTGGAGCGGCGGACCGAGGTGAAAATGGTGCGGTGCGGCTTGCCGGGAAGCTCCAGCAACTGGGCCGTGGTGCCGCGGCCGGTCCACACCAGGTCAGGCATCAGCGCCACCGCGTTGCCGGACTCGATCAGCCGGGCCTGGGCCTGGAGGTCGGCGGTTTCGAACCGGACATCCGGTTCGAAGCCGGCACTGCGGCACGCCTGTTCCGCCCAGTGCCGGGACGCTGCACCCCGGGGTTCCATGACCCAGGCCAGCTCTGCCGTGTGCTCGATCCCGCGGATGGCCGTCCCGCCGTCCGCCGCCGGCGGAACGGCCAGCCGGATGGCGTCGGTGGTCAGCTTCACCCGGTCCAGCTCGGGGTAGCGGGGGGCAGCGTGCCCGGGGTACTGCTCCGCGATCACCAGGTCGAAGTCCCGGGCCCAGGTTTCGTGCAGCGCGGTTTCCGGTTCGCGCTGGATCATCTCGATCCGCACCTCGGGGTAGGTGGTGGCCATCCGGGTCAGAGTGTCCGGCATCAGCGCCAGTGCCGCCGACTGGAACACGGCAATCCTCACGGTGCCGGTCACGGTGGTCAGTGACGCGGCCAGGTCTGCCTCGGCCTGCTCCATGGTCTCCAGCAACTGCGCCGTGTGGGCCACCAGCACCTCGGCCTGCGGCGTCAGCTGCACCCGCCGCCCGGTCTTCCGGAGCAGCTCAACGCCCACTTCCTTCTCCAGGAGGGCCAGCTGCTGCGATACCGACGACGGGCTGTACTGCAGTGCCTCGGCCACCTCTGCAAGGGTCCCCCGGATGCTTAACTCGCGGAGCAGGCGGAGCCGGCGAACGTCCAGCATGATGCATTCCTAACTGAAACTAACGAATATAGGTTAGAAGTAGTCACTTTATCTAACGCAATGCCGCACGCATACTGTTGGGATCGAGTTACGCCCATCACAGCCGTTCCGTGCGTCGTGATGGGACCGCACCCCAAGCAGGAGTTCTTGATGAGCAGTAGAGATATGAGTCAATCAATCATGCGGCGCAAACCCGTCGACGACATCGAAGAGGAGAACAAGCACAGCGGCCTCTTCAAATCCCTTGGGCTGTGGCAGCTCACGGCCATCGGCGTCGGCGGCATTATCGGCGTCGGCATTTTCTCCCTGGCGGGGCTGGTGGCGGCAGGCAGCGGCGACAACCCGGGTGTGGGGCCCGCGGTGCTGATCTCCTTCCTGATCGCCGGCCTTGCATCAGCGGCAGCGGCGCTCTCCTACGCAGAATTCGCTGGCATGATTCCGCGCGCCGGCTCGGCCTACACCTACGGCTACGTTGCGCTCGGCGAGGTGATCGGCTGGTTTATCGGCTGGGACCTGCTGCTGGAGTACATCGCCATCGTGGCCGTGGTGGCCATCGGCATCTCCGGTTACCTTGACGCCTTCCTCGCCGGCATCGGCATCCATATGCCGGCCTGGATGACCTCCACGGTGGACGAGGGCAAGGGCGGCATCGTCAACATTCCCGCCATCCTGGTCTGCCTGCTCGTGACATGGATCCTGTCCCGGGGCACCAAGGCTTTCGGCAGGTTTGAGCTTGTGGCCGTCGCCATCAAGGTTGTCCTGATCCTCTTTATCATCGGCCTGGGCGTGTTCTACATCGACACCAACAACTACAACCCATTCATGCCAAGCGGCTTTGGGCCCGTGGTGGCAGGTTCGGCCACCGTATTCTTCGCAGTATTTGGCTACGACGCCATGAGTACCGCGGCCGAGGAAGCCAAGGACGGCAAGAAGCACATGCCCAAGGCGATTGTGCTCTCGCTGATCGTGGCCATGCTCCTCTACGTAGCCGCCACTCTGGTCCTGACCGGCATGCAGAACTACAAGGACATCGACCCGAAGGCCGGCTTCGCCTCCGCCTTCACCTCGGTGGGACTTCCGGTCGTCGCCACCATCATCTCGGTGTTCGCCGTGCTGTCCATCCTCACCGTGATGCTCACCTTCCTGCTGGGCGTCACCCGCGTCTGGTTCTCAATGAGCCGCGATGGGCTCCTCCCGGGCTGGTTCTCCAAGACGGACCGCCACGGCACACCCCAGCGCGTTACCTGGATTGCGGGCATCACCTCGGCATTCCTGGCCGGTGTCTTCCCCATCAAGGAAGTGGCCGACCTGACGAACATCGGCATCCTGGCGGCGTTCGTCGTCGTCTGCCTGTCCGTCATCATCTTCCGTTACAAGCGCCCTGATGCTGCGCGCACCTTCCGGCTGCCCTTTATGCCGGTGGTGCCGGCCTTCGGCATCCTGGCCTCCGGATTCCTGATGACCCAGCTGCCGTGGGAAACCTGGGTGCGGTTCGTTGTGTGGCTGATCATTGGCCTTGCCATCTACTTCGGCTACGGACGCAAGCATTCATTGATGAACCCCAACAGCCCCCGGCACGAGGAACTCGTGGAGCTGCACCGCCCCCTCTCTTAGCCCTTCTTAGAGCGCCCGCTCACATCTGACGGTTATTTCCGAAACGCCCCATCATCTATTGCGCGTCCTTCCCAAACGCGACATCAGATAAAGAGGCGCCCTGCCAAACCCTCTCCCACGTTCGTGGGGGAGGGTTTGGTGCTTTTCACGTACTGCTGACGGGTTCCCGGATTTCCTGCATCAGGTGATGGGGGTCTGGACCTTGAGGGCCGTAGGTGGGCGGGGGTTTGGAGGCTCTAGAAGCATCGGTTTTCCTAACCTGTATTGGTTGGAAAAGATCGCTTTATCTTATGTGAGTGGAAGCTCATACTGGTGAAAAGACCTCCTCCCAACCCAGAGAAAGTACGGGAAAACAATGACCCACGTTGCAATGGAACCAGTACTGAGCGCCGGCGCGGCACCGCAGAAAGTCGACGCCGACGTCCCCCAGGCCAAGGCCCTCGCCGATGAGGCAATCGCCCTGGTCCGGCGCTGGCTGACCGAGGCCTCCAAGGTCCCCGTCGACGCTTCCGCCCAGCAGCTGGCCGGTGTCCTGAAGGACCCCAACGGCCTGGAATTCACCGTCGGCTTCGTGGACGGCGTCGTCCGCCCCGAAGACCTGAACGTCGCCGCCCGCAACCTGGCAAAGCTGGCCCCCAAGGTTCCGGCCTTCCTGCCCTGGTACATGCGCAGCGCCGTGGCCCTTGGCGGCACCATGGCCCCGGTCATGCCGCAGGTGGTCATCCCCATCGCCCGCAAGGTCCTGCGCGAAATGGTGGGCCACCTGATCGTTGACGCCACCGACGCCAAGCTGGGCCCGGCCATCGCCAAGATCAGGAAGGACGGCATCAAGCTCAACGTCAACCTCCTGGGCGAGGCAGTCCTCGGCGAGCACGAAGCCTCCCGCCGGCTCGAGGGCACGCACACGCTGCTGGCGCGCCCCGACGTCGACTACGTCTCCATCAAGGTCTCCTCGACCGTGGCCCCGCACTCCGCCTGGGCCTTCGACGAAGCCGTGGAACACGTCGTCGAAAAGCTCACCCCGCTCTTCCGGCGCGCTGCTTCCTTCCCCAAGGCCAAGTTCATCAACCTGGACATGGAGGAGTACAAGGACCTGGACATGACCATTGCGGTCTTCACCCGGATCCTGGACAAGCCCGAATTCAAGAACCTCGAGGCCGGCATCGTGCTCCAGGCCTACCTCCCGGACGCGCTGTCCGCGATGATCCGCCTGCAGGACTGGGCGGCCGAACGCCGCGCCCACGGCGGCGCCGGCATCAAGGTCCGCGTGGTGAAGGGCGCCAACCTGCCCATGGAACAGGTGGAATCCTCCCTCCACGACTGGCCGCTGGCCACCTGGGGCTCCAAGCAGGACTCCGACACCAGCTACAAGAGCGTCATCAACTACTCGCTGCACCCGGAGCGCATCAAGAACATCCGGATCGGCGTCGCGGGCCACAACCTGTTCGACATCGCCTTCGCGTGGCTGCTGGCCAAGCAGCGCGGCGTGGAATCCGGCGTCGAGTTCGAAATGCTGCTGGGCATGGCACAGGGCCAGGCCGAAGCCGTCAAGAAGGACGTCGGCTCCCTGCTGCTGTACACCCCCGTGGTGCACCCGTCCGAGTTCGACGTCGCCATCGCCTACCTGATCCGCCGCCTGGAAGAGGGCGCCAGCCAGGAAAACTTCATGTCGGCCGTCTTCGAACTGAGCGAAAACGAAGGGCTCTTCGAGCGCGAGAAGCAGCGCTTCCTCGCCTCCCTCGAAGCCCTGGACAACAGTGTGCCGCTGCCCAACCGCCGCCAGGACCGTAAGCTGCCCCCGGAGCCCATGCCGCACACCGGTTTCCGGAACACCCCGGACACCGACCCCGCCCTGCCCGCCAACCGTACGTGGGGCCGTGCCATCCTGGAGCGCGTCCCGTCCTCCACCCTGGGGGATGCAGCCGTGAAGGCCGCCTTCATCAACGACGAGGAAACGCTCAACAGCGCCATCGCCAACGCCGTGGACAAGGGCAAGGCCTGGGGCGAACTCTCAGGCGGCGAACGTGCCGAGATCCTGTACCGCGCCGGCGAAATCCTCGAGGCCCACCGCGCCGACCTCCTGGAGGTCATGGCCAGCGAAACCGGCAAGACGATCGACCAGGGCGACCCCGAGGTCAGCGAAGCAGTGGACTTCGCGCATTACTACGCCGAGTCCGCGCGCAAGCTGGACACGGTCGACGGCGCCACCTTCGTCCCGGCCAAGCTCACCGTCGTCACTCCGCCGTGGAACTTCCCGGTGGCCATCCCCGCCGGGTCCACCCTCGCGGCGCTCGCCGCCGGCTCCGCCGTCGTCATCAAGCCCGCCAAGCAGGCCGCCCGCAGCGGCGCCGTGATGGTGGAGGCGCTCTGGGAAGCCGGCGTGCCCAAGGGCGTGCTCACCATGGTCCAGCTGGGCGAACGTGAGCTGGGCCAGCAGCTGATCTCCCACCCGGCCGTGGACCGCGTGATCCTCACCGGCGGCTACGAAACCGCAGAGCTGTTCCGGTCCTTCCGCAAGGACCTGCCGCTGCTCGCCGAGACCAGCGGCAAGAACGCCATCATCGTCACCCCCAGCGCAGACCTGGACCTGGCCGCAAAGGACGTGGCCTACTCCGCGTTCGGCCACGCCGGCCAGAAGTGCTCCGCCGCCTCACTGGTGATCCTGGTGGGCTCGGTGGCGAAGTCCAAGCGGTTCCACAACCAGCTGATCGACGCCGTCACCTCCCTCAAGGTGGGCTACCCGCAGGATCCCACCAGCCAGATGGGCCCCATCATCGAGCCCGCCAACGGCAAGCTCCTCAACGCCCTGACCACGCTGGGCGAGGGGGAGAGCTGGGCCGTGGAGCCCAGAAAGCTGGATGACTCCGGACGGCTGTGGAGCCCGGGCGTGCGCTACGGCGTCAGGCGCGGTTCCTACTTCCATCTCACCGAGTTCTTCGGCCCGGTCCTGGGCATCATGACCGCGGACACCCTGGAAGAGGCCATCGCCATCCAGAACCAGATCGAGTACGGACTCACGGCAGGCCTGCACTCCCTGAACTCGGAGGAACTGGGTACCTGGCTGGAGGGCATCCAGGCCGGAAACCTGTACGTGAACCGCGGCATCACCGGCGCCATCGTCCAGCGCCAGCCGTTCGGCGGCTGGAAGAAGTCCGCTGTTGGTGCCGGCACCAAGGCCGGCGGACCCAATTACCTCGCCGGCCTGGGTGACTGGACCCCTGCCCGCAGCACCGCCACCGCCGCCGTCGGCCACCCGGCTGTCCGGCGCATCCTCAACGCGGCCGGCTCCGCATTGCAGCCCGGAGAACTGGAGTCCGTCCAGCGGGCCCTGGCATCCGACGCCGAGGCATGGGCTGAGGAGTTCGGTACCGCCAAGGACGTGTCCGGGCTGACCGCCGAGCGGAACATCTTCCGCTACCGCAACCTGCCCGTCACCATCCGCCTCTCCGAAGGTGCGCCGCTGGCGCACCTCGTCCGGACCGTGGCGGCAGGCGTGCTGGCGGGTTCGGCACTCACCGTGTCCACCGCCGTCGAACTTCCAGCCCAGCTCCGCTCGGTGCTCACCGCGCAGGACATCGACGTTACGGTGGAGTCCGACGCCGGCTGGCTGGCTTCCGCCGGACACCTCGCCGCCGCGGGTAAGCTGTCAGGCGCCCGCATCCGGCTGATTGGGGGAGACGCCTCCGCGCTCGCCGAAGCTACCGGCGGCCGGCCCGACCTGGCCATTTACGCCCACCCGGTCACCGAGGCGGGCCGCGTGGAACTGCTGCCGTTCCTGCACGAGCAGGCCGTCAGCATCACCGCGCACCGGTTCGGTACGCCGAACCACCTGTCCGATGCGCTGATCTAGGGCCGGCAGGCACAAAAAGGGTCCGGTGGTTGGGTTTGTTTTCACAAGCTCAACCACCGGACCCTTTTGTATGTCCGCTAGCCCAGGTACCAGCCCGGCGGCGTCCAGGTGACGGGGACGCTGTGGGCCGAGAAATCCTCGCAGTGGGTGCAGGTGTAGGCCACTTCGCCTAGGGTGGCTACCGTTCCGTCACGCCTGTAGGTGGGCGGAATGTACGACTCGAGGTAGACGAACTCGTCCGTACGGCACTTGTCGCAGGTGGGTTTTCCCACGTAGCCGGAGTCTACTGAGGCGTGTCCGGTTCCGAGGGTGTTCTGACGGGTGGACGGCCGTGCTGTGGAGTACGGGCGTGCGTGCGCAGAACCTGGGTGGATGTTCCTGGCTGTCGTCATTGGCTGCCTGTCCCAAGCGGTTTTCCGGCATGCGGATTGGCGCTTGTTTGGGTGAACTGGCCTGCTGCTTGACCTTGGAAACCCAGCATAGGGGATGCCGATTCCCCTATCAATGGACACGGGTCACCTAACTTACCTAAATGCTGGAAATTGCGTGGTTGGAGAGTTAAGTTTGGCGGTTAATGGTCCGGCCCACGATCGACTGGGTGAGGGCGTCGATGACCTCGGCGTTGGCCAGCGGGTTGCGGATCAGGGTGAAGTCCACATCCCCCACGGGCGGAAGGTCGAACCGGCGCGTGATGATCTTGAGGTCTTCGGGCACCAGTGACGTTGGCATGACTGCCACCCCGATGCCCGCCCGGACCGCAGCCAGGACGCCGCTGATCTGCCGCGTGGTGCAGGTGATCCGCCAGGTCCTGCCGTGGGCTTCCAGGGCATCGATGGCCAGTTTCCGGCTCAGGCTCGGCGCCGGATAGGCGATGAGCGGAACAGGCATCCCCTGCTCCAGCACGGTCTGTTCCAGGCCAACCCAGGAAAAGGAATCATGCTGGACCACCGTGCCGTCTTTTGCGCCGGCAACCCATTTCACGAAGACAAGGTCCAGTTGGCCGGCGTTGAGCTTGCGGTACAGCTGGTCGCTTTGCCCCACGGTCAGTTCCAGGTTGATCTGGGGGTAGATCTGCCGGAACTCCCGGAGGATCCGGGGCAACCCGGTGATGGCAAGGTCGTCCGCCGTGCCGAACCTGAGGCGTCCGCGCATGGCCGAGCCGGAGAAGTAGCGGGCTGCGGCGTCATGGGCGGACAGGATGGTCCGCGCGAACCCCGCCATGGCATCACCGTTGTCGGTAAGCCGGACGTCACGGGTGTCACGGGTAATGAGGCTGCGCTTTGCGGCCGCTTCCAGCTTGCGGATGTGCTGGCTGATGGTGGGCTGGGCGAGGCCCAGGCGCTCGGCGGCCCTGGTGAAGCTGAGCGTATCCGCTACCGCCAGGAAGGAGCGCAACTGGGCTGGTTCGAACATTTCTTACTCCGCTGCCTTTGGACCGGTCCCCGGAACGGCCGGGTTATTGCGTTTTGCAATACGAGTTATAGGGACCATACAGCTCCATAATTGGCTCCGCCAGCCTAGCGTTAAGGACATCCCAGCCCGCCCGCAATTTTGAGGACACTCCTGTGGCACCCCCACCGCCTTCGTCGGCTTCCGTCTCCCAACCAATCATCGACGCGGCGCGGTCAACGCCGCCGAACAACCAGACCCAGCCCATTCCCGTCGTCGCTGAACGGCTCCCCTGGAAGCACACCTTCATCTCCCTGAAAGTGCCCAACTTCCGGATCTTTGCCGTGGGCCACTTCATCGCCGTCATCGCCATCTGGATGCAGCGGATTGCCCAGGACTGGCTGGTGCTGCAACTCTCGGGCTCCGTGACGGCCGTGGGAATAACCGTGGCGCTGCAGTTCCTGCCCTCCCTGCTGCTCGGCCCCTGGGGCGGCATGGTGGCCGACCGGTTCGCCAAGCGCAAGATCCTTATCCTCTGCCAGAGCATTGCGGCAACCCTGGCCGCCACCCTGGCTGTCCTTGCCCTGTCCGGCGTCATCATGGTGTGGCATGTGTACGGCATCGCCCTGGTCCTGGGCCTGGTGACCGTCCTTGACCAGCCGGCGCGCCAGGTGTTCGTCAACGAGCTGGTGGGCCCCACCTATCTGCGGAACGCCATCAGCGTCAATTCCACCACCTTCCAGCTGGGCGGCCTGATCGGGCCCGCCCTCGCCGGCCTGCTCCTGACGGCGGTGGGGGCCGGCTGGGCTTTCGCCGCCAACGCCGTGGCCTGCTGCTCCACCGTGGCAATGCTGCTGGTGCTGCGCAAGGACCAGCTGTTCGTCAGTGCCCCCACACCCAAGAGCAAGGGCATGCTTCGTGAGGGTTTGCGCTATGCCTTAAGCAAGCCCACCATCTATTGGCCGTGGCTGATGGCCGGCTTCATCTCTGTCTTCGCCATGAGCCTGCCGGTGCTTCTGGCCGCCTTCGCGGACCACGTCTTCAAGGTGGGCGCCGGCGGGTACGGGCTCCTCAACGCCCTGGTGGCACTGGGTGCGTTGTCAGGTGCGGTCGCGTCCACCCGGCGCCGGCAGCTGCGCCTGCGGTCCGTGGTGTTCTGCGCCGGGATGTACGGCCTGATGCTCTGCCTGGCAGTTCTCGCCCCGTCCATGGTGTGGTTTGGGGCCGTGATGGTGCTGTCCGGCTTCTGGTGCCTCATGTTCCTGACCGGCTCCAACCAGCTGGTGCAGGTCAGCTCCAACATGGGCATCCGGGGCCGCGTCATGAGCCTGTACATTATGGTGCTGATCGGCGGCCAGGCGCTGGGCGGACCCATGCTGGGCTGGATCGCAGAGCACGCCGATCCGCGTGTTGCCCTGCTGGTGTCCGGCGGCGTGCCCGCCCTCGCGGCCATGACAGTCGCTGCCATCCTGGCCCGCAAGGGCGGGTTGCAGCTTCGGCTGGACCTCAAGGGCCGCCGCCCGCTGAGGATCGTCAGCCGGCATGCGGGCGCCTGAGGGGCCGCCCCTTCACCCGGTTGCAGGGCGCAACTTATACGGTTGCCGGGTGTAAAGCCGGGTGTGGATACTCCCGGCCCCGCTCCTGGAACCGCAGCACGGCGTCATTGCGGACCACGCCGTCGCGTATTTCGATGGCACGCGCGATGGTGTCGTTGCCTTCCCACGCGGCCGGTCCGCCCATCACTGTTTCGAGGAACGGCTGCAGGGCCTGGCTGATTTCCCAACTGGAGGAATTCCAGAGGTACGAGGGGCTGTGGTCCACCGCGTAGTAGTTGATGTGGTCACCCACGGTGAACATCGGATCGGCGAACGTGGTTGACCGCGCCCAGCTGAAGCCCATGCCGTCATCGCAGGACACGTCGACAATGAGGCTGCCCGGGCTGAATGCTGTGAGGTCCTCCGTGCGCAGGTACGTGAGCGGATTGTTCGGGTCCTGCAGGGTGCAGTTGACTACGATGTCGCTTTCAGCGAGGAACGGCGCCAGCGGAACCCGGCCCCGTTCGGTGATGACCTGGCTCAGGAAGGGAGCTTCGGCGTCGTGGTCAAACTGCACGATGTTCACCGAATGGATGGGTGCCCCCACCGCGGCGACGCCCCGGTTGGTGAGCACCTGGACGTCGTGGATGCCGTGCGCGTTCAGCGCAGTGACCGCCCCGCGGGCCGTGGCTCCGAAACCGATCACGACGGCGCTCAGGCGGCGCCCGTAGTCCCCCGTGGAACCGGTCAGTGCGAGGGCATGCAGGACCGAGCAGTAGCCGGCAAGCTCGTTGTTCTTGTGGAAAACGTGGAGCCCGAAGCCGCCGTCGCTGGCCCAGTGGTTCATGGCCTCGAAGGCGATAAGGGTCAGCTTCTTGTCAATGGCCAGCTGGGTAATGGCGCGGTCCTGGACACAGTGCGGCCAACCCCAGAGAACCTGGCCGTCACGCATGTCGGCGAGGTCGTCCGTCTGCGGTTTGGGCAGGAGCACGACGTCGGCCGCCGCCAGCAGCTCGTCCCTCCCCGCCATGCGTCCCACCAGCGTGGAGAGGTGGCTGTCCGCGACGCCGAAACGTTCGCCGTAGCCCCGCTCCAGGATGATGCGCTCCCGGAGTGCGGGCGCGATCCGTTCGAAGTGCAGTGGATGGATGGGTACGCGGCGCTCATCCGGTTTACGTGTGGAGGCCAGGACGCCCAGGCTCAGCCGGGTCTGTGGGCCGCTCACTTCTTCTTTGCGGCCTTGGTGGACGTGCTGTCCAGGGAGCTGGCCGGCGCGGCGGCGGCCTTCTTCTCAGCGCGCTTTTCCTTGATGGACTTGCCGGACTTTTTTGATGCCGTTTGACGCGGGGACTTGTCAGTCATGGTTGCTCCTGTAGCGGAACCGAATAGGTTCCTGACTACTGACAGTACACCCGTGCGCCTAAACATCACCGGGGTGGTTGGCCGCTTGGGCCGGGGGAGGAATTGGAGCGGCTGACGGGAATCGAACCCGCGTATCAAGCTTGGGAAGCTAGCGCTCTACCATTGAGCTACAGCCGCAGCGCCGCCGCTCGCGCGGGGCAGAACTTAGCTTAGCGCAGATCTGTGCGCTCCCCGGCAACCCGGAAGGCGGAGGCTCCGTGTCCTGCAAGCGGGACGTCATCCAGTAACTCTTCAATAACGTCGGCGCCGCCGGCTAGGTCCCGGTGTTGGGCGCTGGCTAACCTAATCCGGGTAGCGGCCGAGTTGGGGGAGGCAGCTATTGCGGCAGCCCACGTCAACCACAGGAACTACTTCATGGCATTCGCAGAGCACGAGGTCCTCATAGAGCGGGACGCCATTGACGTGTACCAATTCCTCCTTGATGCCACCAACCTTCCTGCTTGGCGGAACGATGTCCGCAGCGTGAAACTCGTGCGCGGTCCGGCCGGGTCCAAGGGGGCTGTTTACCGGAAGATGGTGGCCGGCCGCTCCGGGCTGAGCATCCCGGCGGAGCTGGAGATCACCAACGTTCGGCCCGGTGCCGAGATCGAATTCCATATCGTTTCCGGACCGGCCACCCGGTGGGGCGGCTACTACCTCAGCAGCGAAGACACCGGCACCAGGGTCCGGTTCGCGATGGAAGCACAACGCGAGGGACGCTTCAGCTTCCTCACCAGGCTCGGTTTGCTGGACGGGATGCTGCAACGCCGCGTCAGCTCCGACGTTGCCCAGCTGGACCGGCTGAAGGACGTGCTGGAACTCCTGCCCGCGGTGTGATCACTGGGCCAGCCGCTGCCCCGCCCAGGGCCCGGCAATGTTCGACGGCGATGCGAGGCTTCCTGCGCTCAGGTCCCAGTACTGCACCACGTCACTGGCCCGGCGGAGTGCCACTCCCGTGGAGTTCAGTGCGGTGACGTTGCGCAGCAACCGGATTCCCGTAACGTCTGTCCATCCTGTGGCCACAGTGGGCCGGGCCTCCGCACGGAGCGCCGTGGTGCCCCATCCGCGGTAAAGCTGGACGCTGCCGTCGGCCTTGATGGCCAGGACATCCTGGAAGCCATCGGCGTCGTAGTCCACCATGGCGAGCCGGGAGGCGTATACCCCGGTGGCGACCGTGACGCGCTCTGCGATGTCGCCGGTGCCCTTGTTGCCATAGAGGTACAGGTTCCCTGCAGTGTCCAGGGCCAGGATCTGGGGCATCCGGTTGTTGGCGCACCAGCCGCCTACCGCCAGGGTCAGGGTGTTCCATCCGCCGGTGCCGAGCGTGATCGGGGCCTGGAATCCTCCGCCGGCAATACCGCGGTGCAGTGTCAGGTTGCCGCCGGTCCACTGGGTGAGGAGGTCGTAGGTGCCGTCGCGGTCCCAGTCGGTGACAAAGACTTCCTTGGCTCCGCTGAATCCGGAGCTGACCACCTTGGCAGGGGCATAGGTGCGGGGACCGGTGGACGCCCTGTCCAGCAGTTGTCCTGCAGAGTCGACGGACACGAGGTCGGCCGGGCCGGTGATGGCGGCGGCAGCAAGGTTCAGGGTGGGCGGCATGTGTTTGACGGGCGCATCACACAGGCTTGGCGCGGGTGCCGGGAAGGCGCCCCCGCCCGAGCTGGCGCCGCCAGGGGAATCGACTGTGCCTGCCGGAAGCGTGGTGTAACCGAAGAAGTCCACCACTCCCCAAATTTGGTACGTGGAGTTGGTGTAGGAGATGCCGATGCCCATCACGTTGAACCGTGGGTCCAGGAGCATGGCGTTGTGCCCCGGAGAGCCCTTCCACCACTCCACGAGCTGCGCGGCGTCGCGGTCGGTCCGGATGGCAATGACCTCACCGGCGCCGTTGTTGGGGCTTAAGGCGCGCGGGTCGGTCCAGAAACTCGCCCGGTGCTCGACCACCTCCCGGGTGGCGATGTTGTCCGACCAGTCCTGGGCCAGTCCTGCCACCGTGGGGTGGTACTTCACCTTGTTGAGGCCGTTGGCCACCCGGTATTCGTTGATCTTGGTGAAGACGGTAAGGATGGCGGCAGCGTTGCTGTCCGGGACCAAGGCCTCGGTGGCGGGAAGTGTTGTGGCCGGTGCGGGAGCGGCGGGCTGGCTGGCGGAAGGGGACGCGAGTTCCTGGTCCGGTGCCCACAGGGGCGGAATGGACGCAGTCTGCGGGACGGACCCTGTAGTAGCAGTCGTTGGTGCAGGCAGCGTTTCGGGGGAGGATGCGGTGTCGACCGTGGAAGCCGTGGCCGGGGCTGACGCGGTGGCGGTGGACGTCGTTGGGGTCGATGTGGAAGGGGATGGCGCCGCGGTTGCGGTTGGCCCGGACAAGGGTGACGCCACGCGGATGTCCGGATCCACGGCCGGAGTGAGGCTGCCTGGCATAACGTCACCCACACGGGAAGCGCCGCCGTCGCGGACGATGGGCGTCCCCAGCGTGATGCCTGCACCCCCGGCCTGGCCGAACTGCGGCGGCGCGGGAGGTGCGGCGGCGTTCGAAGAGACCAGTGCCAACGCACACAGCACGCCAATAAAAGACGGTGCCACCAATTTATTCACAACATCCCCAGCTCTGTTACGGCACCCGGGAGACCATTCCGGTAGCTTTCATTCGCAACATTAGCCCCAGCAGGCCACAGCAACAACGGGAAAATGTGGGTGTGGATAACCGATACGGTAATTTGGGACGGTGCTGATCTCTGACCGCGACATTCGTGCCGAAATTGATTCCGAGCGGATCGTGCTGGAACCGTACGATCCGGCGATGGTCCAGCCGTCGTCCGTGGATGTCCGGATCGACAAATTCTTCCGCTTGTTCGACAACCATAAGTACGCACACATTGATCCGGCGCAGGAACAGCCCGAGCTGACACGCCTGGTGGAAGTGGAGGAGGACGAAGCCTTCATCCTGCACCCCGGCGAGTTCGTCCTGGGCTCCACCTACGAAACGGTGACGTTGCCTGACGACATAGCAGCGCGCCTGGAAGGCAAGTCCTCACTGGGCCGCCTGGGCCTGCTGACGCACTCCACGGCAGGCTTCATCGACCCCGGTTTTTCCGGCCACGTCACCCTTGAACTGTCCAACATGGCCACCCTGCCCATCAAGCTCTGGCCCGGCATGAAGATCGGGCAGCTCTGCTTCTTCCGCCTCAGCTCTGCTGCGGAATTCCCGTACGGCCAGGGCGACTATGGCAACCGCTACCAGGGCCAGCGCGGTCCCACCGCCAGCCGCAGCCACCTGAACTTCCACCGCACCAGCATCTAGCGGCACCAGCGGCCCGAACACTCGGCCACGTCACGCGCCGGGAGCCCTCCTGGTACAGCCGGGCCAGGCAGGTGCAGCCGCAAAAGGCTTAGAGCTGCGGTGCCGGGGCGGGCCTCCGGATGAACGGCGCGGTCAACGGTTCCACGTAACGGGCGGCCAGCGGGCCCATCACCGCCATCAGCAGCACGTAGGCCGTGGCAAGGGCCGCAAGCTGATGGGGAACGACTCCCGAGGCAACGGCCAGGCCTGCAATGACGATGGAGAATTCGCCCCGGGCAACCAGTGCGGCGCCAGCGCGGAAGCGGCCGGGCCGGGCGATTCCGGCCTGTTTCGCAGCCCAGATCCCGGTGAGCACCTTGGTTGCCGCCGTGGCCACCGCAAGGATCAGCGCCCAGCCCAGGACCGGCGGAATTGATGACGGGTCTGTGTTGAGCCCGAACGCCACGAAGAAGATGGCGGCAAACAGGTCGCGCAGCGGTTCAAGGATGCGGGTGGCGTTGTGCGCCGTGGAACCTGAGATCGCGATGCCGAGCATGAACGCGCCCACCGCCGCCGAGACCTGCATGGCAGACGCAGCGCCCGCCACCAGCAGGGCCGCCCCGAGGACGTTCAGCAGGAAGACCTCGGAGTTTTCGCTGTGCACGGCCTTGGAAACATGGTGCCCATGCCGCAGCGCCACCATGAGGACCATCGTGACCACCGCCAGCGCGATGCCCACGGCGGTGAGCCCGCCCAGGAAACCCACCCCGGCCAGGGTGGCCGTAAGGATGGGCAGGTAGACGGCCATGGCCAGGTCCTCGAACACCAGGATCGAGAGCACCACCGGGGTTTCGCGGTTTCCGAGCCGGCCGAGGTCCGTGATGACCTTGGCGGCAATGCCGGACGAGGAAATGTACGTAACGCCGCCCATGACCATGGCGCCGACGCCACCCCATCCCAGGAGCAGGGCCAGGCCGGCGCCGGGCAGGAAGTTCAGGACGAGGTCGAGGACGCCGGCCTGCCATGAGCGGCGCAGGCCGGTGAAAAGCTCGGCTGCCGTATATTCCAGCCCGAGCATAAGAAGGAGCAGGATGACACCGATCTCGCCGGAGAGGTGCGCAAACTCGTGCATGCCTTCCAGCTTTATGATGCCGCCTGCCCCGAATGCCAGCCCGCCCAGCAGGTAGAGCGGGATGGGGGACATTCCGATCCGTCCGGCCAACCTCGCCAACAGGCCGAGGCAGAACACAACGGCCCCCAATTCAATGAGGGTCAGGGCCAGCGGGTCCATGGGGATTAGCCGTGGCGGAGGATCTCGGCCGCTGAGTCGAGGCCTTCCTGGGTGCCCACGGCCACCAGCAAGTCGCCGGCGTGGAGGACGGCATCGGGTCCCGGCGACGGCAGCACTTCGCCCTCGCGCATGATGGCCACGATCGACACCCCGCACCGGGTGCGGATGCATGCCTTGCCCATGGGCTGGTTCTGGAACGGGGAGCCGGACGCGATGGAGAACTGCCGGGTGACGATGCCCGGAACATCCTTGTGCTCCTCCGTAAGCTTCATCGCCAGATGCGTGCCGCCCAGAAGGTTGCCAAGCGTGGCGGCTTCGTCGCTGGTGAGCGGGATCGAGGCCTGGCACGTGTCGGGATCATCCCAGGTGGAAACGATGAGTTCCGTCTGGCCCTCCCGCCGCTCCACCACGCCGATGCGGCGTCCGGAAGCGGTCATGAAATCCTTCCGGCGGCCCAGGCCGGGAAGGTTCGTTTCGTCAACGTTCATGAATCCAGCCTAGTCCGCCGCGCAACTCCCTGGTGCGCCTGGAGCAGGGGTCCCGGGAGCCGTTTCACGCTGCGGGAACCACCGCAATGGGGGCCTTCTCGGGCGGCTTCACCGGCAGCAGCACCAGGAGCCCGGCCAGGAGGACCACCATAATGCCCAGGATTCCCCACCGCTGCGCCTGCCCGGCCGGCACCAACGGGGTGGCCACGGTGATGCAGAGCGTAAACAGGGCCGGCGCCAGGAAGCTGACGGCGCGGCCGGTGGTGGCATAGAGGCCAAACAGCTCGCCGGACTCGCCGTGCGGCGCGAGCCGTGCCAGGTAGGCTCGGGAGGAGGACTGGGCCGGGCCGACGAACAGGCACAGGAACAGCCCGAACACCCAGAACGTGGTGCTGCCGGCCCATTGCATGCCCAAGAAGGAATAGTTCCCATTGCCCAGGACCAGGATTGCGGTCCCGGCCACCAGGAGCCCCGCCAGGGACCCTGTAATAACGGCCTTGGGACCGACCTTGTCGTCCAGGAACCCGCCGATGACAGCGCCAACCGCGGCCACCACGTTCCCGAAAATGGCGAAGAAGATGACCTGTGACAGGGCAAACCCGAACGTACCGGCCGCGATAATGCCGCCGAACGTGAAGACCGCTGCGAGCCCATCCCGGAACACGGCGCTCGCCAGAAGGAAATAGATGGTGTGCGGGCTGGTGGCGTAAATCGCCTTGATCCTCCGGAAGAGCAGGCCGTAACTGGCAATGAATCCCAGCCGTGCGGCCTGGGCGGACCGGGCTACTTCGGGAACGGCGAACAGCACCGGGAGGGCGAAGACGAAGAACCACAGCGCCGAAAAGACGGCCACCAGCCTGATGTTCAGGCTGTCCTGCGTTGACGAGCCGAACCAGTCGAAGGCCGGCTGGACGAACAGCTGCAGGACGATCAGGAGCGCCACAATGCCACCGAGATAGCCGGCACCCCAGCCGAAGCCGCTGACCTTGCCGATGTTCTTCGGCGTGGAGACCTGGGCCAGCATGGCGTTGTAGTTGACGCCGGCGAATTCGAAGAACACGTTCCCCAGCGCGATCAGCGAGGCGCCGAGCAGCAGGAACTCCGGCCGCGGGAACACGAAGAAGCACAGGGCCGTGAGGATGGCAACGGCGGCCGAGTTCACTCCCAGCCACAGCTTCCGCCTGCCGCCGGCATCGGAGCGCTGGCCCGTTACGGGTGCCAGCAGTGCGATGGCAAACCCGCCGACGGCGAGTGCCGCACCCAGGACTGCCGAGGCTTTGTCCTCACCCCCGAAGGCATTGGACGTCAGGTAGACCGTGAAGACAAATGTGGTCATGACCGCGTTGAAGGCCGCCGAGCCCCAGTCCCAGGACGCCCAGGCCAGCACGCGGCCCTTGCTGGAGGACCGGGTTCCGGCTTCGAGTTCGGAGGCAGGCTGCATTGCCCCCGGAGCGCTGGCGCTGTTCATACGATGCATCGTATCCGCCCCTGGCGAACACGCTGCGGACCACGGGCCCGCGACGCCGGGGATTCGGTGCTGTTGCACCGCCGGGCGGGGGCTGCGCCCTGATGTGCCTTGGTAAACTGACCCCTCCCGGACCTTACTTTTTGCCGCCTGCTCCAACTTTTGACAATCGAATCCCTGACGTTGCGGAGAATACAGTGATCACAGTCCTTGCCGTGCACTTTTCGGTGGCTGTCCTCGCGCCCTTCCTCTTCAGGCTTTGGGGCCGCAACGCTTTTTACGCGCTGGCAGCCGTTCCGGCGGTTTCGTTTGTTTGGCTGATGTTCCTGCACAATCCCATCTACGCGGGGCCGGGCGCCGTCACCGAGGTCGTCGAATGGATCCCCGGCCTCCACTTGGAACTGGCATTCCGGATGGACGCCCTGGCCTGGGTCATGTCCCTGCTGGTACTCGGGGTGGGGTCGCTGGTTCTGGTCTACTGTGCCCGGTACTTCAAACGGGAGGACCAGGACCTTGGCGGGTTCGGCGCCCAGTTGCTGGCGTTCGCCGGTGCCATGTTCGGCCTGGTCACCGCCGATGACCTGCTGCTGCTGTTCATCTTCTGGGAACTGACCACCATCCTGTCCTACCTGCTGATCGGCTTTGCCCGGACCAGGCTGGCCGCCCGCCGTTCAGCCCTCCAGGCGCTGATGGTCACCACCGCCGGCGGCCTGGCCATGCTGGTGGGCCTGATCATGCTCGGCTACGCAGCCGGCACCTACCGGATCTCGGGCATCCTTGAGCAGGCGCCGGCACTGGTTGGCGGCGCGTCAGGGGCCATGGTGAGTGCCGCCGTCGTACTCATCCTGGTGGGTGCCATCACCAAGTCGGCGCTGGTCCCGTTCCACTTCTGGCTTCCGGGCGCCATGGCGGCGCCCACGCCCGTCAGCGCCTACCTGCATGCCGCGGCAATGGTCAAGGCAGGGATCTACCTGGTGGCACGGCTGGCTCCGGGGTTTGCAGAGACCGCCTACTGGCAGCCGGTTGTCCTGGGGCTGGGCCTGGCCACCATGCTGGTGGGCGGTTACCGGGCGCTGCGCCAGACCGACATCAAGCTGATCCTCGCCTACGGCACCGTCAGCCAGCTGGGCTTCCTCACCATGGTGGTGGGGCTGGGAACGCCCGACGCCGCGCTGGCGGGCCTGGCCATGCTGCTGGCCCACGGCATGTTCAAGGCCACACTGTTCCTGGTAGTGGGCATCATCGACCACCACTCCGGAACACGGGACGTCCGCAAGCTCTCCGGCGTCTTCCGATCCTCCCGTGCGCTGGCGATCGTGGCCGGCATCGGCGCCGCGTCCATGGCCGGCGTACCGCTGCTGGGCGGCTTCGTGGCCAAGGAATCGGTGCTGGAAGCGTTCGTGCACCACGCCGGAGACCTGCAGTCCGGCCCGTGGGGCATGGTGGTCCTGGCCGGTGTGGTGGTGGGGTCGATCCTCACGTTTGCCTACAGCGCACGTTTCATGTGGGGCGCCTTCGCTGTAAAGCCCGGCATGGACCCCACCCCGTTCAAAGCCATCCATCCCTCCTTCCTTGCCGCTCCTGCAGTCCTGAGCCTCCTCACCCTGGCCTACGGGCTCTGGCCGGTGCCGGTGGATGGGTGGATCCAGCCGTATGCCGCGCTGTTCGCTTCCACAGCGCCCGACGCCGGCAGCCCGGCGGAGCAGGCAGGCCACCTTGCGCTGTGGCACGGGATCACCCCCGCGCTGGGGCTGACGGCCCTCACCTTCGCGCTGGGCCTGGCAATGTACTTTGGCCGCAACGCTGTGGCCCGGGCCCAGTCCCTGGTCCCCGGCTGGGTGGACGGCGACCGCGCGTACCAGTTGACCATCGGTGCCCTGGACGACGTTGCCGTCTGGCTCACCGGCCGCACCCAGCGTGGTTCGCTGTACTTCTACCTCGCCGTGATCCTCAGCGTGGCGTTCGTCCTGCCGCTCGCGGCGATCCTGCTTGGCGGCAACGCCCTGCCGAAAGACATCTACCTGGTGGACCCGAATTCCCCGCTGCAGCTTGTGGCGGGGGTGGGCATCGTCATCGGCGCCCTGGCCGCCGTCAGGGCGAACAAACGCTTCCTTGCCGTGCTCATGGTGTCGGTGACCGGCTACGGCATCGCGCTGGTCTTCGCCCTGCAGGGCGCGCCGGACCTCGCGCTGACCCAGATGCTCGTGGAGACCATCATCCTGGTGGCGTTCGTCCTGGCCATGCGGAGCCTGCCGCCCGAACTGCGGGACCGTACCGGCGGCAAATATCGGGTGCTGCGCGTCATCATCGGGCTGGGATTCGGCGTGACCATGGTTTTTGCCGCCATTTTCGCCATGGGCGCCCGCACGGCCATCCCTGTCTCCCTGCAGTTTCCGCAGCTGGCCTATGAAGGGGGCGGCGGCCTCAACGTGGTCAATGTGACCCTGGTGGATATCCGGGCTTGGGACACGTTCGGCGAGATCAGCGTCCTGGCGCTCGCCGCCACCGGTGTTGCCAGCCTCATTTTCGTGCGCGGCCGGGGCGACCGCCTGCAGCGGTCCGCGGCCGTGGCCGAGGGCACCGTGGGCCGCCGCCACGGCGTGGACCCCGGGTCCCGGGACGCCGCGGCCCTGGCCGTCAGCCGGAAGTTCGCGGCTTCTGCCCGTGACGCCTGGATCGTGGCGGGCCGCACGCTTGCCCCGGAACGCCGCTCCATCATCTTCGAGGTGGTCACCCGGCTGATCTTCCACTCGATGATCATCTTCTCGCTCTACCTCCTGCTGGCCGGCCACAACCTGCCCGGCGGCGGTTTCGCCGGCGGCCTGACCGCCGGCCTGGCCCTGACCATCCGCTACCTGGCCGGCGGACGCTTCGAACTGCGCGAGGCCGCGCCGCTCAGTGCCGGCGCGCTGCTGGGCACGGGCCTGGCCCTGGCCGCCGCATCCGGCGTGATGCCCCTGCTGCTCGGGGGCCAGGTGTTCCAGTCCGCCATCATCCAGGTATGGCTGCCCGTGTTCGGCGACATCAAATTCGTCACCTCCACCATTTTCGATATCGGCGTCTACATCGTGGTGGTGGGCCTGGTACTCGACGTGCTGCGCAGCCTCGGGGCGGAGATCGACGAACACATGGAGCAACGGTCGGCCTCCGCCCACCAGGATGAGCCGGACGAGGACCGCCCGCAGCAACCGGAACCGGAAGCAGAACGCGACCTGGAACCAGCGTTGGAGCCGGACGCCGTCCCTGCCGCAACCACCGCGGAGGGCACCGCATGAGCGTGAACCTGACCCTGCTGATCGTCATGGGCGCCCTGTACGCGTGCGGCATCTACCTGATTCTGGAACGCAGCCTCACCCGGGTGCTGCTGGGGCTGATGCTCCTGGCCAACGCCACCAACCTGCTGATCCTGGCCACCGGCGGTTACGCAGGCCTTGCCCCGCTCTTCACCAAAGACACGCCCGCGCAGGACTACAACGATCCCCTGCCGCAGGCCCTGATCCTGACCTCGATCGTGATTTCGTTCGCGGTCACGGCGTTCATGCTGGGCATCATCTACAGGACCTGGGTGCTGGCGCGCCAGGATGAGATCCAGGACGACATGGAGGACCGCAGGGTGGCTGCCACCCCCAGCTTCGATGCGGAGGACGACGCCGAGGTCCCCGCGGAAACCTCCGAATTTCCGCTCACCATGCTCGGCACGGATGGCCGGGACGTCTCCAACCATGCAGGTTCCGGAACCAGGGAGGACCGGGAAACCGACCGGCCGGTGGCCACAGTGTTGGCAGGCGGCCGGGAGATGCCCGCCGAACACGCCGCCGCGGAGGAACAACCCGGCTCCCTCAACGTTGACCCCCACCCGGAAGGAGGCGGACAGTGAACATCCCCAGCCTGGCCCCGCTCGCCGTCGTACTTCCCATCCTGGGTGCCGCCCTCACCTTCCTGCTGATCCGGCACTCCCGGGCCCAGCGGGCGGTGAGCATCGCCGTGCTCTCGCTGACCCTGGCGCTCGAATGCCTTCTGCTCGCCTCGGCGTGGAACAGCGGGACAGCCGCGGTGACCATCGGCGGCTGGCTTCCGCCGTGGGGCATTGTCATGGTGGTTGACCAGTTCTCCTCGCTGATGCTGGTGGTGTCCTCCGCCATCAGCCTGGCCGTGCTGGTGTACGCCACCGGGCAGGGCATGGCCGACGGCGACCACGACGCCCCGGTCTCGATCTTCCACCCCACCTACCTGATCCTGGTGGCAGGGGTGTCCAACGCCTTCCTCTCCGGGGACCTCTTCAACCTCTACGTCGGCTTCGAGATCCTGCTGACCGCAAGCTATGTGCTGATGACCCTGGGTGGGACGGGGCCGCGCATCCGGGCCGGCGTCACCTATGTGGTGGTGTCCGTCGTGTCCTCGGTCCTGTTCCTGATCGCCATCGCCATGGTGTACGGGGCCACCGGAACCGTCAACATGGCGGACCTGGCCATCAAGCTGGGCGAGCTGGACCAGGGCACCAGGACCCTGCTGCACGTGATGCTGCTGGTGGCGTTCGGCATCAAGGCCGCCGTGTTCCCGCTGTCCTTCTGGCTCCCCGACTCGTACCCCACCGCACCCGCGCCCGTCACCGCCGTGTTCGCCGGCTTGCTGACCAAGGTGGGTGTCTATGCGATGGTCCGGACCGAGACGCTGCTGTTCCCCGGCGACACCCTCAACACGCCCCTGATGGTGGTGGCGCTGCTGACGATGGTGGTGGGCATCCTCGGTGCCTTGGCCCAAAGCGACATCAAGCGGCTCCTGTCATTCACCTTGGTCAGCCACATCGGCTACATGGTCTTCGGGCTGGCGATGTCCTCTGCAGTGGGCCTGGCGGCGGCGGTCTTCTACGTTGCCCACCACATCACCATCCAAACCAGCCTCTTCCTGGTCACCGGCCTCATCGAACGCCGCGGCGGCAGCTCGTCCGTGGACCGGCTGGGCGGACTGGCCAAACTGTCGCCCATGCTGGCACTGCTGTTCTTCATCCCCGCGATGAACCTGGCCGGCATACCTCCGTTCTCCGGGTTCCTGGGCAAGGTGGGGCTGATCCAGGCCGGCATCGAACTCGGCACCCCCCTTGCCTACGCGTTGGTGATCGGCGGGGTGGTGACCAGCCTGCTGACGCTGCTGGCCGTCGCCAGGGTCTGGAACCGCGCCTTCTGGCGCAGGCCCACTGACGCCGAGCACCCGGATCCTGTGCTCCTCGCAACGCCATCGGCGCGGATTTCCGGACCCGGGGCCAAACTCAACACGGTAACGCTCCTGCCGCGGACCATGGTGGGTTCCACCGCGGGCCTGGTGGTGCTGGGCATTGCCCTGACGGTCTTCGCGGGGCCACTGTTCGGGCTCTCCGACCGGGCCGCGCGGGACATGCTGGACCGGGCCCCGTACATCCAGTCGGTCCTGGGCAGTGATGTCCAGGTTCCGGCGCCTGCCGGAGCAGGAGGTACGCGATGAGCCGGAAACGCATTTCGCTGCGGCAGGAACTGCCGCTCCTGGTCTGGCTGGTGATCGTCTGGGGCGCGCTGTGGCACGATTTCAGTGCCGGGAACCTCCTGTTTGGCGCCCTCCTGGCGGTGGGCGTGGCCAGGCTCTTCTACCTTCCGCCCGTGGAGCTCGGCGGCCGTTTCAACGTCCTCTACGCCGTGTCCTTTGCCCTGGCCTTCCTGGGGAAAGTGGTGGTGGCCAGTGCCCAGGTCCTGTACCTGGCCACCGTCCGCGGCCCCAAGGTGACCAACGCCGTCGTCGCGGTGAGGCTGCGCAGCCACCAGGACCTGATCGTCACCGCCACCGGCCACGTCATCTCCCTCATCCCCGGCTCCCTGGTGGTGGAGGTGGACCGCTCCACATCCACCCTCTACCTGCACGCGCTCAACATCACCTCCAAGGAAGACGTGGAGGGCCTGCGGAACGAGGTCCGGTCCATCGAGGCAGGCCTGATCCGCATCATGGGCACGCCGGAAGAACTTGAAGCCGTCCGATTGGAGGCCGCCGCATGATGCAGGTTGTCCTGGCTGTTTCAGCCGTGATCTTCTCGCTGGCGGCGGCCGGCGCCATCATCAGGATTGCCAGGGGCCCGTCGCTGCTTGACCGGGTGCTGGCAGCGGATGTGCTGCTGGCCATCCTTGCCGGGGCGTTGTGCATCGATATGGCGGTGAACCGCCACCTGAACAACCTCATGCTGGTGGTGGCCATCTCCATCATCGGATTCATCGGATCCGTGACCGTGGCCAGGTTCGTCGCTGACCGGAGGGTGAAGCCTGATGAATCCTGACTTCTCCGGACCTGATGGATGGATCGACGCCGTCTCCGCGGTGTTCATGGTGGTGGGGGCGCTCCTGTCCCTCGGCGCCGCCGTTGGCCTGCTCCGTTTCCCGGACCTGCTGAGCCGGATGCATGCCGCCACCAAACCCCAGGTGCTGGGCCTGTTCCTGCTGCTGGCGGCCATCGGGTTGCAGATGCGCACGTGGTGGGTGTGGCCGGTCCTGGTGGTGGCGTGGATCTTCCAGCTGCTCACGGTGCCCGTGTCGGCGCACATGGTGGGCCGGGCGGGCTACCGCACCAAGCACCTGCACCGGGAACTGCTTACCTCCGACGAACTGGAGGCCGTGGTGCAGAAAGCCGCCGCCGAGACTGCCCTGAAGGACGGCCCCGGCGACGGCGGGTAACGCAGTGTTGGACGCTGTCCTGCCTTAGACGATGTCCTGGGTCTTGGCGAAGCGGGCGATGGCGCGCTGGGTGCCCCGGTTGGCCAGGACCTGGATGATGGCACTGACCGACGCCGAGATCAGCGCAAAGGTCAGCGCCGAACGCAGGCTGGTGGGGACATCCTCGTGCTTGCCCGTGGGTGCCTTCTGGCCGGTGGTCTTTTCCCAGATGGTGTTGACCAGCTTGGTGCCGGCCAGGCCCGCACCCAGGCTCACCCCGGTCCCGAGCAGCTTGATGAATAGGTTCATTCCTGTAACTCCTTGCGGCGGCGGAAAACGGACTGCCTCCACCCTAGCCCGACAGCCGTGCCGGTCATGGCAAGGACGTGGCGGGCGGACGGGCCTGGTGAACTAGGCGGTTGGTGGTTCGGTGCGGAACTTGATCATTTTGTGCGTGCCGTCGCAGTAGGGTTTGATCGCCGAGGCCCCGCACCGGCACAACGCCACGGTCTTTCGTTCCCGGGGCACGGCATCCCCCGAGGGGGTGACGATCTCGAACCCGCCCCTGACGATCAAGGGCCCGTCCGGGCACACCACTATTGAGCCCGCCGCGGATTCCTGGTCCACGTTGCCTCCTGTTCCTTGCTGTCCGGGATCATGCTGCTGTCCTGGGTCGTGTCGCTGTTGGGGGTCGTGCTCCTCTTTGGGCGTCATGCCGGCACCGCATCCATGGTTGGTGCCTGCGTCCGGCAGGCCGCGGCCAGCTTTCCGGCATGGCGCCGCCGCAGTTCCGCTTCGCTGTGTGCCGCCGTCCTGATCCGGCCGCCGGCGTAGGGGACGCCGCCTGCCAGCCCGAAAAAGACGGCCAGCCAAACGCAGGCGGCCCGCTCCAGGGCCCAGAGCGGCGCGAACCATGCAGCTGAGGCTGGAAAAACGGCCGTCCCGTTGTCCCGCCGTCGTCCTGCTTCTGCGCAGGCCACGGCCGCTCCCGCCAGAGCCAAAAGGGCCACCCGCCGCAAGATGGCAGGAAGCAGGCCGGTACCGGCAACTGCGGGGAGCAAGGCCAACTCGGCAAGGAGCCGCCGCGGCTGGGCGAAGTCGTCGTAGGCCTGCCGGGCGCGTTGCCGGATGAAATGCCGTGCAGTGGGTGGCCTGCGCGCCACGAACAGGCCGGGGAGGATCCGCTCGGTGCCGCCGGCGGCCTTGATGGTCCGGATAAGTTCCAGGTTTTCGAACAGGACTCCCGCGTAGCCGTCCGTGGCCAGGAGGGCGCTGCGCCGAACTGCCAGCGTCCCCGGATAGTCGGCGGACCAGGCGCGGTTGAGCAGCGTCCTGGCCGTGTCCCAGCGGGCGTGCCAGGGGAGCGGCGCAAAGTAGTTCTGCGGCCGCACCACGTCCGCCGACCTGAGGTGATGCACGACGGCGGCCAGGGCCTCGCGCGTGTAGCGGACGTCGTCGTCGGCAATGACGAGGAACTCCGCCTCCGAGGCGCGCACCCCGGCCATCACCCCGGCCACCTTCCCGTTGCTGCCGCGCCCGTACCCGCTGGGTTGTGCTCCGGCGGAAACGTGCTGCTGGTCCGGCGGGATGAGGCGAACGGCCGGGGGAAACGCGGCACGGTGGCTCTCGATAAGGGCCCGATCCGAGCCGTCCACCACGGTCACGGGTATCCAGTCCACGAGGTGCCGGAGGTAGGCCGATAATTCGGCCAGGCCCGAGTCCGAGGCCCATCGAAGGGGAAGGATGTATTCTGCGTCGGGCGCCACGACGTCATGAGTCGCTGCAGTGCGGGCCGCGGTCATGCTGCCGCCGGCACGGCCATGCGGAGCGAAGATTTGCCGGCTTCCCAGGAGGACATCAGGTGGTTCGACAGGCGGCTGTCGATGGCCATGACGGCAGTCGCCCCGAACAGGACATCCGCGAGGAGCTCCGGCTCTGCTTCCACCAGGCCGCCTGCCAGGTCCCGCCCCGCAATTTGCTCGTGGACGGCGTCGGCCTCCACATGCTCGTCGAAGTAGTGGGTGATGTCCGCGCCGAAACCGTGCCGGCGGAATCCGTTGCCGTAGAAGCGGTTGGGCTGGGAAGACGTCATTTCATAGATGGCCAGGTGGCCGGTGATGGCGCCGCGGAGCCGCCGGTTCAGGCCGCACAGCGACATGAGGTTCACCGATGCCAGGGAGACGGCGGGAACTGCATCGACGTAGGCGCCGTAGCAGTCGTCCAGGCCCAGGCCCCGCATGGTCCGGGCGAACAGCGCGCTGTGCATCCGGTCCGGGCGCCCGCCGCCGTATTCGTCCGCCTGGATTTCCACCAGTGCCGCCTTGGGCCGTCCGCTGAGGCGCGGGATCGCCCAGGTGTGGGGATCGGCTTCCTTCAGCTGGTACACGGATTTGTGGACCAGGAACTCCTTGAGTTGGTCCAGGCTTGCCTTTCGGGCAACGAAACGGGAGACGCTGGGGCCGGTGTCCCCGGCGGCAAGGCCGAAGAGGACATCGGCCACAGCGTCGCTGGTCATGGAAACCCCGGCGGGCAGTTCGAGGTTTCCTGCTGCCTGCCGGGCCGCAGAACGGAGGGCCGCTTCAAAGGGTTCCTCGATCAGCCGCCGCACCCGGATCAGCCCCGGCTCCCACTCCCAGGCGTCGGAGACGCCGTCAAGGCCCGAGTAGTGCAGCTCGTAGAGGCAGAAGAGGGCCAGTTGGATGTCCTCGTCGCCGATGATGTCGGTGGTTTGGGCCAACCGCCCCGCCACCTGCCGGTGCAGTGCGTCCAGCTCTGCCCCCGCCGAATCAGGAGCCTGTGCCAGGGCCGCGAAGAGGGCGCTGCTGACAGGGCCTCTGGTTTCCGGAATTCTCATGGTGCTCCTTGTTCTGCCGGGCTGTTTCCGTGACCGCGGACGGAGCTCCTTCACCCTGTCCGCGTCGATCCCGGGAACCAATATAGTAAGCATGATTACTAATAAAAGCTAAGGCCTTGCCTCAGCAGGCCGCCGGCCTGGTCACATCCCGGAGGATAGGCGCCAGGAGCCCTCCATCAGGGGCTTACCGGTGTAAACTTGTGCACGCCTGGAAGGGCAAAAAGCCTTACCCAAATTCAACGCAACACTAAAAACGACAGGGGAGCGCCGCCGTCGGCCATCCGGCACCAGCCGGGAACCGCAGGTGGGCGCTGAGAGTGCGGACAGCCGCAGACCCTCGAACCTGATCCGGTTAGTACCGGCGCAAGGGAGTCGAGTTCTCAAAGTGTCGCGGCTGCACGGCTACAGGCCGCCAGCCGGGTCCACTTTCCCCTCCTGTTTCCCAGGAGGATTCAATGAGCACTGCAGCAATCAAGAAGACCACCAGTAAGTCCTGGCGCGTCGTGGACATCGTGGTCGCCGCGCTGGTGGCCATCGCCGGAGGCGTTATTTTCTGGGCCTGGGACCAGGCCGCGGCCGCGGTATCCGTGCCGATGAACGCCGCCTACCCGCCCCTGAACGGCCTGATCGCCGGCGGATGGATGATCCCCGGTGTCCTGGGGATGCTGATCATCCGCAAGCCCGGGGCCGCCCTGTTCTGTGAGACCGTGGCCGCCACGGGCGAGCTCCTCATGGGCTCCCAGTACGGCGCGTCCGTCCTGTTCTCCGGCTTCGTCCAGGGCCTGGGAGCGGAAATCATCTTCGCCATCTTCGTCTACCGCAAGTTCAACCTGCCGGTGTCCCTGCTGGCCGGCGCGGCCGCGGGCCTGTTCTGTGGCCTGAACGACTCGTTCGCGCCGTGGGGCTGGAACATCGCGTACTCCGGCGGGGACAAGCTCGCCTACATCCTGTTCTGCATGGTGTCAGGCGCGGTTATCGCCGGCGCCCTGTCCTGGCTGGCCACCCGGGGCCTGGCGCGCACCGGAGTGCTCAGCTCCTTCGCATCCCGCAAGGCCGCCACGGAGCCAGTCTTCTCCTGATGGCTTCCCAGGACGCCGCCGCGGCGGTCCGCCCCGCCGCCGTTAGCGCGCGCGGCTGGGGCTGGCGGCATGCCGGGCGGACCAGGCCTGCCGTCCATGCCCTCGACCTGGACATCAGCCCTGGTGAGCGGGTGCTGCTGCTCGGTCCCTCGGGGGCCGGGAAGTCCACGCTTCTGCATGCGCTTGCCGGGGTGCTGGGCGACATTAACGACGACGGCGAGGCAGGCGACGCCGACGAGTCCGGTTCGCTGCTCATTGACGGCGCCGTGCCCCGCGCCCAGCGCGGGCGCGCCGGATTGGTGCAGCAGGACCCCGAAACCCAGGTGGTCCTGTCCCGCGTGGGCGACGACGTCGCCTTCGGTGCCGAAAATCTTGCGGTGCCCCGGGACGCTATCTGGGCGCGAGTGCACGAGGCGCTTGCCGACGTCGGCCTCTCCCACCTCCCGCTGGACCACTCGACGTCGGCCCTGTCCGGCGGGCAGAAGCAGCGATTGGCGCTGGCGGGCATCCTGGCGATGCGCCCCGGGCTGATCCTGCTGGACGAGCCCACAGCCAACCTTGACCCGGACGGGGTCCTGGAAGTCCGGGACGCCGTTGCCCGCTGCCTGGACAAGACGGGGGCCACCCTGGTTGTGGTGGAGCACCGGGTTTCCGTATGGAAGGACCTGGTGGACCGGATCGTCGTACTCCAGCCGGGTTCCGCTGCCGACCCTGCCGTGCTCCTGGACGGGCCTCCGGACCGGGTGCTCAGCGACGCCCGCGCCATGCTCGCGGCGGCCGGTGTGTGGGTCCCTGGCTACGTACCGGCTACCCGCGGCCGTTCCGAGGTTCCCGCCCCCGGCACCGGGAACCTCCTGCTGGCCGCCGAACAGCTTGCTGTCTCCCGCGGACGTCCACGCCGCAAGGGCCTCCGCAGGATTCCGGCCGTCCCGGTCCAGGAAGGGTTGGCGGCCCAGGTCCGCGCCGGCCAGGCCCTCGCCATCACCGGTCCCAACGGCGCCGGGAAGTCCACGTTCGCGCTGACTCTTGCCGGGCTGCTGGAGCCCGTCTCCGGGAAGGTTTCCGCCACGCTGGACCTCAGCCGTGGCGCGGGAATCGACCCCTACAACTGGAAGGCCGAGCAACTGATTTCGCGGGTGGGGACAGTGTTCCAGGAGCCGGAGCACCAGTTCGTCACGGGCAAGGTGCTCGATGAGCTGCTGTTCGGCCCCCGGCACCTGGGCCACGGCGAGGACCGGGTTGATGAACTGCTGGAGCGGCTGCGGCTCACCCAACTGGTGGACGCCAACCCCTATACGCTCTCCGGCGGCGAAAAACGGCGGCTTTCCGTGGCCACCGTCCTCGCCGCCAGCCCCCAGGTACTGGTCCTGGACGAACCCACCTTCGGCCAGGATGCCAACACGTGGGCCGAGCTGGCCTCGTTCCTGTCCGAACTGCTGGATGCCGGCACCGCCGTGGTGTCCGTGACCCACGACGCCGAATTCACGGCGGCGTTGGGCGGGGTGGAGCTCCGGATGGCCGCGACGGAAGCGGTGGCGCCATGAGGCAGGAACTCACCCTGGCCGGCAACCGTGCCCTCCTGGCCCGGGCCAACCCCCTGAGTAAATTCGGGGCCGTCCTCCTTATCACGGCGGTCCTGGCACTGTCGATCGACTGGGTGTCGGCCTCCGTGGCCCTGGTCTTCGAACTGCTGCTGTTTCCCTTGGCCGGACTCACCCTGACCCTGCTGTGGCAGCGTGGATGGCCGTTGATCCTCGCCGCCGCCGTGGGCGGGTGGAGCACCTCCATCCTGGCGCCGGACAGCGGAAGGATCCTGCTCGACGTCGGCATCTGGACCATGAGCCAAGGCTCGCTGCAGCTGGGTATCGGCTTCCTCCTGCGCGGCTTTGCCATTGCATTGCCGGCGGTCCTGCTGATGAGCTGCACCGACCCGACGGACCTCGCCGATGCGCTGGCGCAGAAGGCGCGGCTACCGCACCGGTTCGTACTGGGGACCCTGGCCGCGATGCGCTTGGTGGGGCTCATGGCCGAGGAATGGCAAACTATCGGGATGGCACGGCGGGCGCGCGGCGTGGGCTCGCGCGGCAGCGTGGGCCAGCGGGTCAAAGCGACGCTGGGGCAGAGTTTCGGGCTCCTGGTGCAGGCAATCCGCCGCGCGTCCCGGCTCGCCGTAACCATGGAGGCGCGCGGCTTTGGCGGCGGCAACAGGACGTGGGCGCGGGAATCCACTTTCAGCGCCTTGGACCTGGGCGTGGTGGCTGGCGGCGTGGTGATGGCCGGGCTTTCCCTGGCGGCGGCTCTTGCGGCGGGAACGTGGAACATGGTGTGGCTGGGCAGCTGATGGGCCCAGTGCGTGCGTCCCGTATCGCACAGTCCGGGTAAAGCCTTTCCGGCGCGGCTGACGTAGGACCGCTAGCGGAGTGAATAACTCATTTATGATATATTTGTGGTTATGACGCAGGAAACCGCTGAGCACGTTGCCGCCATGCTGAAGGACGCCCGGACCGAGAAGGGCTGGACGCAGGGCCAGTTGGCCGCCGAACTTGGCACCAGCCAAAGTGCCGTCGCCCGGATGGAACAGGGCAAGCAAAACCTGAGCCTGAAGATGATCCAGCGGCTGGAAAACATCTTTGACCGGAGCATCGTCAACGTCGGCAAGCCGCAGATGACGCACCTGCGGGTCGAGGGCGGACGAACCCTGTCCGGCGCTGTGGACGTCAACAGCAGCAAGAACGCCGGCGTCGCACTGCTGTGCGCCAGCCTGATCAACCGCGGCACCACCGTGCTCCGCCGGCTGGCCCGGATCGAGGAAGTCAACCGCATCGTTGAGGTGCTGACCAGCATCGGCGTGGAGTGCACCTGGCTCAACGACACCGACCTGCGCCTCCGCCGCCCCGCGGTCCTAAACCTGGACGCGATGGACGTGGACGCTGCACGGCGAACCCGCAGTGTCATCATGCTGCTGGGACCCCTGCTGGACGAGTCGCGGGAGTACCGCCTGCCCTACGCCGGCGGCTGCGACCTTGGTACCCGCACCGTGGAACCCCACATGCAGGCGTTGCGTGAGTTCGGCCTTTCCGTGGAGGCCACCGCCGGTTTCTATGGCGTCCAGGCACCCCCCGGCGACACCCGGGACCGCTCCTTCGTCCTCACCGAGCGAGGGGATACGGTCACCGAGAACGCCATCATGGCCGCAGCCCACCGGGCCGGGACCACCGTGATACGCAACGCCAGCCCCAACTACATGGTGCAGGACCTGTGCTTCTACCTGCAGATGCTCGGCGTCACCATCGAGGGCGTGGGCACCACCACCCTGAAGATCACGGGCAAGCCTGAAATTGACGCCGAAATCGAGTACTTCCCGTCCGAGGACCCCATTGAGGCGATGAGCCTCATCACGGCCGGCATCGTCACCAATTCAGAGGTCACCGTGCGGCGCGTGCCCATCGAGTTCATGGAGATCGAGTTGGCCACCCTGGGCCAGATGGGGCAGAAGCTCGAGGTTTCGGGCGAGTACATGGCCCGCAACGGGCGCACCCGCCTGGTGGACGTCACCACCAAGCCCTCCGAGCTGCGTGCCCCCGAGGACAAGATCCATCCCATGCCTTTCCCTGGGCTGAACATCGACAACCTGCCGTTCTTCGCCGTGATTGCTGCGAACGCGCAAGGCCAGACCATGATCCACGACTGGGTTTACGAGAACCGGGCGATCTACCTGACCGAGCTGAACCGGCTTGGCGCCCAGGTGCAGCTGCTGGATCCGCACCGGATCTATGTCAACGGGCCCACCAAATGGCGTGCCGCCGAGGTGGGCTGCCCGCCGGCGCTCCGGCCTGCGGCCTGCCTGCTGCTGGCCATGCTGGCCGCACGCGGCGTCTCCGAACTGCGCAACATCTACGTGATCGAGCGCGGTTACGAGGACTTGGCGGAACGTCTTAACACCATCGGTGCAAAGGTGGAGTACTTCCAGGACTGAGCATTCACGCTTCGTCATGAACGGCGGGCCACAGTTCCAATGCCCCGCTGCTGTCGCAGAATGTTCGTATGCGTACATTCGGCGTTGAGGAAGAACTCCTGATCGTAGATCCGGAGTCCGGGGAACCGCTCGCCCTGGCTGACGCCCTCCTCGCCGGCCACCACGTGGCGGCGGATGATCTCCCTGCGGATTCGAACGTCCACCACGGCGGAAACCAAGCGGATTACGACGACGAGATGGGCCTGAGTGCCGAGCTGAAGCTTGAGCAGATCGAGACGCAGACCCGGCCGTGCCTGGACTACGAGCGGCTGCTGGTACAGATCCGGGCTGGCCGGACGCTCGCGGACCAGGCGGCACGGAAGCATGATGCAAGGGTGGCTGCGCTCGCCACCTCACCGCTTGCTTCCACCACGCACACCACGCCCGATCCCCGCTATGCCAGGATGCTGGAGCGCTTTGGACTTACCGCCCAGGAACAACTGACCTGCGGCTTCCACGTCCATACCTACATCGAATCGCCGGAAGAAGGGGTTGCCGTCCTGGACCGCATCCGCGACAAACTTGCGGTGCTGACGGCAATGAGCGCCAATTCGCCGTTCTGGAATGGCGTACCTACCGGATTCGAGAGCTACCGGACGCAGGCCTGGAACAGATGGCCTACAGCAGGGCCTGCAGGCATTTACGGCACCTACGCCGCTTACCGCCGCGTGGTCACCCGACTGCTGGAGACCGGCGTCATGCTCGATGAGGGCATGCTCTACTTCGATGCCCGGCTTTCCCGCAACCATCCCACCGTGGAAGTCCGAGTGGCGGATGTCTGCCTTCGGGCCGAGGACGCCGCTCTGATCGCGGTGCTGGTCCGGGCGCTGGTGGAATCCGCCAGCCGGGAGTGGCGCGAGGATGTCGATCCGGCACCGGTGCCTACTGTCCTGCTGCGGATGGCGTCCTGGCAGGCCAGTAGCGAGGGGCTCAGCGGTGAGCTCCTGGACTTCGGGAACTTCCGGCCCGCTCCCGCGGCGGATGTAGTCCGTTCGCTGGTTGATTACCTGGCGCCGGTGCTGGACGAACAGGGCGAGCTGGCCCTTGCACGGCAGGGTGTGGAGGACATCATCGCCCGCGGAACAGGGGCGGCCGAACAACGCCGTGCACGCGACAAGGCCCTGGCCGGGCCGCCGCCGGAGGACATGGGGTTCGGCGCTGTGGTCCGCCAGGCCGTCCACGTCACCATGCGCGGTTCGCTGGACCTGTCAGAGGTGGGGACAACGCCGGAGCTGCTGCGCGTACGCCAGGCCTGAGACGGTCCTCGCGGACATCCCGCTTGTAAGGGATGGCACGCCGTGCTTAGGTGAGTCATCGGCGGCAGCATGAGCTGCCCTTTCCTTGGGGGATGGAATGACTGGAAACCCGAAGTCGACGTTGTACCGGCGTACTTTGTGGGCAGGAGTGGTCCTGGGCGCTATTGGTCTGTTGATTCTCTTGTTCGCAAATACGTTCATGCAGACGCTGGGCACTCAGACGTTCAACGGTTCAAACGGCTTCTTCTTTGCCCTGACGCAAGTCTATGTATTGGCCGCCCAGGGGTGCCTGCCGTTCTCGGCGGCGCTGATTTCAGCCGCCCTGGTGATGCGCTACCTGGCCTTGGCTTCGCTTCCCACTAAGCAGCAGGCGACAAAACAAACAATGTAGGCCTAAGGGCAGCGATTGTTGCCACCGGCGGAGAGCCGATGATCTATCGCGAAGCAGGCTGAGCGAGAAAACTCTGCCCGCGTGTTCGACCGTGCCCTCCCGAGCTGGCGCTGCGGATTTAGGCAGCGAGGAGCTGCAGAAGTGCTTCCTCCATGAGACTTCGCTGCCCGGGCAGCGTGCCTGGCGGCCAGTGGGTTGGTTCGGGGGTGGGGTGGTCGGGTGTGTAGTGCCGGCCGGTGGGTGAGGTCCAGCCTGGTGGCTCATTCGGGGCCGCGGTATCGGGTACCCACCGGGAGTTGTGTTTGAGCCGGTGATGTTTGTGGCAGAGCTGGGCCAGGTTGCTGATCCCGGTGCTTCCCCCGTCTTCCCAGGCGGTCCCATGGTCGATGTCGTTGTCCGGGGTGTGGTTGCTGCAGCCGGGGAAGGTGCATCTGCGGTCCCGCATCCTGATCCATTGTTTGATGGTCTCTGGGAGCCGGTAGCGGGTGCGGCCGATCTCCAAAGGCGCCCCGTAGCGGGGGTCGACCAGCACCCGGTAAAACGAATCAGCCCCGTCCGCGACCAGTGTCCGGGCCATCGATGCCGGGATGGGACCGAAGCCGTCCAATTCCGCCGGCTCATCCGTGATACCGAGCAGAGCGAACACCGGCACGGTCACCAGGACATCGGCCCGCGGGGTGGGGACCTTCCCAAGCTCAGCGGTATTGCCCTCGCCTAGCAGGAGGGATGCTGCGATGTCGGGGCGGAGTTGGGTGAGGGTGCGGGGTTCGTCGGGGCTTTGGAGTCCGCGGGCGGTGGCGGTGGTGCGGTTCCAGATGGCAGATGCGGTGTGTCCGGGCAGGTAGAGGGAGAGCCAGGCCATGCCGTCGCGGTCGGGGGTGTATTCCATTCGCCGGTCTGCGACTCCTTTGGCGTGGCGCTTTTCGATCGATTCGGGGTGGTGGCGTTCCCGCCACGCACGGACCTTGGCCCGGAACCGGGACGGGATGAGGTCGCCGGGGGTGGCGCCGCGGGCGGGATTGGGTGCGTCGGGGTCGAAGAAGTGCGCCACCAAACCCGCGGCGCCGGCAGGGGTGAGGCCTTCGGTTTCGTCGGCAACAATTCTTGCGTGCTGCCAGGACACGGCCCCCGCCGACAGGGCATCCATCACTGGCGGCAAGCAGGAGACCCGGCGAGACTGGTCCACGAGGGCGCTGGCAGCTGGGGAGCTGATGGTCAGGATCCCGGCGATCTCCTCCACGGCGGACATCTCCGCATAGGTGCGCTCCTGTACGGGGGCGTTCGGGGCAAGCATCGCGTGTTGGATCTGCACGGCGTCGGCAACATCGCGGGCTTTCACCGCGGCGAGCTGGCCCTCGAGCCGTTTCACCACCGCGAGCCGTTCCAGCCGCAGTTCGTACCGACGCTGCAACACGTCCACGTCAGTGCCGCCATGAGCATCGGAATCCAGAACAGCGTCTTCAAGGTCCAGCGCATCAAGGGCAGCAACAGAGGCAGAGATACCCTCCGTCACTGCCCCAACACCGATGCTGATTCCCATACCCACATCATCCAACGAGGGTCCGACATTTGAATCCGACAGGCAGCGGGCAGTGCGCCCAGCAGGCAGTGGAGGCAGCGGCTGCCGCACCCTTTGGACTTATGTCAGGTAGCTGGCCCCATGGCGCCTGCCAGGTGGCCGTGGCATATTCTGCCGCGTGACGCCGTCGTACGTATTTGAGGCTGAACTCTGGTTGCACCCGGGTGAAGCGCCATGGCACTTCCTGACCGTTCCCGCGAACATCGCTGACGAGATCGCGGAAGAAACCTCAGCGCTGGTGACAGCGTCCAAATCCGCCTCGACGTCCAGCCCGGCTAGATCTGCTTCAGTGCCTGTTCCAGGTCGCGGATAAGGTCTTCAGGGTCCTCAAGGCCTACGGACAACCGGACCACTCCGTCGCTCAAGCCGATCGCGGCACGCCCCTCCGGCCCCATGGCGCGGTGCGTGGTGGTGGCGGGGTGGGTGATCAGGGACTTGGAATCGCCGAGGTTGTTGGAGATATCGATGATGCGCAGCCCGTCCAGCAGCGCGAACGCCGCTTCCTTCGCCGAACGCCCGGCGGAAGGAGACAGCTCCAGCGTCAGCACCGTGCCGCCGGCGCTCATCTGCTTTGCCGCCAGGGCGTATTGCGGGTGCGACTTCAGCAGCGGGTACTTCACCCAGCTCACAGCCGGCTGTTCTTCCAGCCACTCTGCCAGCCGCAGGGCCGTGGCGGAGGAATGGTTGACCCGCAGGCCCATGGTTTCCAGGCCCTTGGTCAGGACCCAGGCGTTGAAGGCGGAAAGCGCTGGGCCGGTGTGGCGCATCAGCTGCTTGACCGGGCCGTCGATGAACTCCTTGGTACCGAGGATGGCCCCGCCCATCACCCTGCCCTGCCCGTCGATGTGCTTGGTGCCGGAGTAGACGATGACGTCCGCACCGAGGTCGCCACAGCGCTGCAGCAGGGGAGTGGCAAAGACGTTGTCCGCCACCACCGTTGCACCGGCCGCGTGCGCCAGTTCGCTGACGGCGGCGATGTCCACGATCTCCTGCATGGGGTTGGACGGGGATTCGAAGAAGACGGCGGCGGTGGGCTTGGAGAGTGCCTCCCGCCACTGGTCCAGGTCCGGGCCGTCCACGAAGACCGTCTCCACACCCCAACGGGGCAGGATCTCGTTCAGGATCACAAAGCACGAACCGAACAGTGAGCGGGCGGCCACCACCCGGTCGCCGGCAGCCAGCAGGGCACCAAGGGCAGTGAACACCGCGGACATTCCCGACGCCGTCGCGAAGCATGCCTCAGTGCCTTCCAGCAGCCTGAGCCGTTCCTGGAATGTGGCCACCGACGGGTTGCCGTAGCGGGAGTAGACAAAGCGCTCATCCTCGCCGGTGAATGCGCGTTCGGCTGCCGCGGCGGACTCGTAGACGAAGCCGGAATTCAGGAAGATGGCCTCGGACGTTTCCTGGAAGTTGGTTCGGTCAAGGCCGCCGCGGACGGCCTGTGTGTCGGGGTTCCAGCCGGGGGCGTCTTGGTTGAAGCTCACTTAGTTCTTTCCGAGGTTGGTGGGCAGGCCGCGGTTCTTCCAGCCATTGACGGTACGTTCGCCGTAATGGTCCGGCTCGCCTTCGAAGCCTTCCAGCACGCTGTAGGACGTGAAGCCGGCCTGGGTGGCGGCGGTGGCCGCGGCAATGGAGCGCTGGCCGGAGCGGCACAGGAACACCAGTTCCGCGCTCGGGTCTTCCGGCGCCTGCTCCTTGAGGTCCTGGACGAAGCGCGGGTTGGGGATGCCGCCGGGGAAGGTCCATTGGATGAACAGCGGATCGTTGTCCGTGGCCTTTGTGTCCGGGATGCCGATGTGGGCCCATTCGCCCTCCGTGCGGACGTCCACCAGGATGGCGCCCTGCTCCAGCTTGGCCCAGGCTTCCTCCGGGGTCAGGTCTCCTGCGTAGCTCATGCGTGCCCCTCGCCGTCGAATTCGAGGTCTCCAGCGGCGTCGAGCTGGTCCACGGCGGTGGCCACGGCGGCATCTGCGGAAGCGATCGCTGACGGAAGGACGATCGCCTGCGCCACGATCACGCTGGTGCCGTTGAAGGTTGCAGCCGGGCTGCCGTGCAGCACGTAGCCTTCGGCAAGGGCGTTGGAGATCCGCTCACAGAATTCACGGTTGTCCGCGCCGCTGATAAGGCGGTAGGACAGTCTTTCCTCGGGGGCAGGTGCGTCAGACATGACGGAACTCCTTCTTTCACGCTTGCAGCTCGAATCGGTCGATATGCCGAGTATTCACCTGAGGCACCCCGCCGCGAAAGGGAGGGTTGCCGACCGGCCAGTCAGGGCTTCACACCGGTACTCATTACTCCCCAAAAACGTAACACCTGCCGCGAAAACCCGCATCGCCGCCGTCGTCATGTTCCGTAATTCAGCAGGCGCCCAAGGCGATAAGGTTCCTAGGGTGGGGCACCCCCGACGCCAGAGCAATGAGTGCCGGGGGGGGGGGTTCTTGTCAGCATCCGGGGAAACACGTCGCACCCCGCGGTCCGCCGCAGCCGTCCACGTTCCCTCGTCTCCGTGGTGGCCGGGCTCCTCATCAGCCTTCTGGCCCTGGTGGGCCTGGCAGCTGCAGCCGATGCAGGTGCGGCGCAAGCCGATGCCGCCCGGCAGCTGCGGGCGCCCCTGACCGGGAAAACCATGGCTCGGGGCGGCGCTCGAATGGGGCGAGGACACCGCTGCCGGCTTCAGCGACGGGCTAGGCGTTCAGGACGAAAAATGCTGTGGCACGCAAGTGCCACAGCATTAAATCATGTTCCGAGGGCCGGCCGGAGCCCTTACGGAGAGGGCCGGAGTTTCAAGACAGCCGCGGGTAGCTGCTCAGGATGTAGTCGGCCGCGGCAGGGCCCTTCATCCGAAGCCCGTTGTGGCGGAGTGAAACCTTGTGCTTCATGGCTGCCCAGAAATTCGATTCGGGGCCGGGTGCCTGCTGGTTGATGAAGCACCAGCTCGTGTAAAGCCCATAGAGGCGGTCACGGTCCAGGTTGGATCCTGAGACCTGGTCAAAGTGGGTAGCTTCCTGCAGGAAGATGTCGAACTGCGAATGTGCCATTGCGGCTTCCCTTCGCTCAGTGCTCGGTGCCACCGTTCGGCTACAGCAGCGGTATCCCGTGTCCTGCACAAGGACAGCGGTTCATAAACACCATGCCGTCCACAAGAACGGAACCAGGGACGCTCTCACCGTATGTCTACGCTGTAGACTTTACCTGTAGACTACAGATACGGCAAGCGACTGGAGTAATCGCTTCCGTGACCCGCCCGGCATTCAGGATGGACAACATGGCTTCCCCAAAAACCGTCACAACAGCCAGCCGCAAGGCCAGGCTGAGCCGGGACGTGGTGCTGGCGAAAGCCTTGGAAGTCGTGGACGCCGAAGGGCTCGATGCACTGACCATGCGCCGGCTGGGACAGGAGCTTGGCCGGGACCCGATGAGTCTTTACCGGTACGCCGAAAACCGCGCAGCCCTGCTGGACGGCGTGTCTGAGCTCGTGCTCAACCAACTCACCATCCACCCGGAGGACCCGGACTGGAAGGCGCAGCTGCGCAACATCGCGCATAACCTCCGCCAGCTGGCTCTGGAGCACCCCAATGTGGTGCCGTTGCTGGTCACCCGGCCGCTCTCCACGCCGCTGGGTCTGCGCCCGCTGGGCACGCTCCGGCCCTTGGAGCAGATTCTTTCCCTGCTCGCGGCAGCGGGATTCGAACCGTCAGATGCGCTTCATGTGTACCGGGCCTACTACGGCTTCCTGTATGGGCACATCCTGAACGAACTGCAGGAGTACGTGGTGGACCCGGAAGAGAACGAGGTGCTGCTGCGCCTGGGGCTCCACCGCCTGCCGGCCAAGGAATTCCCCAGGCTCCGCACGCTGGCACCCGCACTCGCAGAGTACGACGGCGCCATGGAACTAGACCAGGGACTGACCATCCTGCTGTCCGGCCTGGAAGCACAGCTGACCCGTCAGGCCTCCCGGGTCTGACGGCCGCAGACTGTTCACAAGCAGCCTGTTCACATACGGCCGGGCGCCAGGATTACTCGAACGACGCCCGTCGCCGGTCCTGGGCCCGGGTGTTCCAAACGTCCGGCCGGTTGACCTTGAACCGGCGCCCGGTCAGCGCCTTGGCGTTGAGCCGCACATAATGTGCCTTTTCACCGGGCTGCCAGGGCTCGAGGCCGAGGCTGTCCACGGCGTCCTTTTCGGCCTGGTCCTCGATGATCTCGGTATCGCCCCGTGCCACAACGCTCCACGCTACTTCGGTGGCGGGATCGTACCCGTCGATCTCCAGCGCCGCGGCCCGTTCCATGGTGGCTCCCCAGAGCTTGGAGCCTGGTGCCGTGCGGAACGCGATGCTGCGCCTATGGACAACGTAGTTGACGGGAAAGATCTCGGGATGGCCGTCCACGACGATGGCAAGCCTGCCCACGATATCGTCGGCGAGGAGTTCCCAGCAGTCGTCAAAGGACAATTTTTCGATCGGCACGTTTTGCGGGTCCATGGTCCACACCTTACGGGTGATACTCCAGCGGGAAAAGGGACGGCGTGCCCTGTCGCACGCCTAGTGGATACCGGCGAAAAGTGCGCTCAACTCAGCTGTCAGTTCCTTCTGAAGCGAGGGCGTGCCGATCTGCTTGCCGTCGATCGTGTTGACGGGCGCCAGCAGGCGGACGCTGGAGATCAGCCAGACGGCATCCGCGTCCAGGAGGTCCTGCGGTTCCAGGGGGCCGTAGCCCAATTCCCAGCCGGCCGCCTTCGCTGCGGTGAACAGCGCGCCCTGGGACGTCCCGGGAAGGATTCCGCTGTCCAGCTGTGGCGTGATCAGGCGTTTGACCCGGGTGCCGGTGCCGGACTCTTCCACGTGCGCCAGCAGCACGGTGGACGTGGGGCCTTCCAGGACGCGGCCATTGGAGGACAGGAAGATTACGTCATCCGCACCCTGCTTGTGGGCGTAGCGGAGGGCGGCCATGTTCACGGCGTAGGACAGCGTCTTCGCACCCAGGAGCAGCCAGGGCGCACGCTCGGCAACGTCGCTGTCATAGCCGCGGTCCAGGAAGATCACGTCGATGCCCGTCTCCCGCTGCCGCCGGCCGGCAGCACCCGCGGGAGAGGCCTGGACCCACGCGGTGGGGGCGGGAGCGCCCTCGACGCCGCGGCTCACCACCAGCTTGACCACCAGCTCGTCCGTGGCGGGGTTTGCCGGCGGGTTCTCCGAGCGGTGCCGGGCAACAGCGGCCGCAATGGCGCGCCGCCAGGCGTCCTGGCCCGGGATGTCCAGGTCAAGGGCCTCGGCGGAGCTTCCGAGCCGGTCCAGGTGGGCCTGCATCTTCCGGACCTCGCCTCCCACGGCCAGCATGGTTTCGAAGACGCCGTCGCCCCGCGTGACCCCGAGGTCCGTGACCAGCAGCTGGGGTTTGGACGCATCCGCGACGCGGCCGTCAGGGAAATCAGGGTCGAGGAAAACGAGAACCACGGGGGCTGGAGAGGTCATGGCACCAGCTTAGTGCGGCGCCGCGGATAAGCTGGGCGTAGTGCCCCGGCCGGAAACCGTCCTCCGGAGCCTAATCGCTCCGGGAGTTATTGACGTGTTGTGGCCTTTTTCGCTTGCCGGCACCGCGCCGACGTGGGTTGTGGTGCTTCTGGGCTTCGCGGACCTTGCCATCCGGGTCCTGGCGCTGGGCATCATCCCTGGCAACAGGCGCCCCACCACCGCCATGGCCTGGCTGCTGGGCATCTTCTTCATCCCGTTCGTGGGCATCGTCTTGTTCCTGCTGTTCGGCAACTTCCAGCTCTCAAGCCGGCGCCGGGCGCAGCAGGAGCAGGTCAACGACCGGGTGCGGTCAGGAATCAGCGCCCTCTCGGAAGTTGAAAGCGACTATCCCGGCCCGGAGTGGGTGAAATCCGCGGCTGAACTCAACCGCACGCTGGGTTCGCTGCCCATGGTGGACGGCAACACCGTGGACCTCATCCCCGGCTACCCGGATTCCATCCTGGCGATGACCAAGGCCGTCCGGAAGGCGAAGAAGTTTGTCAACGCCGAGTTCTACATCATGAGCTCGGACCACGTCACCAATGACCTGCTCACCGCCATGGAGGAAGCTGCGGAACGCGGCGTGGAAGTGCGCCTGCTGTTCGACCACATCGGGACGCTGCGCATCAAGGGCTACCGGAGGCTGCTCCGGCGCCTCAGGGCGGGCAAGATCCAGTGGAAGCGGATGCTTCCCCTGCTGCCCATCCACGGCCAGTGGCGCCGGCCGGACCTGCGCAACCACCGCAAGATCATGGTGGTCGACGGCGAAATTGCCTTCACGGGGTCCCAGAACCTGATCGAGCCCTCCTACAACAACCCCCGGCACCGGAAGGCGGGCCGCGAATGGGTGGAGCTGATGGCATGCCTGCGCGGCCCCATCGTGACCACCCTGAACGTCGTCTTCGCCACCGACTGGCTCAGCGAAACCGATGAGTCCCTGGAACACCAGCTGCAGCTCCCGGCGAACCCGGAACCGGGCGACGTCACTGCCCAGGTAGTGCCCAGCGGCCCCGGGTTCATCACCGAAAACAACCTCCGCCTTTTCAATACGCTGATCTACTCCGCACAGCACCGGATCTCCATCTGCAGCCCCTACTTCGTTCCGGATGACTCCCTGCTCTACGCCATCACCACCGCCGCGCAGCGTGGCGTGGACGTGGAGCTGTTCGTCTCCGAAAAGGGCGACCAGTTCCTGGTGCACCACGCCCAGCGGTCCTACTACGAGGCCCTCCTGGAAGCCGGCGTGCGGATCTACCTCTACAAGGCCCCGTTCGTGCTGCATGCCAAGCACTTCACCATCGATGACGAGGTGGCCGTCCTGGGGTCCAGCAACATGGACATGCGCTCGTTCTCGCTGAACCTGGAGGTCTCCGTGATGCTCCTGGGCGAGGACATCGTGAACAAGATGCGGGCGGTGGAGGACACCTACCGGGACATTTCCCATGAGCTCAAGCTGGCGGACTGGCTCAACCGGCCGCTCGCCGCCAGGTACGTGGACAACGTGGCCCGGCTGACGGCCACGGTCCAGTAGCCGGTCCAACCCCCACGCCGCCTAGTCTTCGGCACCCACCCGCTGGCCGTCGTCGCGCCCTGCATGCTCCGGCCACCCGCCGTTGCGGTAAGCGGGTGTTCCCAGGGCGAGCACCATCACCGCCAGGGCGCAGCTGCCGGTCATGACGCCGGCCATGGACAGCGAGGTGCCGCCGAGGACCCCCACCAGGGGGCTCACGAGCCCTGCGACGCCGGACTGCAGGGCGCCGATAACGGCTGCCGCCGTCCCGGCCATGTGGCCGTAGTTGTGCAGGGCCAGCACGGAGGCGTTGGCCGGAATCATTCCCTGGGCCGACAGGACCAGCCACAGGGCGGCCACCAGGCCCAACGCTCCGCCGGCGCCCGTGGCCACCACAGTGAGCAGCAGCAGGGCAAGGCCCAGCTGGACCAGGAGGGCGGTGCGCAGGAGGCGGACCGGCGGGAACTTCCGGACCAGGGCGGCATTGAGCTGGGCCGAGAGGACCAGGGCGGCGCCGTTGAGGGCGAAAACGAGGGCGAACTGCTGGGCGGTGAGGCCGTATTCGTTCTGGAAGACGAAGGGTGAGCCCACCACGTAGCTCATGATCAGCGCCAGCCCCAGCCCCGGAATGACGGCCAGGGCCATGAAATGCCGGTCCCGGAGCAGCGACCAATAGGCCCCGGCCACATGCCTGGGGTTGCCCGGGCTGCGTCTGTCCCCGGGGAGGGTCTCCGGCATGAACCCCAGGACGATGGCCACCAGGACCACTCCGATGAGCGCCAGCGCGTAGAAGACCGCGCGCCAGTTCCAGGCGCCGGCGATGGCCTGGCCCACGGTGGGGGCCAGGAGCGGTGCCACGCCGATCACGAGCATCAGCCGGGACAGCAGCTGGGCCGCCGCGGACCCGACGAAACGGTCACGGATCACGGCGAGTGCCACCACTGCCGCGGCTGCATTGAAGAAGCCCTGCAGCACGCGCAACCCGGTGAGCGTTTCGATGTTCGGCGTCATGGAGCAGAGCAGCGAGATGGCCACGTGCAGCGAGATGCCGATGACCAGCGGAAGGCGCCGCCCGAACCGGTCCGAGAACGGGCCGATGACCAGCTGGCCCACGCCGGCGCCGACGAGGGTTCCGGACAACGTCAGCTGGGCGGCGGTCTGCGTGGTGTGGAGGTCGGCCTCCACGGCGGGCAGGGACGGCAGGTACATGTCCGTGGTGAGGGCCGGAAGCGCAGCCAGGGCACCGAGCATCAGGACGTACTTGATGCTCCGCGGTGCCCTATTGCTGGGGTTGTGGGGACGGGACGAATCCGGCACGCGGCAAACCTCACTCGTGGCGCTGGGGATTACCGCCGCGTGGCTTGAGCGGTTCAGCTGACGCTCTGGAGCCTACCCCCGGCCCGGTCCGCCTAAACGGCGTCAGTCTTCCGGAAAGGCAGCGCCCAGGGTTGAGAGGACGCCGTAGGCCTTGGTCCGGATTTCCTCGTATTCGTCGTCCGCCACAGAGTCCGACGTGATGGCACCGCCGACGCCGAGTGAGAGTTCAGCCGTTCCGTCACCTGCTGCATCGATCACCAGCGTCCGGATGGCGACGGCGAGATCGGCCGCAGCGTTGAGCGAAAAGTAGCCGATGGCACCCGAGTAGAGCCCGCGCGGCCCGGCCTCCAGCCGGTCAAGGATGGCCATGGTGCTGATCTTGGGCGCACCGGTCATGGAACCTGCCGGGAAGCAGGCAGCCACGGCCTCGGCCCGTGGCGCACCGGGGCCCAGGCGGGCGTCGATGGTGCTGACCATCTGGTGGACCGTGGCGTAGCTTTCGATGGCGCACAGCCGGCTTACGGTAACCGAGCCGGGTTCGGCAAAATGGCTGAGGTCGTTGCGCAGCAGGTCCACGATCATGATGTTCTCGGCCCTGTCCTTCAGCGACGTCGCCAGGTCCGTGCGCAGCCGGTGGTCCTCCTCCGGATCGGCAGCCCGGCGCCTGGTGCCCTTGATCGGCTCGGCGCGCATGCCGCCGTCGGACGCGATTTTGAGGAACCGCTCCGGCGAGGTGCTGGCCACGGCCAGGCTGCCCAGCCGCAGGTAGCTGGCGAACGGGGCCGGGTTCCTGGTGCGCAGCGCAAGGTAGGTGGTCCAGGGATCCAGCGAACCCGCCTCAATCCGGGCTTCGAGGGTGGTGGTCAGGCAGACCTCGTAGCTGTTGCCCTGGGTGATCTGGTACTGGGCGGCCGCAATCTTCTCCCGGTAAGCCGCGCCAGAATCCCTGCTCCGGAAGGTGGGCGCTGCGGGACGTACGACGCCGGTGCTGCCGCCGGCTTCCGCTGCCAGGTCCGCCTTTTGGGCGGCCGTGTCCGCCGCGGCGCGGACCGCCTCCCGTGCCTCCGCCAGCCATTCGTCCGCATCCGGTGCCTCCAGAGCCAGAAGCCAGGCCTCGCCGTCGGCGTGGTCCAGCACCACGGCCCTGCCGGCGAAGATCAAGGCGGCATCGGGAGTGGAGGCGGTCAGGTCACTGCCACCCGTTTCGCGTTTCAGCTCGTAGCCCAGGCATCCCAGCCAGCCCAAGGTGAACTCGCCGGGGTAGCCGTCCGGCGTGCGGACGGCCCGGCGGCCCCAGACGGTGTCCAGCCAGCGGAAGAAGGGGCCCGGGACGTTCGCCGTGGATGAACCTGCGCTGATCCGGCTGACGCCCCCGCGGTGGGTGACGAACTGCCCGAACATGCCGCCGTCGTCCGCCATGATGCTGAACCTACTGCGCTCCGCCGCCATCAGTGCTTCGCGGCCTGCGCCGTCCTTTCCGCTGCCCGCATTGGAGGAGTCCAGCCAGACGGCGTTGGCCGAGCTCCCGTACAACCGATGGAACAGCTCCGGCGCGTCAGGTGCGGCCGTGAGGCGCTCGGCGCGGAGGCGGAGCCCGCGGCGGGCGGACAATTCCGGCGCGAGCACCGGGGCCAGGACGGGCAGGAAGGGGAGGAGCCGCAGGACATCCGCCGGGGCCGAACCGTCGGCCAGGTTCTGGACACGGAGGTCCGCATGGCCCGGCACATCATCCAGGCCCAGCCACTCTTCCTCCTGGGCAGCCCATTGGTCCCAGTAAGGCTCATAGGTGGCACCATCCCGGTCCAGGGCACGTGTCCGCCGGATATCGTCCGGGGATTCGGCCCAGATCACCGCGTCCAGCAGGGGACGTGCCGCTTCCGCCGCGGCCCCAACGCCTTCCACGATGACGATCTCCGCGGGCAGCGTTACCCGGGCGTCGCCGTCGTAATGGTTCTCCCAGTCCCAGCTGGTCCAGGTGGCTGCCTCGCCGCGGCTCAGGGGCGTCAGGACGGTGGAAACGTAGCGCTCGATGCCCGCCGCGAGGCCGTCCCAGCCGGGGTAGATATCTTCGAGATGGAACAGGGAGACCCTGTGGTGTGCGCGCAAGGTGGCCGCAAGCTCGACGGCGAGGGTGGTCTTCCCTGCGCCGGAGCGCCCGTCGACGGCGATGATGACGGGGGCTGGGCTCATGGACTAGAGCGTACCGTTTTCCTCCGCACGGTTTCACCCCGGCGGTACGGGCTGCCGGGAGGGGCGCCGGGCCCTAATGCGGCTGGAGCTGTGTGTTCTGCCGGACTGCTGTCCTGATGTGCTCCACCAATCCTGGAAGGGCGGAGTGGATCTGGTGCCAGACGGCGTCGAAGTCTGCGTGGCCGCCGTACCAAGGGTCCTCGATGCCCTGGTCCAGCCGGTCCCTGCCGGCCATGGCGGGATCAAAACTGCGCAGCATCCGGATCTTGTCCAGGGATTCCTGGTCCGGTGCCGCTTCGCTGAGCCAGGCGTAGTGGTCGATGTCCAGAGCCAGGATCAGGTCGCGCTCGCGGAACCAGTCATTCTCCCACTCGCGCGCCACGTGGTGCTCGGACGCCAGCTGGGTAGCGGCGAGCCGGCGGCCGGCGCGTGGATCGATGGGTCGGCCGGCCTCGTATCCGGTGGTGCCGGCGGAGTCCACCTCCACCAGCCCGTCAAGGCCCTCGCGTTCAAGTGCCGCCTTGAGCATGAGCTCGGCCATGGGGGACCGGCAGATATTGCCTGTGCAGACAGTGATGACGCGGTATGCGCTCGACGTTGAGTCCATGCCTCCAAGCATGCGCGCATCCAATCCTCTTGGCTAGCCGTCGGTTCACATTGTTTTACAGCCTTGTAAAGATGCATGACTGGCGCTGATATGGGTACGTCCCACGTTGGTGCCCGTGCTGGCTGCGCGGCTTCAGCGGTTGCATTTTGGGTGGTTCAGCAGTTCCAGCGGGGCCGCCGGTCAGTGGATCAGGGCCAGGAGGATGCCGACAGCCACGAACAGGACGCCGAACACCCTGCTGAGGACCATTTGCCCCCGGTCCGTGGTGGTGAAGCGATGGAACGACTTTGCGGCGGCGGCAAAGAAAAACCACATAACCAGGATGTCGATGGCCACGATGGTGGCGGTCAGAACCGCATACTGCGCGACCAGGGGCTGATCGGGGCGGATGAACTGCGGCGTGAAGGCAAGGAAGAATACGATCGCCTTGGGATTGAGCAGGTTCACCCAGAAGCCGCGCCGGAAAATGGACCAGGCGGGCTCGTTGCTCAGCGTGGCGGCCTGCTCCTGGGCGGCGGCTGGCTTGCTGAGGAACTGGCGGATGCCCAGGTAGACCAGATAGGCCGCCCCGGCGTAACGGATCACGTTGAAGGCCATGGGCGAGCTGGCCACGAGCACGCCGACGCCCAGGGCCACAATCAGCACGTGGACAATGAGGGCTGTCTGCTGGCCGAGGATTCCCCAGATGGAGCGCCGGAACCCGGCGTTGAGGGAATTGCTCATGGTGTTGATGGCCCCGGCGCCAGGGGTGAAGCTGATGAGGGCGCCGGCACCCGCAAGGGCCAGCCACAGGGAAAATTGCACTCATCAATCTTACGGGGGCCTCTGCAGGGCCCCCGTCACCGGCAGTTCCATGCTTTGAATGCATCCGGTGGTCCCGGTTGCACGGCAGGCCAGGGCGACGGCGGTCCTACGCCCTGGCGATCACCTCGCCGTTGGGAATCAGGAACCAGCCGTCGTCCGTGGAGCCCCAGCGGTGCCAGCCGGCCGAGATCCTGGCAAGGCCGGCGGCGTCGGCGAACCCGTATTCCAGGGCCTGTTCCGCGAATGCCGAATGCAGCACCCGCTCACCCCAGACGCGCGCCTGCCAGCGGCGCTGCTGCGCCGTGGCGTACAGCCAGTTGCTGCTGCTGGGTGCAACGTCGGTGAAACCGGCAGACTGGGCCCAGCTGACCAGGCGCCGCCCGGCGTCGGGCTCTGCTCCGTTGCGGCGGGCGATCCGCTGGTACAACTCCATCCACTCGTCCAGTTCCGGGATGGCGGGGTACCAGCTCATGCCGTGGAAATCGGCGTCGCGCACCGCCACGATGCCGCCCGGCTTGGCGACGCGGCGCATCTCGCGGAGCGCCTCCACGGGGTCGGTCAGGTGCTGGAGCACCTGGTGTGCATGGACGACGTCGAACGTTCCATCCGCGAAGTCGAGGTCGTAGATGTTGCCCGCCACGAATTCAACGTTCGGTACTTCGCGCTCGACAGCCAGGGCCTTTGCCTGGGCAATAATGTCCGGCGAACGGTCCAGGCCGGTGACTTTGCCTGGGCTGACCAGGGCGGCGAAATCGCAGGTGATGGTGCCGGGCCCGCAGCCAACGTCCAGCAGCGAGGCTCCAGGCGTGAGGTAGGGGAGGACGAACGCCGCCGAATTCTCGGCGGTCCTGGCGGCGTGGGCGCGGACCACCGATTCATGGTGGCCGTGCGTGTAGACGTCTTCTTCAGGCTGCTGCGCACTCATAACCAAACGCTACTCCCTGTCCGGGGAAAGCTATTCGGATTCAGTCCTTGCGGCCACGGTGGCTTCGGTCATCGCGGTCATGAACCGCGTGACGATATCCAGCTCTTCTTCGGAGAACCCGGCCATGGCGCTTCCCATGTGCTGGGCGAGGGGAGCGAAGATGGCCCCGCCCTCCCGGAAGGCCTTGGGCGTCATCTTCAACTGGACCTGGCGCCGGTCCGTGCTGTGCCGCTCCCGCACCACGTGGCCGGAGCTGTCCAGCCTGTCGATCAGGGCGGTGGTGGCGGGAGAACTCAGGTTCAATTCCTTCCGCAGCAGTCCGGGAGTCACCACGTTGCCCCGTGCCGTGTGCCGCATGATCACTGCCAGGGCATTCATGTCCGTACGGTGCATGTCCTTGCGGTCACCGGCGGCGTCCACGTACCGGTTCGCCTCGATGGTGAACTCCTGCAGGATCCTGAGCAGGGGATGGCCAAACTCCGGCCCCGCCTGCTCGAGGGGGGATTGCCGGGGAGGGTTCGTGCCCGCCATCTCCACCTCCTGCCTTTGGTTCCCGGCCATTTTCTGCTCCGGCGTCCTGACGGATATTACTCCAGGGCCGGGCCTTTCCGGCTCCCGCTGCCGGCAGCCGGACGCGTCGGCCAAAAAAAGCTCGACTGGCACTTATCTCTGTGATGGAGATAATCTATGCTGGAACAAATCCTACTCCTCCTGCCCACCGATGGAAGGCATCATGAATCGCACAAAAGTTGCCAGGGAACGCGTTCCGTTCTGGCTTCGCTGGTTGGTCCCCGTGGTCCTGGTGCTGACCTGGCTGGGCCTCGCAGGCGTGGGCGGGCCCACGTTTGGCCGCCTGGAGGAAGTCTCGTCCAACGACCAGGCGTCTTTCCTGCCCGCCAGCGCAGAAGCCACCGAGGCCCAGGACTGGCAGGCCAAGTTCCGTGACTCGGACGAGGTCCCGGGCATCATCGTCATCGAGAAGAGCGAGGCTTTCACGCCCCAGCAACTGGGCGGGCTGGCGCCACTGAAGACCAGCCTTGAAGACCTCAAACTGGGCAGCACCGTGATCGGCCCGATTCCGTCCAAGGATGCCAAGGCCGTCCAGTTCGTGGTTCCCATCGGGTCCTCAGCCGAGATCAAGGACGCCGTCAAGGAACTCCGGGACGCGGTCAAGGAAGCCGCCCCGGAGGGTGCCCAGACCTTCGTGACCGGTCCGGCCGGTCTTGCGGCCGACCTCACCGCTGCCTTCGGCGGCATTGACGGGATCCTCCTGCTGGTGGCCCTGTCCGCCGTGTTCGTGATCCTCCTGGTGGTCTACCGTTCCCTGCTGCTGCCCGTCATGGTGCTCCTGACCTCTGTGTTTGCCCTGTGTGCCGCCATCCTGCTGGTGTTCGGCATGGCCAAGGCCGGCTGGATCCAACTCAACGGCCAGAGCCAGGGCATCCTCTCCATCCTGGTGATCGGCGCGGCCACGGACTACGCCCTGCTCTTCGTGGCCCGGTTCCGGGAAGCCCTCACGCACACCACCAACCGGACGGCCGCCGTCCTGACCGCGTGGAAGGCATCGTTTGAACCCATCCTTGCCTCAGGTGCCACCGTGATCATCGCTCTGCTGTGCCTGCTCTTCTCCGACCTCAACTCCAACAAGGCCCTGGGGCCGGTTGCCGCGGCGGGCATCCTCTGCGCCCTGTTTGCCGCGCTGACCCTGCTGCCCGCCCTGATGGCGCTGCTGGGCCGCGCCGCTTTCTGGCCCTTCCGGCCCAGGCTCCTCCCTGCAGACCAGCGCGAACCCGAACTGGTCACCGGACTGGAGGGCCAGAAAGGCCTGTGGCGGGCCATCGGTTCGCTGGTGTCCCGGCGCCCCAGAACTGTGTGGGTCGCCTCGGTCCTCCTGCTGCTCGTGGCAGCCGGAGGGCTGTTCCAGCTGAAAGCCAACGGCGTGCCGCAGACGGATGTCATCCTCACCGCCTCCAACGCAGTCGACGGCCAGGACGCTTTGGCCCGCCACTTCGACGCCGGCAGCGGCAGCCCCGCCGTCGTGGTTGCAGACCAGGGCAAGGCAGCGGAGGTGCTGGAGAAGGTGAAGGCGGACGACGGCGTCGGTGAGGCCTACCTGCTGGGCCGTGGCAGCGTGCCCGTCACCGGAGCCCCGGGCGCTCCCACCGCACCGGATGTCCGGGACGGGAAGGTCCTCATCAACGCCACGCTGAAGAATGCCGCGGACTCGCTGGAGGCGGAGGAGACCATCAAGGCCCTGCGCGCCGAGGTGAAGGCCGTGGATCCCGGCGCCCTGGTGGGCGGCGTGACTGCAACGGCGCTCGATACCAACACCACCGCCCAGCGGGACCTGCTGGTCATCATCCCGGTGGTCCTGGTGGTGATCCTCTTCATCCTCATGTTGCTGCTGCGTTCCGTCGTGGCTCCGGTCCTGCTGGTGCTCTCCGTAGTGGTCTCCTACGCGGCGGCCCTAGGTGTGTCGGCCTTCGTCTTCAACAACCTCTTCGGGTTCCCCGGCGCCGATGCCACCGTGCCGCTCTTCGGCTTCGTCTTCCTGGTGGCCTTGGGCGTGGACTACAACATCTTCCTGATGAGCCGCGTCCGCGAGGAATCGCTCAAGCACGGCACCCGGCCCGGCATCCTGCGCGGCCTCGTGGTGACCGGCGGCGTCATCACCTCCGCCGGTGTGGTCCTTGCCGCAACGTTCGCCGCCCTGGGCGTCATCCCCATCATGTTCCTGGTGCAGCTGGCCTTCATCGTGGCCTTCGGCGTACTGCTGGACACCGTGCTGGTGCGCTCGCTGCTGGTGCCGGCCCTTGCCTACGACATCGGGCCGAAGGTCTGGTGGCCCGGCAAGCTGGGCCGCACCGATGGAGGCACTGCCGAACGGCCGCGGGAGCCGGGCGTCGAACCTTTGGAAGAGGTTCCCAGCCGCTAAGCCCCTTCAGGCACTAACCCTGCTGCCGCCACCACTCCACGGTGGCGGCAGCAGCCGTTTCCAGCGGCGTGGGGCTGACTCCAAGCGCTGCCTCGGAAGCTGCTGAATCCATGACGAACGGCCGCTCGAACTGGTACAGCATCTCCGCCAGCTCCCTGGCATCCGGCGAAAACGCAGCCGCCGCCCGGAGTGCCCACCCGGGCAGCGCGCGCACCTTTGGGGCCGGCTGTCCCGCCGCCGCTGCAAAGGCGTGCGCAAGCTCCCGCTGCGACAGTGCCGGGCCCGTTGGTGCGTGCCACACCGCATTCCACGCTGACGGCCGGTCCGCCGCCGCTATCATGGCGCGGGCCAGGTCCGGGACGTACGTGAAAGAGTGGGGCTGCCTCGCGCTGCCGATCACGCTGACGTTCCTGCCCGCCAGGATCGGTACCACCATGCGCTCCCCGCCGTGCGCCATCCGCACGCGGGGGCCGAAGAAGTCGGCCGCCACCACACTGACGGTGGGCGTCGCCGAGGCGCCGCGGGCCTGCAGCAGTGCCGTCCGGACGCCGCGCTTGCCCCCTGTTGCCAGCCGCGGGCTGGTCTCCGCCATAACGCGGTCCGGCTCGCTGTAGGAGTAGAGGCTTTCAGGGAAGACGACGACGGCGCCCGCCTCCCGGGCGGCAGTGAGCACCGCCTGCTCCGCAGTGGGGAGCTCGGCCCGCCACGCGGCGGCGGTGTAGGCGGACCCGTGGATGCAGTGGAAGACGGCCTGGGCACCGGCGAAGGCAGCCTCCAGGACTTTGGGATCCCTCGCGTCGCCCTGAGTGCGCTCGATCAGGGGGTGGCCCGGTCCGCTGCCCGAGCGTGTCAGCACGCGGACGTGCCGGCCCTGCGCTGCCAGCTGCCCGGCCACTGTCCAGCCCACCGGTCCTGCCCCGGTTACTACGTACGTATTTTCCATCTCGGCCTCCCTATGAGATTAACGAGAGCACTGCTCTCGGTAACAGCATGACGGGGCAAGACTGCCAAGTCAAGAGCGGTGCTCTCTTTTGATGCCAACGCTCTCAGTTGTGGCATGCTGGACCCGTGACTGACGCCGACGGCACCCCCGAAACCCGCTCCCGCCCCCTCACCCCCCGGCAGCGGGCAAGGACGCAGACGGTGGCGGACATCGTGCGCCTTGGCCGGCAGCATCTGGCGGTCCACGGCGCGGCGGCCCTCTCCCTGCGTGCAGTGGCGAGGGATCTGGGGGTGGTGTCCTCTGCCGTCTACCGCTACGTGGCGAGCCGTGACGAGCTGCTCACCCTGCTGCTGATCGATGCGTTTGGCGAGCTGGGGGATGAAGTGGATGCCGCCGTCGGCCGCGTGCCGGAGGATGACCACCCCGGCCGGTTCCTGGCGCTGGCGCGCGCCGTCCGCGCCTGGGCCATCCGTGAGCCCGCCAGCTACACCCTCCTGTTCGGCAGTCCCGTTCCCGGCTACAACGCCCCGGCAGAGCGGACAACGGGTCCGGGGACGCGCGTGATTGTCAGCCTCATCGGAATCCTGCAGGCCGCGTCCCAGGCGGGCGCGCTGGCCGTTCCGGCCGGCGCGCCCAAGCTTCCCGCCACCCTCGCCGCGGACCTTGATGCCATCCGCCGGGAGTACGGGTTGTCGATGCCGGAGGAACTCGTGGCGAGGGGCGTCCTGGTATGGAGTTCCCTTTTTGGTGCGGTCAGCTTTGAAGTCTTCAACCAGTACGGACCTGACACCTTCACCGCCCCCACCGAACTCTTCGAGCATCACATGACAGTCCTCGCGGAGGTTGCAGGGCTGCCGGCGCAGGGCCGCTGACGGGGCCGGCGGGGGCCCTGTTGGTGCGCGTGCCCCGTCGATAGACTGCCACTGCGCCCGCATGGACGCGGAGCCTCGAAGGAGAGATGCACCATGACTGAAAACCCTGAAGTTGCAGCCGAGGAACCCCGCAAGGGCAGCAGCGCTCCCGGGCTGGAAGGAGAAGGCGGGCAGTATGTGGACGGTGACTACGGCGACGCCGGCACCATCAACGAACCCGACCGGGATGGCGTGGACGGTGAATACGAGGAAGGCGACTACGGTGACGCCGGAAGTGCGGGCGGCGCCCGGACCGAGCGGGCCATCCGCGAAGGCCTTACCGATGGCCAGGTCCAGGGAACAACCGAGGAGCGTGGACCGCTGCACGGCGACCGGGACGCGGAGCGGTAAGCAGCCCCGGGGCCTGTTCTCCTAAAGCGAACTTGCCGTCCGCCGTCGTGCTTTCACGTCGGAAGGCCCGGAATTCCAAAGAATTTCCAAAACTGAACTACGCCCAGCACGCAAAGTTGAGCGCACCTCACTCAACTTTGGATTGACATCGGTGGCGCCCTGAGTAGAGTTGAGTGCAGAACGCTCAATGCTTAGGGCGCCAACCAGTTTCCAAGGAAAGAAGGAAGCAACACATGTCACGTGCAGTAGGTATCGACCTCGGAACCACCAACTCCGTCGTCTCCGTTCTCGAAGGTGGCGAGCCCACCGTTATTGCCAACGCCGAGGGTGGCCGCACCACGCCGTCGGTCGTTGCATTCTCCAAGTCCGGCGAAGTCCTGGTCGGCGAGATCGCCAAGCGCCAGGCCGTCAACAACATCGAGCGCACGATCGCTTCCGTCAAACGCCACATGGGCACCGACTGGAAGGTGGACATCGACGCCAAGAAGTACACCCCGCAGGAAATCTCCGCGCGTATCCTCATGAAGCTGAAGAACGACGCCGAGTCCTACCTGGGTGAAAAGGTCACCGACGCCGTCATCACCGTCCCGGCCTACTTCAACGACGCCGAGCGCCAGGCCACCAAGGAAGCCGGCGAGATCGCAGGCCTGAACGTCCTGCGCATCGTCAACGAGCCCACCGCCGCAGCCCTCGCCTACGGCCTGGACAAGGGCAAGGAAGACGAACTCATCCTGGTCTTCGACCTCGGTGGCGGTACCTTCGACGTCTCCCTGCTGGAAGTCGGCAAGGACGAAGACAACTTCTCCACCATCCAGGTCCGCGCCACCGCCGGTGACAACCGCCTCGGCGGCGACGACTGGGACCAGCGCGTCGTTGACTACCTGCTGAACCAGCTCAAGGTCAAGGGCATCGACCTGTCCAAGGACAAGATCGCCCTGCAGCGCCTCCGCGAAGCAGCCGAGCAGGCCAAGAAGGAGCTCTCTTCCTCCACCAGCACCAACGTCTCGCTGCAGTACCTGTCCGTCACCCCTGACGGTCCGGTGCACCTTGATGAGCAGCTGACCCGCGCCAAGTTCCAGGACCTCACCAAGGACCTGCTGGAGCGCACCAAGAAGCCGTTCCACGACGTGATCAAGGAAGCGGGCATCAAGCTCTCCGACATCAACCACATCGTCCTGGTGGGTGGCTCCACCCGTATGCCCGCCGTGTCCGAACTGGTCAAGGAACTGGCCGGCGGCAAGGAACCGAACAAGGGCGTCAACCCGGACGAGGTCGTGGCAGTCGGCGCAGCCCTGCAGGCAGGTGTGCTGAAGGGTGAGCGCAAGGACGTGCTGCTGATCGACGTCACTCCGCTGTCCCTCGGCATCGAAACCAAGGGTGGCGTGATGACGCACCTGATCGAACGCAACACCGCCATCCCCACCAAGCGGTCCGAAACCTTCACCACCGCTGACGACAACCAGCCGTCCGTGGCCATCCAGGTCTTCCAGGGCGAACGCGAATTCACCCGCGACAACAAACCGCTGGGCACGTTCGAACTCACCGGCATCGCCCCGGCACCGCGCGGCATCCCGCAGATCGAGGTCACCTTCGACATCGACGCCAACGGCATCGTGCACGTCTCCGCGAAGGACAAGGGCACCGGCAAGGAACAGTCCATGACCATCACCGGCGGCTCCAGCCTCTCCAAGGAGGACATCGACCGCATGGTCCGCGACGCCGAGGAGCACGCAGCCGAGGACAAGGCACGCCGCGAGGCAACCGACACCCGCAACACGGCCGAGCAGCTGGCCTACTCCGTGGACAAGCTGATCGCCGACAACGCGGACAAGCTGCCCGAAGAGGTCAAGACCGAGGTCCAGGGCGACGTTGACGCGCTGAAGAAGGCGCTTGAAGGCACCGACGACGCCGCTGTGAAGTCCGCGTTCGAGAAACTGCAGGCTTCCCAGACCAAGCTCGGCGAAGCCATCTACGCCCAGCCCGGTTCGCCGGACGGTGCAGGTGCAGCTGGTGCCGAGGGTGCCGCGGGCGCTTCGGCAGGTTCCTCCGACGAGGACATCGTCGACGCCGAGATCATCGACGAAGACGAAGCGAAGAAGTAAACCATGCCGCACCACGGTAACGAGGAAGAGCACAACACATCCGCGGGCCAGCAGAACACGCAGGGCAACGGCCAGGAGCCGGTCATCCGGGACAACCGCAAGGTTGACCCGGTGACCGGGCAGGCCCGGCACCCCGAGGGCGGCCAGCCCTCGGGGACCGGCTCCCCGGCCGGAGCAGCGGATTCCGACGGCGACGCGCTGGCCCAGGCCGAGGAGATTCTCAACGGCGTGGACGTGCCGGCCGAGGAATCCGTGGCCCAGGGGGCTCCGGCAGGGTCCACCGGCAACGCCGAGGCAGCCGAACTGCGCAATGACCTGCTCCGCCTCCAGGCTGAGTACGTCAACTACCGCAAGCGGGTTGAACGCGACCGCGCCGTGGCAGGGGAAATGGCCGTCATCGGCGTCCTGAACTCCCTGCTCCCGGTCCTGGACGACGTCGATGCCGCACGGCAGCACGGTGACCTGACCGACGGTCCCTTCGCCGCGATCGCCACGAAACTGGAGAACGCGCTGAAGACCTACGGCCTGGTCCGCATCAACGAGACCGGCGTGGAGTTCGATCCCACGATCCACGAGGCCCTGATCCAGCAGCCCGGCGAGGACATTGAGGTTGACACTGTCAGCCAGGTCCTCCGCTCCGGCTACAAATCAGGAGAACGCGTCCTCCGCGCAGCCCAGGTGATTGTGGCCGTTCCGGCGTAGTCGGGGTTTACCTCCACGCCTCCGCGGATGAGGGGGCCCCGCCCCTACGCTGGGTGGCTAACGATCTGCGATCGTCAGCCACCCAGCTCCGGCAGCGGATCTGGCCTCCCAACACTCGCAAGCTCGTGTCGGGGCCCTCGGTCAGCTCCTTAGATGCCACTCCCGGGCCCCCTTATCCGTCCGTCGCTCAGCGCTCGTCTCGCCTAAGGTGGGAGCAAGCGAAGCGCAGCTGGATAGGGGGCCGCGGCGTGGCGGGCACCGCGGAGCGGGCACGGCCCCCTATCCAGCGGAGCGTTGCCCAGCCGGGGCACGAAGGTTTGAACAAGAAAGGAAACGCCATTGGCTAGCCAGGATTGGGTGGACAAGGACTTTTACAAGATCCTTGGTGTTGCCAAGGACGCTTCCGATGCCGACATCAAGAAGGCCTACCGGAAGCTTGCGCGGCAGCACCACCCTGACACCAACGCCGGTAACACTGCTTCCGAGAAGAAGTTCAAGGACATCTCGGAGGCCTACTCGGTGCTCTCGGATCCGGAGGAGCGCCAGCAGTATGACGCCATCCGGGCCATGGGCAGCGGGGCCCGTTTTGCCCCCGGCGGTGCCGCTGGCGGCAACGGCGGGTTCGAGGACATGTTCGGCGGCCTCTTTACCGGCAACACCGGACGCCACGCCGGCGGCTTCAACCCGTCCTCGGGCGGCATTCCGCCTGAGTTCGCGGATCTCTTTGGCGGCTTCGGCGGCGCGCCTGGATTCCAGCGCACGCCGCAAAAGGGCGCTGACCGCAGCGCGTCCACCAGCATTTCGTTCGCCGGCTCCATCCGTGGCACCACCATTGGCCTGCGCGAGCCCAGCGGTGAAGTGATCGATGTCCGGGTTCCGGCCGGCATCAAGGACGGCCAAAAGGTCCGGGTGCGCGGCAAGGGCCAGCCGGGTGCCGCGGGCAACGGGGACCTGGTGGTGTCCGTCTCGGTGCAGCCGCACGCCTTCTACACGCGCGACGGCGACAACCTCCGCATCCACGTCCCGGTCACCTTCCCCGAGGCTGCCCTGGGAGCGGACATCGAAGTTCCCACCATCGACGGCGACAAGGTCAGGGTCCGGGTTCCGGCAGGCACGCCGTCCGGGCGTACCCTGCGGGTCAAGGGCAAGGGCGTGAAGACGTCCAAAGGGACCGGCGACCTGCTGGTGACCATCGACGTCGCAGTTCCCAAGAATCTCAACAAGGACGCAGAAGCTGCGGTCAAGGCGTTCGCCGAGGCAACGTCGTCGGCGGACGTCCGCGAGGGCCTGGCAGCCAAGGCCCGGCTCTAGGGCGGAGGTGAGCCGTGGACATCAACGCCGACCAGCCGATCTTCGTGATCTCCGTGGCGGCCGAGCTGGCGGACATGCACCCGCAGACCCTGCGGCAGTACGACCGCCTGGGCATCGTCAAGCCAAGCCGTGCCCCGGGGAAATCCCGGCGCTACTCGCAGCGTGACGTCAACATGCTGCGGGAAGTGCAGCGGCTGTCGCAGGAAGGGGTCTCGCTGGAGGGCATCAAGCGGATCCTGGAACTCGAAAACCAGGTGGCTGCCCTGCAAAGCCGGATCAATGAACTGACCGAAGAACTCGGGCGCAGGCCGCGGGCCGTGGACTCGCGGATCTTCGCCGCGGGTACGGCAGGCGACGTGGTGAGCCTGGCCCGCGGGCAGCGGCCCCGGCCAAGGTCCCAGGCTGTCATGCTGTGGCGGCCCCGCGCCATCGGGAAGTAACAGGCCCCGGCAGCAGGTAGTGCTGCCGGCGGCCACCGGGCAAATATGAGTACCTGCTACTCGTGACCGAAAAAGCCCCTGGAACTTGAATGGAACCATCGCCGGATCAGCGGCGGTGGTCCACAAGTTCTGGGGGTTTTCCGTGTTTAAGGTTCTCAGCAGCAAGGCCCGGCCGTGAGCCCGGGAATGGAGTCCGTGGCTGCCTTCAGCAGCTCCCTGCCCGGCCAGGTCCTGCTGGCGCTCGGCCAGACCATCGTGGTGGTGTGCGTGTGTTTCGACATGGTGCGTGAACTGTCCGTGCCCAGGTCGCACCGCCGCTATGTGGCGAGCACCGTCTTCCGGACCCTGGCCATCCCGTCCATCGTGGCCAACGCCATGACCGTCTTCATCGCCCTGGTGGTGTCGTCCTGGGTGGACGTGGTGATGGGCATGTTCGTGCTCGTTGCAATCGTCTTCCGCTTCCACCACAACCAGGACGAGGACAACTGGTGGAAGGGCAAAGGCAAGAAGCTGGCGCGCTGGGCCCGCCGGCAGTTCTCCGGCCGGACATCCACCGCCCCGGCCCTGGGGTAGCCCTGCAAAGCCCCGGGAGCCCGGCGCTGGGGACATGCGTGCCGGGCTCCCGCATCAAACTCAGCCGTTGATGACCTGCGGTACGCCGAGGGCCTTGAGACCTTCGACGCCGAACTCCACGCCGTAGCCGGACTGCTTGGCTCCACCGAAGGGGATGCGGGGGTCGACGGCGCCGTGCCGGTTGATCCACACCGTGCCGGCCTGGATGCGGGCAGCGACCTCACGGGCAGCCGCCAGGTCGGGCGACCAGACGGAGGCGCCCAGTCCGACGTCGAGGCCGTTGGCCTTTTCCACCGCTTCATCAATGGTGCTGTAGCGGATGATGGGTAGCGCGGGGCCGAATTGCTCCTCGGCCACCAGCGGGTTGTCGTTGTCGATGTCCGCCACCAGGGTGGTGGGGTAGAAGAAGCCGGGCTGGCTGGTGTCCGGGTTCCCCCCCAGCAGGACGCGTGCTCCGGAAGCCTTGGCTGCCTCCACGAGGTTCGCCACGACGTCGTACTGTGCTTTGTTCTGCAGCGGTCCCAGGACGTTGTTTTCGTCCAGGCCGTTGCCCATGGGCATGGCCTTTGCGACCGCCACGAGTTCTTCGCAGACGGCGTCGTAGATGCTGTCGTGGACGTAGAGGCGCTTGAGGGCGGCGCAGGTCTGGCCTGTGTTCAGGAACGCGCCCCAGAAGACGTCCTGGGCGATGGCCTTGGGGTCGGCGTCCGGCAGGACGATGCCGGCGTCATTGCCGCCCAGTTCCAGGGTGAGACGCTTGACCGTGTCCGCCGAGGACTTGATGATCGCGCGGCCACCGGCGGTGGAGCCGGTGAACATGATCTTGCCGATCGCCGGGTGGTCGGTGAGGCGGGCGCCCACTTCGCGGCCGCAGGACACCACGGACAGGATGCCGTCCGGGAGTTCCTCATTGAGGACCTTGACCAGCGCAAGCACGGACAGCGGGGTGTTGCCGGAGGGCTTCACCACCACGGCGTTGCCCATACGCAGCGCCGGGGCCAACTGCCATACGGCGATCATCATGGGCCAGTTCCACGGGCCGATGGCGCCGACCACACCGATGGGCCGGTAGTGCAGTTCGGCGCGGGTCTCGCCGTCGTCCACGATGGTTTCCGGCTCCAGCGGCAGGCTGGCCGTGGCGCGCAGCCAGGCCACGCACGCACCCACCTCGAACCGGGCGTTCGGTCCGTTCAGGGGTTTGCCCTGCTCGCGGGAGAGCAGTTGGGCAAGTTCCTCGGCAGAGCGTTCGACGGCGTCGGCTGCCTTCAGGAGCGCGGCGGACCGGGCGTCGTGGCCCAGGGCAGCCCAGGCCGGCTGGGCGGCGACGGCCGCCGCCACTGCACCTTCCAGGTAGTCGAGGTCGTGGATCGGTGCTTCGCCCACTGCCTCACCGGTGGCAGGGTCAAAGATGGTCCGTCCGGTGCCGGACGCGGGGGCAATGGACGCGAGGAGCGCATCGTAGGTTTCCAAGGGATACTCCACTTTGAGTAGGCAAGGACGCCAGCCGGTCGGCGTAGCGGGTTACCCCCAGTCTGGGTGAGGGCCCGGTCCGCGCTCTTGTGTTTGGGCGCAGGACCCTTGACGTGGAGTGAACGGTGTAAAAAGTTCGTGACACCTTATTGTGAACTAGTCAGATTAAGCCTAAAGTTGACGTCAGGCCGGCGAAGCCTCAAGGACCGCCGGGTATCTCCTCCCCGGATACAGGCAAACGACCCCACCAAGCACCCAGCAACGGATACCGCGGCTCCTACTGCGCCTCCGTGACACAGGTGTTGGGTGCCGTGCGCCGTCGCCATCCCACACAAGCAGGAGAACACCATGACTTTAGAGGCCGAGCGCACTGAAGCACCCGCAACAGCAGCCACCGACATCTCCCGAGGCGGCAGCTACGTTACGTTGCCGGCAGGCTCGGAAGTGTCGCCGCAGCCGGAGGGCAGCTACGTCACGATGCCGGCCGGCCAGGAGGTGCCGCCGCAGCCGAAGGGCAGCTACGTCTCGCTGCCTGGAGCCCTTCCCGGAAATGGCATCAGGGCCGAGGGCACGTACGTGACACTTCCCGCGGACGGTGAGGGAGACTAGGGTCAGCTGCACCCTGCCTTGGTTGACCCGCGTTAAAGCACCTGCCGCCCCCTCGACCGGGGGCGGCAGGTGCTTCTTCCATGACGTCAGTTCGCGTAGGGGTCGGCGATGCCGATGTATTGGGTGGTGGTGTATTCGGCGATGCCTTCGGCTCCGCCTTCGCGTCCCAGGCCTGATTGTTTGACGCCGCCGAAGGGCGCGGCGGCGTTGGAGATGACGCCGGCGTTGAACCCGACCATGCCGAACTCGATCTGTTCCGCCACTCGGAGGAGTTTGTTGAAGTCGCGGCTGTAGAGGTAGGAGGCGAGGCCGTACTCGGACGCGTTAGCCAGCCGGATGGCGTCTTGCTCGGTGCTGAAGGTGGTGACGGGGGCGACGGGGCCGAAGATTTCCTGGCCCAGGATCGCCGCGTCGTTGGGGACATTCGCCAGGACGGTGGGCCGGTAGAAGTAGCCGGGCCCATCCACGGGCGCCCCGCCGGTCACTGCCACGGCCCCGGCATCGACGGCGGCAGTCACCAGGGCGTGCACGTCGTCCCTGGCGCCGGCGTCGATGAGCGGCCCTACCTGGGTTGAAGCTTCCGTTCCGCGGCCGGTGGTAAGGGCGCCCATCGCGGCTGCGAACTTGGCCGTGAATTCGGCGGCGACGGTTTCGTGGACGAGGAATCGGTTGGCCGCGGTGCAGGCTTCGCCCATGTTCCGCATCTTCGCGGCCATGGCCCCGTCGACGGCTTTGTCGAGGTCTGCGTCGTCGAAGACGATGAACGGGGCGTTCCCGCCGAGTTCCATGGAGGTCCGGAGCACGTTCTGCGCGGCGTCGGCCATGAGCCGCTTGCCCACCGGGGTTGAACCGGTGAAGGACACTTTCCGGAGCCGGGAGTCTTTCAGCAGCGGCCCGGAAATCCCGGATGCCGAGGATGACGCGACGACGTTCAGGACCCCGGCGGGCAGGCCGGCGTCCAGCATGGTTTGGGCGAAGTACTGCGCCGTGAGCGGGGTGAGCTTGGCGGGCTTCAACACCATGGTGCAGCCGGCGGCGACAGCCGGGGCGACCTTCCTCGTGGCCATCGCCAAGGGGAAGTTCCACGGGGTGATGAGCAGGCAGGGTCCGACGGGTTTGTGCTGGACCAGGATCTTGTTCTTGCCTTCGGGGGTGGTCAGGTAGCGGCCGTAGTCGCGGACGGTTTCCTCGGCGAACCAGCGCAGGAATTCGGCCCCGTAGGTGACTTCGCCGCGGGCCTCGGCCAGGGGTTTGCCCATTTCCAGGGTCATCAGCAGAGCGAAGTCCTCCGCCCGTTCGGTCACCAGGTCGAAGGCGCGGCGCAGGATCTCGGACCGAACCCGCGGCGCGGTCCGCGCCCAAGAGGCCTGCGCGGCATCTGCCGCATCCAGCGCGGCGATCGCGTCATCGCTCGTGGCGGACGCGAGGGTGGCAAGCACCTCCCCGGTGGCGGGGTCGTCGACGTCGAACGTGCCGCCGTCGGACGCCTCCACCCACTTCCCATTGATCAGCAGGCCGGTAGGCACGGAGCCTGGCAGGGACGCCTCACGCTCAGCGGAAACGGCAGGGGGCAGCTCGGAAATGGTCATGCAGGGCTCCTTGGTAGGTGAATGTTCTGGGGGCGCATCTGGCTCGCAGTTGTTGTCGTTTTCAGGCGTCAAAACGACAACAACTGCGAGCTAGTTGGGTGTCAGTAGCTGGCGCGGGTTTCGCCGCCGGCCTGGGGAATGTATTTCGCCGCGAGGGCTTCGGAGCCGCGGGCCAGGATGGCGACGTCGGCACCCACCAGGATGAAGGCCGCGCCATTCGCGAGGTAGTGCTCTGCGGTGGCCTGGTTGAAGGCGTTCACGCCGGCGGGCTTGCCGGCCGCTTTGGCGGCGGACAGGCACTGTTCGACGGCGGCGCGCACTTCGGGGTGTTCCTGCTGTCCCAGCAGGCCCATGGACGCGGCAAGGTCGGAGGGGCCCATGAAGATGGCGTCCACGCCGTCCACTGCGAGGATGTCCTCGACCGCTTCGACGGCGGCACTGGATTCGATCTGCACGGTGACGCTGATGGTTTCGGCGGCACGGGCCAGGTAGTCCGGGACGCGGTTCCAGCGGGCGGCCCGGGCCAGTGCCGACCCCACGCCGCGGACGCCCTGGGGCGGGTAGCGGGTGGCCGCCACCGCTGCTTTGGCCTCGGCTGCCGAGTTCACCATGGGGATCAGCAGGTTCTGCACGCCGAGGTCCAGGTACTGCTTGATCACCACGGTGTCGTTGACCGGCGGCCGGACCAGAGTGTGAACCGGGTAGCCGTGGATGGCCTGGAGCTGGGCGAGGATGGTTTCGAGCCCGTTGGGGCTGTGTTCGGCGTCCACCAGCAGCCAGTCCAAGCCTGCGCCGGCGCAGAGTTCCGCCACGAGCGGGCTGCCGGAACATACCCACATCCCGGCCAGCGGCCGGCCTGCTTCACCCTTTTGCGCCGCCAGGGCGGACCGGAAGGTGTCTTCTACTCGAAACGGCATGTGACACTTCCCAGGGGTCCGTAGTCGGCGTGGACGGTGTCGCCCTTGTAGACCCACATGGGCCGGGTGAACGAGCCGGCCAGGATGATGTCCCCGGCCTTGAGCGAATCGCCGTGGGCGGCGATCTTGTTGGCCAGCCAGTGGACGCCGTTGGCCGGATGGTCCAGGACGCCGGCGGCGACGCCGGTTTCCTCCACGGTCTGGTTCTTGTAGAGGATGGCGGAGACCCAGCGCAGGTCTACCGCGTCCGGCTTCACCGGGTTGCCGCCGATCACCATGGCGCCCATTGCGGCGTTGTCCGAGATGGTGTCCACGATGGTCCGGCCCTCCATCTCGATCCTGGAGTCCAGGATCTCGAGGGCCGGAACCACGTAGTCGGTGGCCTTCAGGACGTCGAAGATCGTCACCCCGGGGCCTTTGAGCCCGTCCTTGAGCACGAAGGCCAGCTCCACCTCCACCCGGGGGTGGGTGTACTTGTCCCATTCCACGGAGCAGCCGGTGTCCAGGACCATGTCGTCGAAGATGGCGCCGTAGTCCGGTTCGGTGATGCCCGTGGCGGCCTGCATGGCCTTGGACGTGAGGCCGATCTTGCGCCCTACCAGGGTCCGGCCGGCCTCCTCATTGCGGCGGCGCCACAACTGCTGGACGGCGTAGGAGTCCTCCACGGTCATGTCTGGGTAGCGGGCGGTCAGGCGGGGAACAGGGGTACGGGTCCGGCCGGCTTCCACCAGCTCGTCCGCGATGGCCTCAATCGTCGTTGGCTCCAGCATGGTTAGACCTGGACCCCCAGCTTGAAGCCCACAGGGTCTTTGCTGGCGGCCGCGTCTTCGGGCTTGCGGGTGTAGGAGAACCCGTCAGCGCCAACGGTCACCGCCATCTCGGACTTTTCCTCGCGCTCGATGACGGGCTGCGGGTTGCCGTCGAGGTCCAGGACCAGGGAAGCCTCGGTGTACCAGGACGGAACCACGGGGTTGCCCCACCAGTCACGGCGCTGGTTGTCGTGGACGTCCCAGGTGATGGTGGGGTTGTCCGGGTCGCCGGTGTAGTAGTCCTGGGTGTAGATCTCGATGCGGTGCCCGTCCGGGTCCAGGATGTAGAGGTAGAACGCGTTGGAGACGCCGTGCCGGCCGGGGCCGCGTTCGATCCGGTCGCTGATGCGCAGGGCGCCCATCTTGTCGCAGATCTGGATGATGTTGTGCTTCTCGTGCGTGGCGAACGCGACGTGGTGCATGCGCGGGCCGTTGCCGCCGGTGAGGGCAGTGTCGTGGACGGTCTGCTTGCGGTGCATCCACGCGGCGTACGTGACGCCGTCGGAGTCCTTGATGTCCTCGGAGACGCGGAAGCCCAGGTCCTCCAGGTACTTGCGGCCCTTGGGGACGTCCGGGGTGACCTGGTTGAAGTGGTCCAGGCGGACCAGTTCGCCGGCGGAGTAGAGGTCGTAGCGCTGGGTAAGGCGCTCCACGTGCTCCACGTCGTAGAAGAACTCGTACGGGAAGCCCAGCGGGTCCTCGACGCGGACGGAGTCTCCCACGCCCTTGGTGAAGCCGTCCTTGCGGCGCTCCACCCGGCAGCCCAGCTCGCGGTAGTAGGCCTCGGCGGCGTCCACCTCGGCGGGGGACTTCACGCGGTAGGCGAACGCGGCGACGGCAGCGATGGGTCCCTTGCGGAGCACCAGGTTGTGGTGGATGAACTCCTCCAGGGAGCGGAGGTAGATCGCGTTGTCGTCTTCCTCGGTGACGTGCAGGCCCAGCACGTCCACGTAGAACTCACGGGACTTGGCGAGGTCGGTGACCACGATCTCCATGTAGGCGCAGCGGACGATGTCCGGTGCCGGGACGGTGGGGGTGGGAACGAAGTTGGTCATTGGAGTCTCTCTTCTTTGAAAGGTGTTTTCCCCAACTGACTGGCAGTAGATGCCGTTATGGAGGCCCAAAACGACAACAAATGCGAGCTAGTTGGGCTGGTAGGGGCTAGGCGCCGAACTTGGGGGTGTGGACGGTGCCGAGGGTGATGTGCACGGCCTGCTGGTCGGTGTAGAAGTCGATGGAGCGGTAGCCGCCCTCGTGGCCCAGGCCCGAGGCCTTGACGCCGCCGAATGGGGTGCGCAGGTCCCGGACGTTGTGGCTGTTCAGCCACACCATCCCGGCCTCGACGTTCTGTGAGAAGTTGTGGGCCCGGGTGAGGTTCTGGGTCCAGATGTAGGCGGCGAGGCCGTACTTGGTGTTGTTCGCCAGGGCCAGGGCTTCGTCGTCGTTCTCGAACGGCGTGATGGCCACGACGGGTCCGAAGATTTCCTCCTGGAAGATCCGGGCGTCAGGGGCGACGTCGGCAAACACCGTGGGTGCGATGTAGTTGCCTTCGGGCAGGTGGTCGGGGCGGCCGCCGCCGGCCAGGAGCCGGCCTTCGGACTTGCCGATCTCCACGTAGGAGGCCACCTTTTCGTAGTGCTCCGGGTGGACCAGGGCGCCCACCTGGGTTTTGGGATCGTGGGGATCGCCCACCACGATGTTCTTTGCCCGGGCGGCGTACTTCTCGCAGAACTCGTCGTAGATGGCGTGTTCCACCAGGATGCGGGAGCCGGCCGTGCAGCGTTCGCCGTTGAGGGAGAACACGCCGAACAGGGCGGAATCGATCGCGGCGTCCAGGTCGGCGTCGGCGAAGACAACGCACGGGGACTTGCCGCCGAGCTCCATGGACAGGCCCTTGAGGTTGGCGGCCGCGTTCCGGAAGATCGTCTGGCCGGTGGTGGTCTCGCCGGTGAAGGAAATCAGCGGGACGTCCGGGTGCTTGACCAGGGCATCGCCGGCTTCCTCGCCCAGTCCGTTGACCAGGTTGAAGACGCCGTCGGGAAGGCCGGCGTCCTTGAAGATGGTGGCCCACAGCGACGCGGAGAGCGGCGTGAACTCGGCCGGCTTGAGGACCACGGTGTTGCCAGTGGCCAGTGCCGGGGCGAGCTTCCAGGACTCGAGCATGAAGGGGGTGTTCCAAGGGGTGATCAGGCCGGCCACGCCAATCGGCTTGCGGTTCACGTAGTTGATCTGCGAGCCGGGAACCTTCATGGCGTCATCGAACTGGGCCACGATCAGGTCCGCGAAGAACCGGAAGTTCTCGGCCGCGCGCAGGGCCTGGCCCTTGGCCTGGGTGATGGGCAGGCCCGTGTCGAAGGTCTCCAGTTCGGCCAGGCGTGCTTCCTGGGCTTCGACCGCGTCGGCGATCCTGTTCAGCACCCGGGCGCGTTCACGGGGCTTCATCTTTGGCCACGGGCCGTTGGTGAAGGCTTCGCGGGCGGCGGCGACAGCCAGGTCGATGTCCTCTTTCTGGCCCGCCGCGGCAGTCGCGTAATTCCGGTTGGAGACCGGGTCCAGGACGTCGAAGGTCTTGCCGCCCACGGAGTCGACGAACCGGCCGTTGATGTAGTGCTGGATGTGGGTGGGAAGGTCTTCGGGAACGTAGTGCTTGCTGGTTTCTACTGAGGTCGTCATCGTTGAAGTCCTATCTGGGTGTCAGTGGTTGGTTTGGGCCAGGTACGCGTCCAGGGTGGCGGAGCGGTGGAGCCTGGCGGCTTTTTCGATCTGCTCTGCGTCGGCGCCGCTTTCGATGAGCCTGAGCAGGTTTTCGTGTTCCTCCACCGAGTCGCGGGCGCGGCCGGGGACGAAGCGGAAGGTCGAGGACCGGAGGGAGGCGAGCCGGTTCCAGCCGCGGTGCACCAGGTCCAGGATGTGCGGGTTGGGGCAGTGTTCGAACAGGACGGAATGGAAGTCCTGGTTGAGCTGGGTGAAGCGGACCGGATCGAAGTGGTCCAGGCAGTCGCGCATGTCCTGGTTCACGGCGCGGGCGCGGGCGATGGCCGCGGCGTCGATCAGCGGGGCGGACAGGGCGGTCGCGGCGCCTTCGACGATGCTGAGGGTTTGCATGGTGTAGAGGTATTCGGTGGGGTCGATCCCGGCGACGGTGGCGCCCACGTTCCGTTCGAATGTCACCAGGCCCTCGGCCTCGAGCCGGCGGATGGCTTCGCGGACCGGGACCACGCTGAATCCCAGGTCCTTGGCAATGGAACCCAGCACCAGGCGGTACCCGGGGGTGTAGGTGCCTTCCACGATCCGGGCCTTGACGGCCTGGTACGCCTGCTCCGACTTGCTGCCGGGGGTTGCGGCCGCCTCGGTTAGGGCTGTATCAGTCATCGTTCTTTCCTGCCCATTCCTTGTACCGTTCCTGCCACTCCTTGTTCATGGGGTAGAGGCCGTCCACGCTGTTGCCTTGCTTGACCATCTCGAAGATGAACGCTTCTTCCTTCTCCTGCTGGATGCAGTCCTCCACCAGTTCGTCGGCGATGGCCGGCGGGATCACCAGGATGCCGTCGAAGTCGGCCACGATGATGTCACCGGGCTGCACGGTGGCGCCGCCGCACGCGATGGTGATGTCCATGTCCCACGGGATGTGGCGGCGGCCCAGCACGGCCGGATGCGGATTGGCGAAGTAGGTGGGCATCTCCAGGTCTGCCACGGCGGAGTAGTCGCGGACGCCGCCGTCGGTGATGATGGCGGCGGCGCCTCGGACCTGGGCGCGGAGGGCCAGGATGTCGCCCACGGTTCCGGTGCCTTTCTCGCCGCGGGCCTCCATGACCAGGATTTCGCCTTCGTTCACGGAGTCGATGGCCTTCTTCTGGGCGTTGAACCCGCCACCGTGGGCCTTGAACAGGTCTTCACGGTTGGGGACGTACCGCAGGGTGCGGGCCAGGCCCACCACCCGGCGGTCGGGGCGTGTCGCCTGCAGCCCGTCGATGCTGACGTTGTTCAGGCCCCGCTTGCGCATCTGGGAAGACAACGTGGCCGTGGCAACGGACTCCAGCCTGGCTTTCAGTTCCGGGGTCAGGACAGGCCCGACGGCGGCAAGCCCCGCCGCTTCACGGGAACCATAGGCTTCCTCCCGCTGCAGGTCATCGACCTTCGGCCGGGCACCAAAGTCCGCGAACGCCGTCGTGCCTTCCTCAACGGTGGTGACCAGCCGGCCGGTGGACAGGCGCCCGTCCGCCGTTGCCACTTCCACTTCCAGGACGTCGCCCGGCTTCGCGACCGATGCCCCGGCGGGGGTGCCGGTGAGGATGATGTCCCCCTCCTCAAGGGTGAGGAGCTGGGAGAGGTCCGCCACCAGCCGGGCGAACGGGAAGAGCAGGTGCCCGGTGGTGTCGTCCTGGACCAGCTCCCCGTTGTGCCAGGTGCGGATGCGCAGTTTGGCGGGGTCGACGGCGTCTGCCGGGATCAGTGCCGGGCCTACCGGCGTGAAGCCGTCGCCGCCCTTGGACCGGAGGTTGGAGCCCTTGTCCGCCCAGCGCAGATCATACACGCCAAGGTCATTGCTGGCCGTGACGGCAGCGACATGGCTCCACGCGTCCTCGATAGAAACACGGCGTGCGGCCTTGCCGATCACCAGGGCGATCTCGCCCTCATAGCCCAGCAATTCACAGCCGGCCGGACGCTCAACGGGGTTTCCACTGAGTGCCAGGGAGCTGGAAGGCTTGAGGAAGTAGGACGGCTGGGCCGGGGTGCGGCCGCGCTGGGCGGCCCGGCTGGGGTAGTTGATATGCACCGCGATCACCTTGCGTGCTGCTGCCAGGGTGTCGCCGTTGACCTGCTCCAAAGCCTTCTCCTCATCAGGTACGAAATCGTATACGATCACTATTACTCATCCGCGGGGCTTCGTCAACCCTCGAATTTCGAGGCCTTCCCGAGGGTCGCCACGAGGTACTTGTCGCCTGGATCACAGGGAGCGTACAGTGGATGCCAAGACCAATGTTTCGATTATCGAATTGTATGTTCTGATATAGAACACACCTGATAGAACTCCAGCACAACGAAGTGAGGACATCCCGTGCAGTTCCACCACCACGGATACGTATCCGGAGACCCCCGCGTCCAGCCCGCAGCCGGTGTGGGCCTTAACCGCCCCGAAGAGCTTCCGGAGGAAGTGGACGTGCTCATCGTCGGCACCGGCCCCGCCGGAATGCTCGCCGCCGCGCAGCTCTCCATGTTCCCCAACATCACCACCCGGATCGTCGAACGCCGCCCCGGCCGGCTCGCCATCGGGCAGGCCGACGGCATCCAGGCGCGCAGCGTGGAGACGTTCCAGGCTTTCGGATTCGCGGAGCGGATCATTGCCGAGGCGTACCGGATAACCGAAATGGCGTTCTGGAAGCCGGATCCGGCCAACCACGCGAACATCGTCCGGACTGCCCGGGCCGTGGACGACGAGATGGGGATCAGCGAATTCCCGCACCTCATCGTGAACCAGGCGCGCGTGCTGGACTACTTCGCCGAGTTCGCCGCAAACTCACCCACCCGGATGAAGCCCGATTACGGCTACGAATTCCAAGGCCTGGCCGTTGCCCGGGAAGGCGACTACCCCGTCACCGTGACGCTCCGCCACACCGCAGGCCCCAAGGAGGGGCAGGACCGCACCGTCCGCGCCAAGTACGTGGTGGGTGCCGACGGCGCCCGCAGCAAGGTGCGGCAGGCGATCGGCTGCACGCTCGCCGGCGACCAGGCCAACCACGCCTGGGGCGTCATGGACGCGCTCGCGGTCACCGACTTCCCTGACATCCGGACCAAGTGCGCCATCCAGGGCGAAAAGGGCAGTATCCTGCTTATTCCACGCGAAGGCGGCCACCTGTTCCGCATGTACGTGGACCTGGGCGAGGTTGACCCGGCCAGCCAGCACTCAGTGCGCAACACCAGCATCGAGGACATCATCGCCAAGGCGAACGAGATCATGCACCCCTACACACTGGACGTGCGGAACATCGCCTGGCACAGCGTGTACGAGGTGGGCCACCGGCTGACGGACAGGTTCGACGACGTCCTGCCGGAGGAACGCGGCAGCCGGACCCCGCGGGTGTTTATCACCGGCGACGCCTGCCACACCCACAGCGCCAAGGCCGGCCAGGGCATGAATGTCTCAATGCAGGACGGCTTCAACATCGCCTGGAAGCTGGGGCACGTCCTGGAGGGCCGCAGCCCGGAGAGCCTGCTGACTACTTACTCCGAGGAACGCCAGGTGGTGGCCAAGAACCTGATCGACTTCGACAAGGAGTGGTCCACCATGATGGCCAAGAAGCCGGAGGAGTTCGAACACCCCTCCGACCTTGAAGACTTCTACGTGCAGACCGCCGAATTCCCGGCCGGCTTCATGACCCAGTACACGCCCTCCCTGATCATTGGCTCCGCGGACCACCAGGACCTGGCCACCGGGTTCCCGGTGGGCAAGCGCTTCAAGTCTGCGCCCGTGGTGCGGGTGGGTGACACCAACCCCATCCACCTGGGCCACCACGCCACCGCTGACGGGCGCTGGCGGATCTACGTCTTCGCGGACGCCGCGCTGCCGGGCACGGACTCAGCCACGGACACGCTCGCCGAATGGTTCGCCAACTCGCACGAGTCCCCGTTGGCCGCCACTCCTGCCGGCGCGGACCCGGATGCCTGGTTCGACCTGAAGGTCATCTACCAGCAGCCGCACACCGCCGTCGACATCAGCGCCGTGCCGGCCGTCTTCAAGCCGCAGGTGGGCCCGTTCAAGCTGACCGACTACGAAAAGGTCTACGCCACCGACCCCAAAGCGGACATTTTCGACCTGCGCGGCCTGGACCGCAATGGCGTCGTGGTGGTGGTCCGCCCGGACCAGTACGTGGCCAACGTCCTGCCGTTGACGGCAACGGCGGAGCTCGGCGCGTTCTTCGCTCCGCTGCTCAAGCCGCTGCAGGCACCGCGTCAGGCAGTGGCGGCCGCGGCCCGGTAGTCGGCCGCCGGGTACACGCCGAGGATCCGCACTTCGGTGGTGAAGAAGTCCAGTTCCTCGAGGGCCAGCTTCAGCGGCAGGTCCCCGGGGTGGCCTTCGACGTCAGCCATGAACATGGTGGCGGCGAACTCGTTGCCCACCATGTAGCTCTCCAGCCGGGTCATGTTCACTCCGTTCGTGGCGAAGCCGCCCAGCGCCTTGTACAGGGCGGACGGGACGTTGCGGACACGGAACACAAAGCTGGTCACTGCCGGTCCGGGAAGTTCCTCCCGGGCCGGCAGTGCCGTTTCCCGGGCCAGGACCACGAAGCGGGTGGTGTTGGAGGGGTCGTCCTCAACGCGCGAGGCCAGCACGTCCAGGCCGTAGATCTGCGCGGCCAGCGGGGGAGCGAGGGAGAGCTTGCGGGGATCGTTCCATTCCGCCACCTCGCGGGCCGACCCGGCGGTGTCGCCGGCGATGACGGGTTTGAGGCCATGCTCGCGGATCAGCTTCCGGCACTGGCCCAGTGCGTGGATGTGGCTGTGGACCTCCGTGGCGCCTTCAATGGTGCTCCCCGGGATGCCCAGGAGGTCGAAGTGGATGGGCAGGAAGTACTCGCCCACGATCTGCAGGTTGGACTGCGGCAGCAGGATATGGATGTCCGCCACGCGGCCCGCGATGGAGTTCTCGATGGGGATCATGGCCAGGTCCGCCTCGCCGGTGGTCACCAGCTCGAAGGCGTCCTCGAAGCTGGCGCACGGGACGCTTTCCATGTCCGGGAACATCTGCTGACACGCGATATTGGAGTTGGCGCCGGGCTCACCCTGGTACGCAATCTTGGAGGCCATGATCCGTATGGTTTCACGGCCCGGCGCCAGCTCCCAATTACTGCGGCGTAACGCGAAGCCAGAGGTACTGCCGGGGCAGGAGGGTGACGCCGTCATCCAGTTGCAGGGCGGCCTCGGAGAGAAGGTCGACGGCGGCAGGAGAGTACCCGCCGAAGGTCTCCGCCGGCAGGGTCTGGGGTGAGTCGCTGAAGTTTGCCAGGGCCAGGATGGTGCTGCCGCCTTCCATCCCACCCGGCCGCTGGTACGCGAGCACCGAGCGGTTGTTGGTGCCGAAGCCGATCAGCGTGGTTCCGGCCAGTTCGGGGGTGCCGGCGCGCACCTCGATCATCCGTCTCAGGCCCGCGTATACCGCACCTTCCGGTGTGGCCGGGTCCAGGCGGCGCGCGTACTGTTCCTTCGGAAAATGCGGCCGGTGCACCCAGCGGCTGTCCTCCCCGTGGCCCGGCTCGGACGCATACGAGTAGTCGTTGACCTGGCCCACCTCGTCACCGAGGTACAGCAACGGGATGCCGCCGGTGCTGAACGGCACCGAGTGGGCCAGGAGGATCCGTTCCACCGCCTCGGCAGGGTTGACCTCCATGCCGCAGAGGGACGCCGTCGTGCCCGAAATGCGGCAGTCGCCGGTCTTGGGGTTGTCCTGGAAGGGGACGCCGCGGGCGAAGCTGCCCGGGAAGCGGTTGACGTAGAAGGAATTCAGGAAGCGGCGGTGGTCGAAGCCGTTGATGCCCAGCTCTGCCGCGTCCTCGTCCGCGAAGGTCCAGCCGATGTCGTCATGGCTGCGGACATAGTTCACCCAGGCCGTGCCGTCCGGGATGTTGTGCCGGCGTTCCAGCGCCTGGGCCAGGAGCGAGGCGTCCCGGGTGGCCAGTGACTCCCAAATCAACGCCATCTGCAGCGGGTTGTACGAAAGCTGGCATTCTTTGGGGTCGATGTAGAGCGCCACCTCGTCCGGGTGGACGATGGCCTCGGACTTGAACAGCAGCGACGGCGCCGCCAGCCGGCACACCGCGTTGAAGGCCCGCAGCAGGGTGTGCGCCTGGGGCAGGTTCTCGCACGGTGTGCCCAGCTGCTTCCAGATGAAGGCAACCGCATCCATCCGCAGGATGTCCACGCCCTGGTTGGCCAGGAAGAGCATTTCGCCGGCCATGGCCCGGAAGACGTCGGGGTTGGAGTAGTTCAGGTCCCACTGGTAGGTGTGGAAGGTGGCCCACACCCACCGGCCGTCCTCCATTCGGATAAAGGATCCGGGGTGGTTCTCGGGGAAGATCTCGCGCACGTTCGCCTCGAACGCGTCCGGCATGGTGCGGTCCGGGAAGATCCAGTAGTAGTCGCTGTATTCAGGGTCCCCCGCCGCTGCCTTGCGGGCCCACTCATGCTCGTCGGAGGTGTGGTTGAAGATGAAGTCCACCACCAGGCTGATGCCGTTGTCCTTCAGTTCGGCTGCCAGGGAGCGCAGCTGGTCCATGGTCCCGAGTTTGGGGTTTACCTCCCGGTAGCTGGAGACTGCGTAGCCGCCGTCCGAGTGCGGCTCGGGTGCCAGGAACAGGGGCATGAGGTGCAGGTAGGTCAGGCCCAGTTCCTTGAAGTACGGGATCCTGGCGCGCACGCCCTCCAGGCTCTCGGCGTAGCGGTCCACGTAGCAGACGCCGCCCAGCATCCGGTTGGACTGGAACCAGTCCCGGGTGCCTTCCCGCTCCGCATCCGTTGCCTTCAGCTCCGGTGCCCGCTCCTGCCAGGACCGGGCACACTGGACCACCAGGGCGGACAGCTGCTTCAGCCAGTCCCGGCGGTCGCCGTACAGGGAATGGAAGAGGCTGCGCAGGGTGGGAAAGTGTTCGTCAAGGCGCCGGTCGAAATCCTGGTCCGGGCGCAGCCCAAGCTCCCGCTCCCGGGACACCGCGGACAGCACATGCCGGCGCGCCTCTTCGTCCTCGTTAACGGTTTCCTGCATGCTGCTGCCCCTTCCGGCCGCCATCAATGCGTAGGGCGGCATGTTCGTCGAAGTATTCCACGTCACTTTAGCCGCGCATTTGCAGTGCTGGCCTGCAGGGCTGCGCCCACCACGCCCGCGGAATTTTCCAGGCGTGCGGCGATGACCGGGGTGCGCAGCGACAGACGGGGCAGGTACTCGTGGCTGCAGGCCGAAATTCCACCACCGATGATGATGAGGTCCGGTGAAAACAGGAACTCCACGTGGGACAGGTAGCGCTGCAGCCGGTCGGCATACTGCACCCAGTCGAGGCCTTCGTTTTCGCGGACGACGGCGGATGCCCGCGATTCCGCCTTGGTCCCGCCAACTTCCAGGTGGCCCAGCTCGAAGTTGGGTACCAGCGTGCCGTCGACAATCAACGCCGATCCAATGCCTGTTCCCAAGGTAAGGACCAGGACAACACCCCGGTTGGCTGCCCCGGCGCCGTACTGCGTTTCGGCCAGGCCGGCGGCGNTGACGACGCGGACGGGCCGGCCCAGCCGGGACTGCAGGTACCGCTGGACGTCAAGCCCGATCCAGCTGCCGTGCATGTTGGCCGCTGACCTTGCGACTCCCCGCTGCACAATCGACGGGATGGCGATGCCCACGGCACGGTCCGCAGCCCGGTGGCTTTCGGCTTCGAGCTCAGCGACGATTTGTTCCACGGTGTCCGCCACTGCATCCACGCTGCCGCACGAGGGTGTTTGCAGGCGGCGGACAGTGCCGGCAGGGGCGCCGTTGGCCAGATCAATCAGGGCACCCTTGATCCAAGTGCCGCCAACATCGATTCCAATGCGGAGCTCCCCAGCTGTGCCTTGTGCCGGGTACGGGGTCGCCATGATGGGCAAGATACGTTCCTTCAGTGTCATCGGGTGGTGGTTATGCGGCGGGGGCAGGTTACTTGACGGCGCCCTGGGTGAGGCCGGCCATCACCCAGCGCTGGGTGAACAGGTAGACGATGATGGCCGGTCCCATCGCCATCAGGTACGAGGCGAAGGCAACGTTGTAGCTGTTGCTGAACTGCGTCTGGAAGATCTTTTGCAGCACGGGAATGGTCTGCAGTTCGGGATCGGAAATGATGAGGGAGGGCATCATGAAGTCGTTCCAGGAGGCGATGAAGGCGAAGATGCCCACGGTGGCGCTCATGGGTCCAAGCAGGGGGAAGATGAGCCGCCAGAACACCTGCCACGTTCCGGCGCCGTCCATCCGCATGCTTTCCTCCAGTTCCAGGGGGATCGAGCGCAGGAAGGCGGTAAACAGCATCGTGTTGAACGCCAGGGCAAAGACGATGTGCAGGATTGCGACGCCGAGCGGATTGTCGAGTCCCACGAGGCCCGTGAGTTGGATCTGGGGCAGTGCCACCACTGGGAACGGGATGAACATTGCGGCGAGCAGGTAGAAGAACGACCAGCGGAAGAGCCGGCGGTCCCAGTTGCGGACAATGGCGTAAGCGGCCAGCGCCGACACGACGATCTCGCCGACGACTGCGGTCACGGACACGAACACGGAGATCAGGAAACCGCGCGGGAAATTCGTGAGCGTCCACGCTTGCGCGAAACTGTCCAGGGTCAAGGGGGCGGGCAGCGAGAAGGCATTGCCGTCAACCGCCTGGCCGGTGGTCTTGAAGGCCATGCTGATGGTGACGTACAGCGGGACGAGCACGCCGAGCGTACACACGATCAGGACGGCGGTGGCGGCCCAGTTGGTGCGCTGCGGGCCGGTCCGGACCCGGCCCTTTCCTGGGGCTGTTGGTCCTGGGGTCACTGGTTCTGCGGGGATGGTGCGGGTCGCCGTGCTCATGCTGCGATCCCTCCTTTGCCACGGGTGAAGCGGAGCTGGATGAGTGCGATGGCGATGCTGATGAGGAAGAAGATCACTGCATTGGCCATCTGGTAGGCGTAGTCGCCGCCTTCGAAGCCGCGGAAAATGGCCATGGCAACGCTGCGCGTTGAGACCCCGGGGCCGCCGTCGGTGAGGCCGACGATGATGTCGTAGGCATTGAGGTAGTTCTTGAAGCCCAGCACGGTGTTGATCACCGCGTACCCGGCAATGAGGGGCAAAGTGATGTGCCGCAGGTTGTGCCAGGCGGACGCGCCGTCGATGGAGCTGGCCTCGTAAACCTCGGGCGGAACCGTGAGAAGCCCTGCGATGTAGATCAGCATCGCACTTGGAACTGACTGCCACGCGGTGACGAAGACGATCCCCAGCCAGGCAAGGTCGGGGTTGGCCAGGATGCTTGAGGAGAGCAGGTCGATTCCCAGCCCTTTGCCCATCAGCGGCAGTGAATTCGAGAAGAGGTACTGGAACACAAAGGCGATGACGATGCCGGAGATCACCATGGGGATCACGAACACGGTGCGCAGCGCCGTACGGAAGCGGACACGTGACGTCAGCCCCAGGGCCAGCAGGAAGGCCAGGACGTTCACAACGACCACCGTCACCAGCGAGAATGCCAGCGTGAACCCGTAGGCGCCCAGGACTCCCTCGTCACGGAATACCGCAATGAAGTTCCGGATGCCGATGAACTCGAAGTCTCCGAAGCCAACAGAGTTGGTGAAGCTGTAGACGAATCCGAGGACGGCGGGCAGTGTGATGGCGAGGGTGAAGATCGCCAGTGAGGGGAAGAGGAAGAAGTAGTACAGCGGATCCGCGCGGCTTATGCGGGCAGCCGCCGGCTTTCGCGCTGCCGGGGCTGTCACCACCGCTCCCGGGGAAGGCTTCGTCATTGATGACATGGAGGAGTCCTCATTTCAGGCATGGAGATCGGAAGTGGGGCTAGGCGCGGAATGCCAGGCGGGCCCAGTCGGCGTCCATCCGGCGCAGCGTGCCCTGCGGGTCGGCGCCACCGATGATCGACTGGATGTAGTTGGCAGCGGGAATTGTGTTGGGAATGAACTGTGAAGCGCCCATGTAGAAGCGGCCGTCGTCGTAGTACTTCTGCATTTCGACGATCCGGGGATCGGTGACCGGGGGTGCGTCCTTGGACGTGCCGAAGCCCAGGAACTGGGCGTTGTAGGTGTTTTGGACGTCGGGCTGCATCAGGTACTGAAGGAAGGCGCGTGCCCCCTGCTGGCCGTTGGCGGCCTCGGGCACCCAGAGCGAAAGGTCGATGTTGACGCGGACCTTGAGGTCGGCAGGGCTGTCTGTCATTGGCAGGGGGAAGGTGCCGAGCTCAAGGTCAGTGCCGGCCTTTTCGATCTCGCCGAACGCCCACGGACCCTGGAAGTACATCGCCGCCTGGCCCTGGGCCATGGCAGTGTTGCCGTCACCATAGCCCCGGCTGGAGGCATCAGGATTGACGTACTTCGTCAGCTGTACCATGCGCTGCACCGGTTCCAGCAACGTCTTTTGGAACGATACTTCGGAATCCGGGCCGGCGTCCTCGCCGACGTCATGCATCTTGCTGTAGAAAGCGCGCACGTCAACCATGCCGCCCACCGTGTAGTCGAACAGGCCTTGCGCGATGGTCCAGGGGTCCCGGAAAGTTCCGTAGATAGGAGTGACGCCAGCTTCCTTGAGCCGTTCACACACCTCAATGAATTCGTTCCACGTGGTGGGGACGGCCAGGCCGTTCGCCTCAAAGATGCGGCGGTTGTAGATGACGGACGCGGCCATGACGGAGTACGGAATGACGCTGGTGCGGCCGGGGTAGGTGGGGTACCAGTTGGTGAGGTCCAGAACGTCGTGCCGGATGGAACCTGCTTCGGGGAGGTCGGAGAGGTCTGAGAGTGCACCGCGCTCCATGAACCGGGCCATCTCCAGGTTGTAGTTGAGGCAGCCAAGATCCGGGGGACTGCTGCGAACGAAGCTGGCAGAAAGATTTGTTGCCATGTCATGCAGCACGCGGTACCGGTCCTGCGACGCGGTGAACTTCGATGCCAGGTCGCGGAAGTAGGGAACCGCTTCCGGTTTTGACTGGTGGAACGTGATGGTTGGTGCGGCACTTGCCGGCGCGCACCCGGCCAAGCCGATGGCGGTGAGCGTACCTCCCGCGGCGGCAAGGAAAGTACGTCGGGAGACTCGCGTCCCGGCGGACGTCAAAGGTGGCAACATCGGCTCCTAAGGGCTCTCGAAAAGAATTTATTTGGACCTTATATTTAGGTCCTATATGAGGATGGGGGACCCGAGGGATATCGTCAAGGGGTGGACGGAACTACGGCGAGCTCGACGCAACTGTTACGGCAGATCAACTCGGAAGCGCTGCTGCGCTTTGCCCTGCAGGAACAGGTGTTCACGGCTGCGGAAGCCATGGACGCAACCGGGCTGACGCGCGCCACGGTGCTGGGTGTCTGCGACGGGCTGGTGGAAGCGGGCTGGCTGGAGGAAGTGAGCGACGGCGGGGACGCCGGCCGGGTGCATAAGGGCCGGCCCGCACGCCGGTACCGGCTGCGCGAAGCTGCGGGCGTGGTGGTCGGGCTGGATGCCGGTGAAAGCCAGCTCACCACCATCGTGGCGGATCTGCGGGGCCGTGAACTGGGCAAACGCCGCCGAAGCATCGACTCGCACTTCCTGGGCCGCGCCGGGCGGGTTGCGACCGCGCGGGAGCTGATCGATCAGGCGCTTAACGACGCAGGATGCGGCGCCGGCGACGTCCTGCTCACGGTCGTAGGCGTTCCCGCCCCGGTTGATGGGGCCGGACAGTCCCCGGACCGGGGAGAATTCTGGAACCTGATGAATTCCGGATTTGCCTCAAGCCTTCCGGGGACCGTCATCGTTGAGAATGACGCCAACCTTGCCGCCATCGCCGAGCAGGCGCAGGAGCCTTCGGTGAATGTGGCAACCCTGCTCTCCGGAGAGCGGTTTGGTGCCGGGCTGATCGTTGACGGGCGCTTGCTTCGGGGGCGCCACGGCGGCGCCGGTGAGATGCGCTTCCTGGACATGTTCGACAACAAGCTCGTCCCCGACGAGGGAGGCTCGGATGGGTTCGGAGCGCTTGCGCGGAAGTGGGCGCGTTCACGCATTGGTTCCTATGGCGGGGCTACCGTGCTGCGGCGCCTGCCCCCGGAAGAAATCAGTGCCGAGGACGTCTTCCAGGCGGCGGGGGAGGGGGATCCGCTGGCACGGGACATTATCGAGCGGCTCGGCGTCCGGCTGGCGCGGATTGCGGTGGTGCTCTCCAGCCTCGTCGACATCGAGCGGGTGGTCATTGCCGGCGGGATTTCACCGGCCATCGGCCCTGTCCTGGAACACGCCCGGACCCTGCTGCCCGCGAACTCCGGCCTGCCGCTGCCTGACCTTGTTGCAAGCACTTTCGGTGCAGAGGCAGTGGTCCAGGGCGCCATCGAATCCGCCCTGACAAGCATCAGGGGTGAACCGTTGGCATTCCTCCCGCGGGTCCTCAGGGCCTGAGGGCGGGACGGCGCGGGGAAGCCTAAAGAACGCTGCGGATTGCCTGCTCGAAACTGGTCACATGCTCCAGGGCGAGCTTGCCCGCCCGGTCCGAGTCGCCGTCGGCCACTGCCTCCAGCAGTTCCACGTGCTCGGCGATGTGCTCCGCCACGGAGGGCACCTTATCCAGCACCATGCACCAGATGCGGGTGGCCAGGTTGTCGTACCGGATCAGGACATCTTTAAGGTGGGTGTTGGCGGCCGCCTTGTAGATCAGCCGGTGGACCTTGATGTCGTAGCGCATGAGGTCGTAGGGATCGTCCCCGCCGCCCATCTTGGCGATCGCGGCAGCGGTTTCGCGGATTTCCTGGCGCAGGGCGGGGGTGGCGAGCTTGGCGGCGCGGCGGGCGGCCAGGGGCTCCAGGGATTCGCGCAGTTCAGAGACGTCCGCAAGTTCGGTGATGTCGACGATGGTGGCGAAGGTTCCGCGCCGGGGATAGGACACCACAAGGTGGTCGCTTTCCAGGCGCTTGAGCGCTTCCCGGACCGGGGTGCGGCCGATGCCGAGGTCGGCGGCGATCTTGCCGTCGTTGATTGCCTCGCCGGGCCGGATGTCGAGCATGATGAGGCGGTCCCGAAGGTGCCGGTAGGCCTGCTCGGCGAGCGAAAGGTCCCCGTCCCCGACGAGGTGGTTCTCCAGTGTGACGCTCATTTCGAGGGCTCCCAAGGTAGCTATTGACTGCGACGTGATCTGCAACATACTATTACGTCAGATCTAATATATCAGTTACAGATCAGTTATGGATCAGTAATTCCGAAGGGCTTAGAAGGAGAACAATGCAGGACGTACTGAACGCCTCGCTCGCCACGGTTGACGCCGACGTCGCCGCCGCCGTTGCACGGGAACTGCACCGCCAGCAGTCCACGCTGGAAATGATCGCTTCGGAGAACTTCGCTCCGTCGTCCGTGATGGAAGCCCAGGGCTCGGTCCTCACCAACAAGTACGCCGAGGGCTACCCCGGTAAGCGCTACTACGGCGGCTGCGAACACGTTGACGTGATCGAGCAGCTCGCCATCGACCGCGTGAAGGCCCTCTTTGGCGCCGAATTTGCCAACGTCCAGCCGCACTCCGGCGCCCAGGCCAACGCGGCCGCCATGTTCGCCCTGCTGAACCCCGGCGACACCATCCTCGGCCTGTCCCTGGCCCACGGCGGACACCTCACCCACGGCATGAAGATCAACTTCTCCGGCAAGCTCTACAACGTGGTGCCCTACCACGTCCGCGAGGAAGACCTCCGCATCGATATGGCAGAGGTGGAGGCCCTGGCCCTCGAACACAAGCCCAAGCTGATCGTGGCCGGCTGGTCCGCCTACTCCCGTCAGCTCGACTTCGCCGAATTCCGCCGCATCGCTGACCTCGTGGGCGCCTACCTCATGGTCGACATGGCCCACTTCGCCGGCCTGGTGGCCGCAGGGCTGCACCCCAACCCCGTCCCCTACGCGGACGTGGTCACCACCACCACCCACAAGACCCTGGGCGGTCCCCGCGGCGGCGTGATCCTGGCCAAGGAAGAGTACGCCAAGAAGATCAACAGCGCCGTCTTCCCCGGCCAGCAGGGCGGACCGCTGGAGCACGTGGTCGCCGCCAAGGCCGTGGCCTTCAAGCTCGCCGCAGCCCCCGAATTCAAGGAACGCCAGGAACGGGTCCTGCAGGGCGCCAAGCTGCTGGCCGAGCGCCTCCTCAAGGACGACGTCGCAGCCGCGGGGATCTCCGTGGTCAACGGCGGCACCGACGTCCACCTGGTCCTCGTGGACCTGCGCCACTCCGAACTCGATGGCCAGCAGGGCGAGGACGCCCTTCACAAGATCGGCATCACGGTTAACCGCAACGCCGTGCCGTTCGATCCCCGCCCGCCAATGGTTTCCTCCGGCCTCCGGATTGGCACTCCCGCCCTGGCCGCCCGCGGCTTCGGTGCCGCCGAATTCACCGAAGTGGCGGACATCATTGCCTCGGCGCTGATCGCTTCGGCCGGCACGGGCACCCTGCCCGGGGACACCGCCGTCGAACTCCGTGCACGCGTGACGGCCCTGGCCGAAAAATTCCCCCTCTACCCGCACCTCACCGCCGACGCCAGCCCGGCCGGAGCTGAGGCAGACTTGATTGGAGCCGCCCAGTGAGCACCCAGCACCTTCCGGAGCACCCGGACTTCCTTTGGCGGAACCCGGAGCCAAAGTCCTCCTATGACGCAGTGATCGTGGGCGGCGGCGGGCATGGCCTGGCCACCGCATACTTCCTGGCCAAGAACCACGGAATGACCAACATCGCCGTCCTGGAAAAGGGCTGGCTGGCCGGCGGCAACATGGCCCGCAACACCACCATCATCCGCTCCAACTACCTGTGGGACGAGAGCGCCGCGATCTACGAGCACGCCCTCAAGCTCTGGGAAATCCTGCCCGAGGAACTCGAATACGACTTCCTCTTCAGCCAGCGCGGCGTGATGAACCTGGCCCACACCCTGGGCGATGTCCGTGAAAGCATGCGCCGGGTGGGTGCCAACAAGCTCAACGGCGTCGACGCCGAATGGCTGGACCCGCAGCAGGTCAAGGAACTCTGCCCCATCCTGAACATCAGCGACAACATCCGCTACCCCGTCATGGGCGCCACTTACCAGCCCCGTGCCGGCATTGCCAAGCACGACCACGTCGCCTGGGCCTTCGCCCGCAAGTGCGACGAACTGGGCGTTGACATCATCCAGAACTGCGAAGTTACCGGCTTCCTCAAAGACGGTGACCGGGTGGTAGGCGTTAAGACCAACCGCGGCACCATCAACACCGAAAAGGTGGGCCTCTGCGCCGCAGGCCACAGCTCGGTCCTGGCCGAGATGGCCGGATTCCAGCTTCCCATCCAGTCCCACCCGCTGCAGGCACTCGTATCCGAACTCCACGAGCCGGTCCACCCCACCGTTGTCATGTCCAACCACGTGCACGTCTACGTGTCGCAGGCGCACAAGGGCGAACTGGTCATGGGCGCCGGCGTGGACTCCTACAACGGGTACGGCCAGCGCGGCTCCTTCCACGTCATCGAGCAGCAGATGGCGGCCGCCGTCGAACTCTTCCCCATCTTCGCCAGGGCCCACGTGCTCCGGACCTGGGGCGGCATCGTGGACACCACCCTGGACGCCTCGCCGATCGTGGGCCTGACTCCCGTGGAGAACATGTTCGTGAACTGCGGCTGGGGGACCGGCGGGTTCAAGGGAACCCCCGCCGCCGGCATGACCTTCGCGCACACCATCGCCACCGGCGCCCCGCACCAGCTGAACAAGCCGTTCTCCCTGGAACGCTTCGAAACCGGCGCCCTCATCGACGAACACGGCGCCGCCGCCGTGGCCCACTAGCCGCCGCCACCAGAAAAGGACTAACGCACATGCTGCTGATCCCATGCCCCAACTGCGGCCCGCGGGACGAAACCGAATTCCACTACGGGGGACAGGCCCACGTGCCGTACCCGGAGAACCCCAGCGAGCTGACCGACACGGAGTGGTCCCGCTACCTCTTCTACCGTGAGAACCCCAAGGGCATCTTCGCCGAACGCTGGGTCCACAGCACCGGCTGCCGCCAGTGGTTCAACATGCTCCGCGACACCGTCAGCTACGACATCAAGGCCATCTACCCCATGGGTGCCCGCCGGCCTGACCTGGGCGCCGCCCCGTCCGGAGAAACCGGCACGGCCAGCCTTGCCGCTGACAGCACCACCACCGGAACCGTGGCACCCAGCCTCGCTGCCACCAGTCTTGCCGCCAGCACCACGCCCGCCACCACCACCGCCCCGGAAGGAGCAACCAAGTGACTTCCCAGAACGCCCGGCTCAGCACCGGCGGCCGGATCGACCACACCATCTCCTGGCGCTTTACAGTAGACGGTGAAGAGTTCACCGGCCACCCGGGCGACACCCTGGCCTCGGCCCTGCTGGCCAACGGCCGCGTGGCCGTGGGCAACTCGCTCTACGAGGACCGCCCCCGCGGCATCATGTCCGCCGGCGTGGAAGAGGCCAACGCCCTGGTCCGCATCGAAGCCCGCTTCCCCGGCGACGTCGCCGAATCCATGCTCCCCGCCACCACCGTTTCCCTGGTGGACGGGCTCAAGGCCACCCTGCTCAACGGCCTGGGCAAGCTGGACCCGGCGGACGACCGCGCCGAATACGACAAGAAGTACGTCCACACCGACGTCCTGGTGATCGGTGGCGGCCCCGCCGGACTCGCCGCGGCCCGCGAAGCCGTGCGCACCGGCGCCCGCGTCATGCTCCTTGACGACCAGCCCGAACTCGGCGGCTCGCTGCTCTCCGGTTCCACCGCTCCGGGCCAGGCAGAGACCATCGAGGGCAAGCCAGCCCTGGAATGGGTGGCCGATGTCGAAGCCGAGCTGGTGTCCGGCGCAGAGTCCACTGTCCTGAACCGCACCACCGCGTTTGGCGCCTATGACGCCAACTACGTAATCGCCGTCCAGAACCGCACGGACCACCTGTCCAGCCCTGCCGCCCCCGGTGTTTCCCGCCAGCGGATTTGGCACATCCGTGCCAGCCAGGTGGTGCTGGCACCGGGTGCCCACGAACGTCCCCTGGTGTTCGAGAACAATGACCGCCCCGGCATCATGCTCGCTTCCGCCGTACGCACGTACCTCAACCGGTACGCCGTAGCCGCCGGCAGGCGCGTGGTCATCAGCACCACCAACGACAGCGCCTACGCCGTCGCCGCCGACCTCGCCGCCGCCGGCGTCAAGGTCGCAGCGGTCGTGGACGCCCGCCCCCAGCTCACCGCCGCGGCAACTGCCGCCGTCGAATCCGGCATCCGCGTCCTGATCGGCAGCGCGGTGGCCAGCACCACTGCCGACGCCACCGGCCGGCTGGACGGCGTCACCGTCCGCAGCATCAACGACGACGGCGAGCTCACCTCGGGCGTCGAGCAGATCGCCGCAGACCTGCTGGCAGTGTCCGGCGGCTGGAGCCCGCTGGTCCACCTTCACTCACAGCGGCAGGGCAAGCTGCGCTGGGACGAGGACCTGGCAGCCTTCGTGCCGAGCACCGAAGTTCCCGACCAGCAGACCATCGGCTCCGGCCGGGGATCCTTCGCCACCGCAGACTGCATCGCCGAGGGCATTTCCGCCGGCGCAAGGGCGGCCATCGCAGCCGGCTTCGAATCCGCCGTCGAACCGTCCGTGTTCGGCGACCCGAAGGCCTCCGCCCCCACCCGCCAGCTGTGGCTGGTACCGGGCGAGAGCGGAACCCCGGAGGACTGGCACCACCACTTCGTCGACTTCCAGCGCGACCAGTCCGTGGCGGATGTCCTCCGCTCGACCGGCGCCGGTATGCGCTCCGTGGAACACATCAAGCGGTACACCTCCATCAGCACCGCCAACGACCAGGGCAAGACCTCCGGCGTCAACGCCATCGGCGTGATCGCTGCGGCCCTGCGCACGGCCGGCGAGGCCTCGCGCGGCATCGGCGACATCGGCACCACCACGTACCGCGCACCGTTCACCCCGGTGGCGTTCGCGGCACTGGCCGGACGCCAGCGCGGCGAGCTCTTCGACCCCGCCCGCGTCACGTCCATCCACCCCTGGCACGTTGCCAAGGGCGCCCTCTTCGAGGACGTTGGACAGTGGAAGCGCCCCTGGTACTACCCGCAGGGCGGGGAGGACATGGACGCCGCCGTGCTGCGCGAATGCGCCGCCGTCCGCGACTCCGTGGGCTTCATGGACGCCACCACCCTGGGCAAGATCGAAATCCGCGGCAAGGATGCGGGGGAGTTCCTCAACCGGATCTACACCAACGCGTTCAAGAAGCTCGCCCCGGGCGCCGCACGCTACGGCGTCATGTGCACCCCGGACGGGATGGTCTTCGACGACGGCGTGACCCTGCGGCTCGACGAGGAAACCTTCTTCATGACCACCACCACCGGCGGCGCCGCCAAGGTGCTGGACTGGCTGGAGGAATGGCTGCAGACCGAGTGGCCTGAGCTGGACGTCAAGTGCACCTCCGTCACGGAGCAGTGGAGCACCATCGCCGTCGTCGGGCCGAAATCCCGTGAGGTCATCGCCAAGGTGGCACCGGAGCTGGCAGCCAACGGCGGCCTGGACGCCGAAGCCTTCCCGTTCATGACCTTCCGCGAAACCACCCTTGCCTCCGGCGTGCGGGCCCGGATCTGCCGGATCTCGTTCTCCGGCGAACTCGCCTACGAGATCAACGTCCCGGCCTGGTACGGGCTGAACACCTGGGAAGCCGTGGCCGCTGCCGGTGCCGAGTTCAACATCACCCCGTACGGCACCGAAACCATGCACGTGCTGCGTGCCGAGAAGGGCTACCCGATCGTCGGGCAGGACACCGACGGCACCGTCACGCCGCAGGACGCGGGCATGGAGTGGATCGTTTCCAAGGCCAAGGACTTCATCGGCAAACGCTCCTACTCCCGGTCCGACGCACAGCGTGATGACCGGAAGCACCTGGTGAGCGTCCTTCCCGTCGACGGCACGCTGCGGCTGCCCGAAGGCACCCAGCTCGTGGAAAAGGGCCGCTCCACCAACCCCGCCTACGGCCCCGTGCCGATGGAAGGGTTCGTCACCTCCAGCTACCACAGTGCAGCGTTGGGCCGGTCATTCGGCCTGGCCCTGATCAAGAACGGACGCAACCGCATCGGCGAGACGCTGGTGGCGGCCGCCGGCGACCAGCTGGTGGACGTGGTTGTCGCAGAGACAGTGCTTTTTGACCCTGAAGGGACCCGTAAAGATGGCTGAAACAGCAGCATCCCCGACCTCCGCAAAGACCTTGGCGGACAAGAACCTGGCAGCCCGGATCAGCCCGGCCCGCCAGCTGTCCGACGCGTTCGCCGCAGGTTCCCTGGCCGGCACCGTTGAGCTCTCCGAGGTGCCCTTCCTGACCATGGTGGGGCTCCGGGCCGACGCCGGTTCGGAAACCGCAAACCGGCTGGCCGCCGTCACCGGCGGCCTCCCGGCCGGCTCCGGCTCGGTGGTCACCAATGGTGACACCTCCGTGCTGTGGCTTGGTCCTTCCGAGTTCCTGGTGGTGGCGCCCACCGAGGCCCACGAATCCCTGGGCGGCGACCTCATCCCCGCCCTCCGGGAGGCCCTCGGCAGCGACGCGGGCCAGGTGGTGGACCTCTCCGCCAACCGCACCACGTACGAGCTCACCGGCCCCCGGGCCCGCGCTGTCCTTGAAAAGGGCTGCTCGCTGGACCTGCACCCGCGGGCGTTCAAGGCCGGAACCGCGTTCTCCACCGAGATCGCGAACATCCCTGCCATCCTGTGGAAGACCGGCGAAGAGTCCTTCCGGATCTTCCCCCGGGCCTCCTTCGCCGAGTTCCTGGGCCGCTGGCTGCTGGACGCCATGCGGGAGTACGCTTCGCCAGAGGTCCCCTGATGGCGCTTAGCGTCCTTGACCTCTTCTCTGTTGGCATCGGGCCCTCGTCGTCACACACGGTGGGCCCGATGCGGGCGGCCAAGCTCTTCGCAGACGGCCTGAAGGGCGACGGACAGCTGGCCTCCACCGTGCGCGTCCAGTCGGAACTGTTTGGTTCCCTGGGCGCCACGGGGCGGGGCCATGGCTCGGACAAGGCGGTGGTCCTGGGCCTGCAGGGCCTTGAACCGGAAACCGTCAACACCTTCACCGCCGATGACCAGGTGGCCGCTGCCGCGCTGAACGCCGAACTGCAGGTCGCGGGAACGCACCGGGTGGACTTCAACTGGGAAGAGGACGTGGTGCTGCACCGGCGCAAGTCCCTGCCCGCCCACCCCAACGGCATGACCTTCCGCGCCCTTGACCACACCGGCGCCGTACTGAGTGAACGGAGCTTCTACTCTATTGGGGGCGGCTTCGTGGTGGACGGCGATGCCGCAGGGGCGGACAAGGTGGTGGCGGACGACACCGTGCTGCCCTACCCGTTCTCCACAGCGGACGAACTCCTGCAGATCTGCAAGCGCGAGGGAATGTCCATTTCGGACGTCATGCTCGCCAATGAGCTCACGTGGCACAGCGAAGCCGAACTCCGGGAAAAGCTGCTGGGCCTGTGGGCCGTCATGCGCGAGTGTGTGGAGAACGGCTGCAACGCCGAGGGTATCCTGCCGGGCGGCCTGAAGGTCACCCGCCGCGCACCCGCGCTGTTCCGCACCCTCACCGCCTCCGCCGCCACCGCCGAAGCCGCGGCAGCAACGCCGTCGCCCGTCCAGGCACCCGCTGACCCGCTGCTGGCGATGGAATGGGTCAACCTGTTCGCCTTGGCAGTGAATGAGGAGAACGCCGCCGGCGGGCGGATCGTTACCGCGCCCACCAACGGCGCTGCCGGGATCGTGCCGGCGGTCCTGCACTACTACATCAAGTTTGTCCCGGGAGCCGACGACGACGGCGTGGTCCGCTTCCTGCTGGCGGCGGCCGCCGTCGGAATCCTGTTCAAGACCAACGCCTCCATCTCCGGCGCCGAAGTGGGCTGCCAGGGCGAGGTGGGGTCTGCCTGCTCGATGGCTGCGGCCGGGCTCTGCGAAGTGCTCGGCGGGACGCCCGCGCAGGTGGAAAATGCCGCCGAGGTGGGGATCGAGCACAACCTGGGCCTGACCTGCGACCCCGTGGGCGGGCTGGTGCAGATCCCCTGCATCGAGCGGAACGCGATCGCCAGCGTGAAGGCGATCAACGCGGCCCGGCTGGCCCTGCATGGGGACGGAAGCCACAAGGTCTCGCTGGACAAGGCCATCAAGACCATGCGCGACACCGGAGCCGACATGAAAACCAAGTACAAGGAAACCTCCCGAGGAGGCCTCGCCGTGAATGTGATTGAGTGCTGAGCCATGACTGCTACTGAAACCCACCACCCCGCCCCGAAGGCGCCCACCACTGTGGAGCACGTCCTCACGCTGGACTGCCCCGAAGGGCCGGGCATCGTGCACGCCGTTTCCGGCTTCCTGCTGGAACACGGCTGCGACATCATCGACAACAAGCAGTTCGGTGAGCGCAGCGAGGGCCACTTCTTCATGCGCGTCCACTTCGTCTCAGAGGGCGACGACTCCACACTGCAGGTCCTGCGGGACTCGTTTGCCCCCGTGGCCGACAAGTTCGGCATGCGCTGGCAGCTTGAACGCCAGGGGTCCAAGCGCAAGGTGCTGATCATGGTGTCCAAGTTCGGCCACTGCCTCAACGATCTGCTCTTCCGCGCCCGCATCGGTGAACTTCCCGTGGACATCGTGGCTGTGGTGTCGAACCACCGGGACCACCAGACACTGGTGGAGTGGCACGGCATCCCCTTCCACCACATCCCGGTGACCGCCGATACCAAACCGGCGGCGGAAGCTGAGTTGATGGAACTGGTGGACAGCCTCGACGTCGAACTCGTGGTGCTGGCCCGCTACATGCAGGTGCTCAGCGATGACCTGACCCGGAAGCTGGACGGCCGCGCCATCAACATCCACCACTCGTTCCTGCCCAGCTTCAAGGGCGCCAAGCCATACCACCAGGCCTACGCCCGGGGCGTCAAGACAGTCGGCGCCACGGCGCACTACGTCAACGCCGAGCTGGACGAGGGCCCGATCATCTCCCAGCAGGTAGTGGACGTGGACCATACCTACGGCCCCGAAGACCTGGTGGCGGCCGGCCGCGACACCGAATGCAAGGCCCTCTCCAATGCAGTGAAATGGCACTGCGAAGGCCGGGTCATCCTGCAGGGCAACCGCACCGTGGTGCTCCGGTAGCCGGACCAACACCATACTTCCAGCGCGGCTGGCTTCCCCTTCCGGGGCGGCCGGCCGCCCTTTTTGTTGTGCCCGTCCGGGCGGCGTCAGGCTCCGCGACGGAGCAGCACCACCTGGTGCACCTCCTCAAGGGCTGCAGCAATTTCGTCCCGGCCCACCCCGGCGAGGTATTGCATGACCAGTCCGTCCAGTGCAGCGAACAAGGTGCGGGCAACCACCCGGACATCGCCCTGGACGCCGAAAGCCCGCAGGCCCTCGGCGAGGGCGTCCACATAGCTTTCGTACAGCGTGGCCACCGGTCCTGCCAGCTCGGGGCGGCGGCGGGCCTCGAGGATCATCTCGTACTGGAACACCTGCAGCCCCGGGTCTTCAAGGAGCAGCTCCAGCAGCGCCCCGGTAAAGGTGCCTCCGTTCTCCGCTGCATCCTTCAGCCGGGAGGCGGCGATGGACTGCTCGGAGGACCACTCCAGTGCTGCGGCGATCAGGGCATCGCGCGTACCGAAATGATGAGCCACCAGGCTGTTGTTGACCCCCGCAGCCTCCGCAACCGCACGGTATGTCAGCCCCCGCAAACCTTTCTGCGCCACCACATCCACCGCCGCACGCAGCAAAGCTTCGCGGCCCTGGCCATAGGCGGGCGTGGCGGAGCGGGCGGCGGAAGCGGTCATACCGTCGATTCTAGCCAGCGTATCTTCCGGCCCGGCCTACCTATTGACTTAAAACTAAGCAATTGCTTAGATTGCTTTCACGCAGTGACCCGGGTCACCAGCGAACCCCTTTCCATATCTTTCGCGGCCAACCCAGATTCCCGCCGCCCCTGCCACCTGGAGTCCCCATGACAACAACATCTGCCTTCAGCACGTCCTCGTCCCTTGACCGGGAGAAGAACGAACCCTTCGAACTGGGCCAGGTCCAGTGGATCCGCCGGTTCGGCGAAGGTGGCCGGGAGGCGTTGGCCTGCGGATACTGGCACGTCACACCGTCCGAGGCCCCGAAACCCTTCGATCTGCTGATGGAAGCCGACGAAACGATCCACATCATCGAAGGCCACCTCCGGATTGAGGTGGAGGGTGGAGACGCCTACGACCTCACGCCCGGCGGTGCCGCCTCCTTCAACAGGGGTGCCCACACGCGGTGGACCGTCCTGGCCCCCACCGTCGAGTTCTTCGTCTACTCATAGGCGCGGACAATGGAACAGCACAGCAGCGCCTTGGACCAGGGCCAGCTGGATGTCATCGTCGTCGGTGCCGGTTTCGCCGGCCTCACCGCCGCACGCGAGCTCACCCGGCAGGGGTTGAAGGTTCATGTCGTGGAAGCCCGGCACCGGATCGGCGGCAGGACCTGGCTGGATCACCGGCTGGGCCGCGACCTGGAGATCGGGGGCACCTGGGTGCACTGGACCCAGCCCTACGTCTGGGCCGAGCTGAAAAGGTACGGCATCGGTACCGTTGCAAGCCCGGAGCCGCAGCGCGCCTTCTGGTGGGCCGGAGGCGCGCGGCAGGAAGGTGACCCGGCCGGCCTCCTGGAGCTGATCGGCACGTACAACGCCGCGTTCGTGCAGGAGTCCCGCCGCTACTTCCCCGAACCCTTCCGTCCGTTGAGCACCGGGGACTTCAAGGCAATCGACCACATCTCTGTCCAGGACCGTATACGGGAGCAGTTCCCGGCAGGCACTGAGCGGGACGTGCTGGAGTCCTTCTGGGCGCTGAACTTCAACGGGCCGCTGGACGAGGCCGCGCTGACCCAGGCCCTGCGCTGGGTGGCCCTGGCCAACGGTGACTGGGCCGTCAACTTCGAAGCCTGCGCCACCTACAAGATCCAGGGCGGCACGGCGGCCCTGGCCGGTGCCATCCTCCGGGACGTCCGGGCCGCCGTCGACTTCGGCTTCGTTGTGTCAGGGATCAGCGACGACGGCGGTATGGTCTCCGTCAGCAGCACGGACGGCCGGACCGTCACGGCCATGACCGCAATCGTCACAGTTCCGCTCCACGCGCTGGGCGCCGTCGATTTCGAGCCGCCCCTGCCGCCTGCCCAGGCGGAAGGGGTCCGCCGCGGACAGGTGTCCAGGGGTGTCAAGGTGTGGATCCGGCTGCGGGGTGAACATGCCCCCTTCGTAGCGCTGGGAAACGCGGACTGGCCGCTGAACTTCTTCCAGGCGGAATACACGCTCGACGGCGACACGATCGTCGTCGGATTCGGGCCGGACGCGTCGAAGATCGACGCCGGGGACGCCGCGGCAGTGCAGGCGCAGCTGGTCCGGCTGGTGCCGGACGCCGTCGTACAGGAGGTCGCGACGCATGACTGGGTGGCGGATCCGCTGGCGGGGGAGACGTGGCCGATGCACCGGACCGGTTTCCTGGCCAACCATCTTGCCGCGCTGCAGGCTGGGCACGGAAACGTGCTTTTTGCCGGCTCCGACATTGCCAACGGCTGGGGCGGCTTCATTGACGGGGCCATCGAGAGCGGCATGGAGGCCGCACTGGCGGCGGCTTCGAATATTGCGGGCCGCACCGGCACTGCGCTGACCGACAACAACTGATCGCTGGTGGACAAAGCCGCGGCGCGGGCCGCTGCCAAGCTGGATTCCACAGCAATTTTTCCGAGCTCATGACCGTTAAGAAGGATCCAATGAGTATTTCGAATTCCGAGACCCGGACCACTGACGCTCCGGCCAAGGAGCATTCCACGGCCCTGCGCGCCGGCAGCATCGGCGTGCTGGGCATCCTGTTCTTCGTCCTCTCCGCCCAGGCGCCCCTGACGGGGATCGTCGGCGCAGCGCCGCTCGCCGCAGCCCTGGGCAACGGTGCCGGCGCCCCGGGCGCCTACCTGATCGTGGGCATCGTCATCGTGATCTTCGCGGTGGGCTTCGTAGCCATGAGCCGTAAGATCCAGGCCAACGGTGCGTTCTACGCCTACGTCACGGCAGCGTTCGGCAGGCGGACCGGAGCCGGTGCAGCCTGGCTGGCGCTGCTGGCCTACAGCACCGTCCAGGCCGCCATGTACGGGCTCTACGGCGCCGCCTTCTCCGGACTCCTGGCCTCCGCCGGACTCGGGATTCCCTGGTGGCTGCTGGCCCTGGCCACCATGGCCGGGGTCCAGGTGCTGGGTTCCCTCAACATCGAACTCGGTGCCCGCGTGCTGGCCGTGCTGGTGGGACTCGAGGTGGCCATCCTCCTGATGTTCGGCTTCACCGTGCTGTTCCACGGCGGCGGCCCGGAAGGCATCAGCGTTGCCGCGTCCTTTTCGCCGGAAGCCATCGGCGCAGGGGCTCCAGGCGTTGCCATCATGTTCGCCGTGGCTTCCATGTTCGGTTTCGAATCGACGGCCATCTACTCCGCCGAGGCCAAGGACCCGCACCGCACCGTGGCCCGCGCAACTTACCTGTCGGTGGGTGTCATCTCGGTATTCTTCGCCTTCATCTCCTGGATGCTGGTCAGCTACTACGGCCCCTCCCAGGTGATGGACGCCGCCGGCGCCGCCCTCGAGTCCGGGGACGCCACCTCCTTCGTCATGGGCCCCCTCGTGGACCTGTTCGGCCCCTGGGCGGGCATCGTGGCAGGCATTCTCCTGGTCACCTCGCTGCTGGCCGGCATCATCGCCTTCCACAACGGCATCAACCGCTACCTCCACTCGCTGGCCCTGCGCGGTTCCATGCCGGCCGTCCTTGCCCGGACCAACCGGCACCGCGCACCCGCCGTCGCCGCGTGGGTCCAGTCCGCCACCGCCGTCGTGCTGGTGGTGCCGTTCGCCATCCTGGCCCTGGACCCGGTGCTGACCCTGTTCTCCTGGTTCAGCGGCCTGGCCGTGGCGGCACTGCTGGTGCTGTACATGCTGTGTTCGGCGGCCGTCGTCGCATTCTTCCGCCGGGAACGCAGCGCAGCCCAACTGTGGCAGACCCGCATCGCCCCCGTCCTGGCGGCGGTCCTGCTGGCCTGGGTCCTCAGCCTGGTGGTCAGCAACTTCACGGCCCTTATTGGCGGCAGCGCCGAGACAGCTACGGCCCTGCTGGTGTCGGTCCCGGTGGTCTTCCTGGCCGGCGTGCTGGTGGAGTGGGCCATCCAGCGCCGCCACCACGTGGCCGCCCTGGGCCACGCGCTTACGTAACCGTTTACTTGGCCGGCAGCGGAGCTGCGGCACTGGNGGTCCGCGCCGGGCCAGCACGCGTGCCGCCACGAACAGGCTGCCCAGCAGCAGTGCCGCCAACCACGCCACGGAGCCGGAAACCGGCCACCATCCCGCCAAACCAAGAAGTGCGGGAACAGTGGCGGACACCTGGCTGGTCAGCACCAGCGACCAGCCCGCGAACGGCTCCAGGCGCCCTGCGCCAAGGGCCAGGCACGCGAACAGCATTGCCCAGAGCGCGCTCCAGCACAGCCAGAGCACCGCCAGCAGCGGATCGCTGCCCACCCAGGCAGCTGCCAGCAGCACCCCGCAGAACGCCACCATTCCGCAGAACCAACCCAGTCCCCGCGAGCCGAGTGCCAGCAGCGTATCCAGTCCCGAATACAGGTACGTGGTTCCGAACAGGAACATGCCTGCCGCCGTCAAAAGCGCTGCCGGAACATTGCCGGCGGTGGAGGCATGGACGACGCTGAGCACCAGCTGGGTGCCACCGGCCAGCAGGCTGAGGACGGCGGCGTCGCGGCGGGGCAGGCGCCCAAGGGTGGCCAGGCCGTTGACCAGCAGGGCGGCACCGGAGAGCAGGAGGCAGACGTAGGGCATCAGGCCGTCCCCGCTATTTGCGCTGGGGAAAAACATCTCATAAAGCGGAAAGTTGCTGTCACAATACGGAGATTAGTGCAGGCGCCGCGGGCGGGCTAACGGGGGCCAGTCATAATCCGATAGGTTGAAGCGTAAACCTATCGGGGCGATAACTGCCTGCTTGGCGCCCGTTCCCACTACGGCTCCAAGGTAAGGACAGAGTTTATGGATGCACGGCTGGAAGCCATCAGGGACAGCGTGCTGGCGCGGAACCCCGGGGAGGCGGAGTTCCACCAGGCCGTGGTGGAGGTCTTCGAAAGCCTGGGGCCGGTGCACGACCGCCATCCCGAATTCCTCGAAGCCGCCATCCTGGAACGCCTCTGCGAGCCTGAGCGCCAGATCATCTTCCGGGTCCCGTGGACGGATGACTCCGGACGCGTCCGCATCAACCGCGGCTTCCGCGTCGAGTTCAACTCCGCCCTGGGGCCCTACAAGGGCGGGCTCCGCTTCCATCCCTCCGTATACCTGGGCATCGTCAAGTTCCTCGGCTTCGAGCAGATCTTCAAGAATGCGCTCACCGGCATGCCCATTGGCGGTGGAAAAGGCGGCTCCGACTTCGACCCCCGCGGACGCAGCGACGCCGAGGTCATGCGGTTCTGCCAGTCCTTCATGACCGAGCTCTACCGCCACATCGGCGAGTACACCGACGTTCCCGCGGGTGACATCGGCGTGGGCGGCCGTGAAATCGGCTACCTCTTCGGCCAGTACAAACGCATCACCAACCGGTACGAGTCCGGCGTGCTGACCGGCAAGGGGGTCTCCTGGGGCGGATCCCTGGTCCGGCCCGAGGCGACCGGCTTCGGGACGGTGATCTTCACCCAGGAGATGCTGAAGACCCGCGGAACCTCCTTTGAAGGCCGGCGCGTGGTGGTCTCCGGTTCCGGCAACGTGGCCATCAATGCCATCGCCAAGGCGCAGTCCCTCGGCGCCACCGTGGTGGCCTGCTCCGACTCCTCCGGCTACGTGGTGGACGAGGCGGGCATCGACGTCGCGCTGCTCCGCGAGGTGAAGGAAGTGCAGCGGGCGCGCCTGAAGGACTACGCCGAGCGCCGTGCCGGCGTCTCCTACGTGGACGGCGGCTCCGTGTGGGACGTGGCCGCGACGGTGGCGCTGCCGTGCGCCACGCAGAACGAGCTCGACGGCGATGCTGCCGCCCGCCTGGTCCGCGGCGGCCTGGTCGCGGTCGGTGAAGGCGCCAATATGCCCTCCACCCGAGACGCCGTAGCCGTATTCCAGGAGGCCGGCGTGCTGTTCGGGCCCGGCAAGGCGGCGAACGCGGGCGGTGTGGCGACGTCCGCACTGGAGATGCAGCAGAACGCCAGCCGGGATTCGTGGTCCTTTGAACACACCGAGGAACGGCTGACGGACATTATGGTGGGCATCCACGACCGTTGCGCCGCCACCGCAGAGGAATACGGCGAACCGGGCAACTACGTGCTGGGCGCAAACATCGGCGGCTTCGTCAAGGTGGCCGACGCGATGCTGGCGCAGGGCCTGATCTGAAAGGTTGGTTCAGGAGCCGCGGCGCCACTGGGTGGGGGAGACCCCGAACGCGTCGCGGAAGGTCCGGCTGAAGTGGGCTGCGTCCAGGAACCCCCACGCCGCTGCCACGGCACCCACCGACTTGCCCGCATGCAGGGGATCCCGCAGGTCACGGCGGGCACCTTCCAGACGCTGGCTCCTGATGAAGCCTGCCACCGTACTGCCGGTTTCGTGGAAGACGTTGTGCAGGTGCCGGGTGGAAATGAAGTGCGCGGCGGCAATGCCGGCCGGGGACAACAGGGGATCGGAGAGGTTGGCCTCAATGTACTCCCGGATGGACACGGCCAGCAGCGCCTGCGGCTTCATCCGGTCCGGCGAGATGTCCATTTCCGCGTGCAGCATGGTGGACACCAGATCCAGCGCGTTCGTGGCGAGCCGGGAGCCGCTGGGGCCGTTCAGGACATCCAGGTTCGACGAGAGTTCCCGGATGAACTGGCCCACGATGCCGCTGAGGCCGCCGCTGCCCATCCGGACGGCCGCAAGCTGGCCCACGTAGTCCGCCGGCAGGGACAGGGCATCACAGGGAAACATGAGCACCATGATCCGGGTCTGGTCCTCGAAGGCGAGCGTGTACGGCCGGTTGGTGTCATAGATGGCCAGGTCGCCGGGCTGAAGCACGGCTTCCCGGTTGTCCTGGATCAGCAGGCCCGTTCCTTCCAGCTGCAGGTTCAGCTTGAAATAGCGTTCGTGGGCCTGGGCAATCAATGCCGGCGTGCGGTGCACCTCGTGCGACGTGGCGGTGACTTCCACGATGGACATCCGGTCCAGCACCCGGGACCGCATCCGCCCCTGGAATCCATCAACGTCGGCCGTCCGGGCGGTGAGGGGCACGAAGGATTCGGCCACCAGGTGTTTCCAGTGGTCGAACGACGTCGCAACGCTGGAGGTGAGATGCTGGCTGGTTTCCCGGGACATCGCCCCGGTTGATGCTGGTGCTGGCATTGGTGTTCCTTGCGACGGGCTGCAGCATGGCGTTTCCCCCGGCTGTGTCGTGGGACACAGTCCACCCAGATTAACTGCACCGGAACTTTTTTTCAACAGCTGGCGAAAATAAAGATTCCGCCCTTGCCAGCGTGCCCCAAGGCTCCCGTGCCATGATCAGGCCATGAATCGCGTCCCGGGCACGACTGAACAGCGCCGTAACTACAACTCCCGTGCGCACCACTCCCGCCTTCGGGTGCTGGTGATGCTCATCGTCGGACTCGTGGCAGCGCTGGGTGTCGGGTTCCTGGGCAGCTGGCAGTACGCCCCGGCCGCTGGTTGGGCTGCCTCCTCGGCCACCTACCTGGTCTGGGTGTGGAGCGTCATCGGGCGCCTTGGCCCGGCCGCCACGGCTGCCCACGCCCGGCGGGAGGACCCGGGCCGTGTGTTCTCCGACGCCCTGGTCCTTACGGCCACGGTGGCCAGCTTTGCCGGGGTGGGTCTGATCCTGCTGGACGCCTCCAGCGCCCAGGGCCTCACCAAGGACGCCACCGTTGCCATGGCGCTGGGCAGCATTGCCCTGTCCTGGTTCCTGGTCCACACGTTGTTCACCCTGCGGTATGCCGCCATCTACTACCAGGGCGGGACCGGCGTCGACTTCAACGAGGATGAGCCACCCAGCTATGCCGATTTTGCCTATCTGGCCTTCACTGTGGGCATGACGTTCCAGGTATCGGACACCGACCTGAAAACCAGGGCGATCCGTTCCACCGTCCTGCGGCAGGCGCTGCTGTCCTACCTCCTGGGCGCCATCGTGCTGGCCACCACCATCAACCTGGTATCCGGACTCATCCATTAGCCGCCTCCGCTGCGGAGCCAGGACATATTCTGGGGCCATGGCGGAGATGAGAATGAACTGGCACAGGCGGCACAAAGAAGCTCTAAGTGCAGGTGACAGGGCTGCGGATACGCTGCGGAACGGCATGGGCAGCTGGCCGTTCGTGGGCATTTTCGTGGGTTCCATGGGGCTGTGGGCCGCGGTGAACACGTTCCTCCTGGCCAGCCGGGCCTGGGACCCCTACCCCTACATCCTGCTGAACCTTTTCCTGTCCATGCTGGCCGGCCTCCAGGGCGCGATCCTGCTCATTGCGGCGAAGCGCCAGGACGCCATCGCATCAGCCATGGCCCAGCATGACTACGAGACAGACGTCCGCGCTGCCGCGCAGATCGAAATGCTGATGAACATCAACGCCGAGCAGCTGAAGCTGCTGCAGGAACTGCGTGGCCTGAGGGGCAACCCGCCGGGCGCAAGCGGCGAATTCGGGCTCCCCTAATGGCGGAATTCCGCTTAAACCAGCAATGGGTGCAGCTCCTGCAGGAGCTGCACCCATTATGGCAAGGGTCGATTAATCCTTCTTGAAGGCATCCTTGACGTGCTCGCCGGCCTGCTTGATGTCCGACTTGGCCTGGTCCGTCTGGCCTTCCGCCTTCAGGCTTTCATCGCCCGTGGCGCTTCCGGCAGCTTCCTTGCCCTTGCCGCCGAGCTTCTCTGCTGCGTTGCCGATCTTGTCATCCAAACCCATGGAGATGCTCCTTACAGTTCGTGCTCGCTCCGGCATTCGCCAGAACCTGACCCCTCAATAGTAAGCATACTTTCGAGTTTGGCGCTCATTTCCCGTCCGGAATCTTGGTTAGAAGGGCAAGATAGCCCTCAAGTTGGGCATCGTGACCAAAGTCCGTGTGGCCCTCCGGCGCCAGGGCGGCCTCGATCTGCGCCCCAAGCAGCATGTTCAACAGTTGGCCGGCCAGGATCGCGTCGTCGACGTTGGTGCTCACGTCTCCACTGTCCCTGGCCTCCGCGAGGAAGCGGCGGATGGCGGTGTGCCACTCGTCCATGGACTCCTGGTGGATTGCGGCTTTTTGGCGGTCATTGATGGCTTTTTGCCAGAACGGGACCACGATCCGGGCCTCATTGACGCGTTCCTCGTCGAGGGGGAGGACCTCCAGGCAGAAGGCGCGCAGTGCGGCGAGCCCGGCCTTTCCGGCGGTGACCTCCGCGATCCTCTGGTTGGTCCGGTTGAAGACGTGGCTGAAGGCAAATTCGAGCAGCGTGTCCTTGGTGGGGAAGTAGGGCTTCAGCGCGCCGTTGGCAAAGCCGGCTTCCATGGCGATTTCACGCATGGTGGCGCTTTCCAGTCCCTGGCGGGCGATGATCCGCCAGGTGGCATCCACGAGCTCCAGGCGGCGCTCGTCATGGTCAACTATCTTGGGCACCGCGGCGTCTCCCCGAAATATTTTGCTCAGGCTCTTGTGAGCCATGTTACGGACGTTTATTCTCTACAACTATAGAAAATAAACTCCCAGCGGCCGGCAACGGCCCGGACAAAGGTTCTCCCATGACTCTTGCACCAACCCACACTGCATCTGCCTTCCGGCTGGCAACGCCGGAGGAAATCCTGGATGTCCGCTCCATCCTGCAGTCGGAAGGGCACCTGGGCCCGCAGCACCGCATTGCGTATTTGGGACTGCTTGATCCGGCGCGCGGCACGCAGCCGGAGGAGATGGAGAGGAGGTTCCGGGTCTTCATCCACGACGTCTCCGGGGCCGGCCCGTGGGACGTCATCGTCTCCACCACCCAGGGAAAGGTGCTGTCCGCCGTCGAACTCGACACCGCGGTAACCGGTGAACTCCCGGTCCTGGAGGAGGAGTTCGAAGTGGTGGAATCGCTTCTCGCCACCGATGAACGATGGTTGAAGGCGCTGGCGGACAGGAGCCTGGAGGTTGAGAAGGTCAGGGTGGCACCGCTCTCTGCCGGGGTGTTTGAGTACGCCGAGGAAAAGGGCCGCCGGATCCTGCGCGGCCTGGCGTTCGTGCAGGAGTTCCCGGAGGACAGCGCCTGGGCGCACCCGGTGGACGGCCTGGTGGCCTACGTGGATGTGGTTAGCAAGGAAGTCACCCAGGTGATCGACCTGGGCGTGATGCCCATCCCGGCTGAGCACGGCAACTACACGGACCCCGGGCTGACCGGTCCGATCCGTGAAACCCAGAAGCCCATCAGCATCACCCAGCCCGAAGGGCCCAGCTTCACCGTCACCGGCGGCAACCACGTGGAGTGGGAAAAGTGGAGCCTGGACATTGGCTTCGACGTCCGCGAGGGCGTGGTCCTGCACAACCTCGCGTTCCAGGACGGCGGCCGGAAGCGGCCGATCATCAACCGGGCATCGATTGCCGAGATGGTGGTCCCGTACGGTGACCCCTCGCCGGTCCGGTCCTGGCAGAACTACTTCGACACCGGCGAATACCTCGTGGGCCAGTACGCCAACTCCCTGGAACTGGGCTGCGACTGCCTGGGCGAGATCACCTACCTCAGCCCCGTCATCTCCGACGCGTTCGGCAACCCGCGGGAAATCCGCAACGGCATCTGCATGCACGAGGAGGACTGGAGCATCCTCTCCAAGCACTCCGACCTCTGGAGCGGCATCACCTACACCCGCCGCAACCGCCGCCTGGTGATCTCCTTCTTCACCACCGTCGGCAACTACGACTACGGCTTCTACTGGTACCTCTACCTGGACGGCACCATCGAGTTCGAGGCCAAGGCCACCGGCATCGTCTTCACCTCCGCGTTCCCCGAGGGCGGCTCTGACAACATCTCCCAGCTCGCCCCCGGCCTGGGCGCCCCGTTCCACCAGCACCTCTTCAGCGCCCGGCTGGACATGGCCATCGACGGGTTCACCAACCGGGTCGAGGAAGAAGACGTCGTCCGCCAGGCCATGGGCCCGGGCAATGAACGCGGCAACGCCTTCTCACGCAAGCGCACCGTGCTGGCCCGCGAATCCGAAGCCGTCCGCGAAGCAGACGCCCGGGCCGGCCGGACCTGGATCATCTCCAACCCCGAGTCCCTCAACCGGCTGGGCGAGCCCGTGGGCTACAAGCTGCACTCCCACAACCAGCCAACGCTCCTGGCGGACCCGGATTCCTCCATCGCCCGCCGGGCAGCCTTCGCCACCAAGGACCTCTGGGTCACCCGGTACGCCGAGGACGAGAAATACCCCACCGGCGACTTCGTGAACCAGCACGCCGGAGGCGCCGGCCTGCCCGCCTATGTGGCCCAGGACCGGGACATCGACGGCCAGGACATCGTGGTCTGGCACACCTTCGGGCTGACCCACTTCCCCCGGGTTGAAGACTGGCCCATCATGCCGGTGGACACCGTGGGCTTCAAGCTCCGTCCCGAGGGCTTCTTCGACCGCAGCCCGGTCCTGGACGTGCCGGCCAACCCCAACCAGCAGGCGTCCTCCTGCCACACCGAGGGCGGCAGCGGTGGCTGCCACTAGCCTCGCCCCCGTATCGCCAGGAAGGACGACGGCGGCAGGACGGGTCCGTGCCAACGGTCCCGTCCTGCATCCCCGGCTGGTGGCCGTGGCCACCGCGCTGTGCTGCGTGGCCCACCTGGGGCTGGCCGCATCCGGCCACCACGACGCCTGGCTCGCTGTCCTGATGGTGGCGCTCGCCGCCGTCTGCGTCCCGTGCGCGGTCCATATCTGGCGGTACAGCAGGTTGGGCGCGCTCCATCAGGTGACCGGTGCCGCCGCTGCCATGGCCGGCCTGCACGCGGTCCTCCTGCTCGGCTCCGGCGGTGCGGGACACTCCCACGCCGGGGCGCCGCCGTCATCTGCTGCCCACGGGGACGGTGCCGGCGGGCTTCTGCTGGTGATCGCGCTGGAACTGGTGACGGCGCTGCTCGCCGCCACCCTCGTTGCACGCTTGAGGCGGCTTGCCGCCTAGCCGATCTCAGCCAGCCGGAACTCCCAGGGGGCGGGCTACGTGCAACTGTTCGTGGTCAACGAGCCACTGGATGGATTCGAAGATGGCCTGCTCGGGCTCGTAGCGCGGGGCGTAACCAAGCACGGATGAGGCCTTCCCGATGCTGAAGCACTGGCTGCGGTACAGGTGTCCCCAGCTGGATTCCGCGTACTCCTTCGCGGTGTCTTCACGGAACCGTTCCCAGCTGACCGTTTCCAGCACGGCGGCGTGCCCGAACCAGGCGGAGGCGATGTCCGCGTAGCCGCGCACGGTCAGCGCCGTCGGGGCCACAATGTTGAAGTCCTCCCCGGCTGCGGCTTCCCGCCGGGCGATGGCCAGCTCGAACGCCTGGGCGACGTCGTCGGCATGGACGTGGTGCATCAGCTCGGCGCCGCTGCCGGGAACCCGGAGGGGCCGGCCGGCAGAGATCTGGTGCCAGACGGCGGGGTCCAGGTTTCCCAGCGGACCAATGGGATGCCATCCCGGTCCCACGATGTGGCCAGGGTGCAGCGACGTGGTGGCCAGGCCGCCGCGGGCAGTTTCCTCCCGGAGCATCGCCGCGATCCGGTTCTTTTCGATGCCGTATTCGCCAAAGGGCGCAGCGGCTGAGCCGGACCCCTCCCGGATGGGCAGCTTCAGGCTTTGGCCGTACCGCCAGACGGAGCCGCAATGCAGCAGGTGCCCCACTTCACCGCGCAGCCGCTGCACCAGGGAGGCTGCGGATTCCAGGGTGAAGCAGACCAGGTCCACCACGGCGTCCGGCTTCAGCCCGGCCACCCGGTCCCCGAACGTCCCGTCCCGGTCCTCCTGCTGCCGGTCGGCGGTGACCTGGTTTACCTGCTGCCATTCGGGTGAGTCGATGTAGGGCCTGCTGGTGCCGCGGCTGATGGTGGTGACCTCGTGGCCGGCGCGGACCAGCCGGGGGACCAGGAATGAACCGATGTGGCCGCTGCCGCCGATGACGGTGACTCTCATTGCTCTCCGATCGTTGTATTTTCCTCCACCGTAGGGCTCGGGCAGCAGGAAAGGGAGGTCCTGGGGCCTCCCTTTCCAGTGTGTGCGGCTGCTGCCGGTGCGGTTACTGTCCGTGCTCCAGTGTGGTCACGCGGGCTTTGCGTACTCGGCGGCGCTCATGACTTCATAGCCAACGAACGTCTCGTCGTTTTCCACCCAGGCGTCATGACCCGCGGGGATGGAGTATGCGTCTCCTGCGTGGATTGTCTTCCGGGTACCGTCGTTCAGCTGGACGGTCAGGGTTCCGGCGGTGCAGAAGCCGAGGTGGTTGTTCTGGCAGCTGTCGGTATGGACAACGGTTTTGACTGTTTCGGACCAGCGCCAGCCCGGTTCGAAGGTGAACCGGCCCAGGGTGGCGCCACCAATGTTGATGACATCCACCTGCGTCTTGGGCGGGCGGCGCTTCTCGTCGGGGTCGTCGAAGGATTTGGATTCAAGGTCCGTGACCGTTACTGCAGGCATTGCTGGCTCCCGGTAAGGAGTAATTGTTTAATTCGTCCGGCGGGCTGTGCGGCGCCGGGAGATGGCCCGGCAGGGCGGGATGTGCCCGTCCAGAACCTGCCGGACCTCGTGTGCGACGATCCCAATCTGCTCTTGCCCGCAGCCGATGTCAATGACGCTTTTACTGCTGGAACCACTCTCGTGCCGGGTTGGTCACCGAGGGTGCCGCACGGTCCAGGTCCGGCTGCGCAGCCCACTTCACGCTGTTGGCCAGGACCCGCTGGACCTGCGGGTGGTGGTACACCGGGTATTCCTGGTCGCCGGGGCTGAAGTAGAAGATGCGTCCCTTGCCGCGGGTGAAGGTGACGCCGGAACGGAACACCTCGCCGCCGGCGAAGGAGCTGATGAAGATCAGGTCGTCGGGGTCGGGGATGTCGAACAGTTCCCCGTACATTTCCTGTTCCGGGATGACGATGGGGCTGTCCACGCCCTCGGCGATGGGATGGGACGGCTTGACCGTCCACACCAGCTCGCGTTCGCCGTCGTTCCGCCACGCCAGCGAACAGCTGGTGCCCAGGAGTTTGGTGAAGATCTTCGAGAAGTGCCCGGAATGGAGCACGATGAGTCCCATCCCGCCCAGAACGTGCCGGTGGACGCGCTCGACGACGGCGTCGCTTACCTCGGCATGCGCCACATGGCCCCACCACAGCAGGACGTCCGTCTCCGCGAGCACCTCATCGGCCAGGCCGTGTTCATCGTCCGTGGCCAGGACCGCCGTCGTAATCTCCGCGTCGGGGCAATGGGACCGAAGGCCCGCGGCGATGGCGCCGTGGATGCCGTCCGGGTACATGTCACCGATGTGCGGTGGCTGGTTGTTCGCCTCGTGGACGCCCTCGTTCCACACCAGGAGCTTCAGTTTGCCGTTCATCAGAGCCGGACCTCCCTCTGCTCAAGCGCGGACTGGTAGCACGCGTCGATAATCTGTGCCCGGTAGAGGGCCAGGGACCCATCATGTTTGGCCCAGACCTGCTCCCCGCCACGGACTGCGGTGACGAAATCCTCCACCACGCCGTCGTGGGCGCGGCCCGGCAGGACAGGGGGCAGGTAGTCCGCGGACTCGCCGTCCCTGTCGGTAAACACCCGCAACTGGCCGACCGGCGGGAAAGGGGCGCCGTGCACCCTGAGTTCGGCACCGCCGTCGGTTCCGTACACCGTGAAGTCCAGCTGGTCGTCCGTTTCCCGGTACGCAGCCCAGCTCGCCTCGACCAGCAGCGTGGCACCGCCCTCCAGCCTCAGGAATGCCGAGGCGAAGTCCTCCACTTCAAAGGCGTGGCTGGAGGCCTGGGCGGAGAACCGGCTTCCGCCGCCCCTGCCTTGCGGGCCCAGCTCCGAATGGGTGGCTGCCGAGACGGCCACCACCTTCGGTTCGCCGAGGAGGTGCAGGGCGAAGTCGAGCACGTGGACGCCGATGTCCGCCAGCGGGCCGCCACCGCCAAGCTCCGGATTGGTAAACCAGCTGCCCAGCGTGGGAATGCCGGAACGCCGCAGCCACGAGGCCTTCGCGTAATAGGGCCGGCCCAGTCCGCCGTGGTCAATAACTTCCTTGAGGGCCTTGATGTCGCCGCGGCGGCGGTGGTTGAAGGCCACATCCAGGACACGGCCGGCGTTTCGGGCGGCGTCCACCATGGCCTGGCCCTCGGCGGCGTTGCGCGCGATGGGCTTCTCGCTGAGGACGTGGATTCCCCGTTCCAGGGCGGCGATGGCGATGGGTGCGTGCAGGAACGTGGGGACGGCGACGCTGACGGCGTCCAGGCCGCCGTGGTCCAGCATGTCCTTCCAGTCGGCAAAGGCGTTGGGAATGGAGTATTCGGCCTGCAGGGAGTCGCGGAGCTCCTGCTCCATTCCTGCCAGGGACACAATGGTGACGCCCTCGAGGTCGTGGTAGGCCTTCAGGTGCTGCTGGCCGGCCCAGCCGATGCCGACTACGCCGACCCGCAGCTCACTCGGCCGTACAGGGGAGGATTGCTGGCTGTTCAAGGGCTGGCTCCTTCGGGGTAGCTGGCTGCCCGGATGCTTCCCAGCCTAGCCCTGCACCGCCGTGGAAGTGCACTGCCCCGCCTGCGCCCGAAACATGCATTTAACCTTCCCGCAGGACGCGCGAAACGTCATCCTGGATACTCTGGTGCAACAAGGTTTACTCTTAGCTAACACCAATCCCGACAGGACTGTTCCGATGACCAGTGTCGCAACCCCTGCTGTAACCACGGTGCCTGATGCCTCGCCAATGCCGCTGACGGACACCACCCAGATTTCCCTGGCGGACATCGCCCGCGCCCACGGCGTCCGCTTCCTGCTGGCCACCTTCGTTGACATGACCGGCAAGCCCTGCGCCAAGCTGGTGCCGGTGGAGGCGGCCGATGACTTGGAAGCCGGAGCCATGGGCTTCGCCGGCTATGCCGCGGGCCTGATCGGCCAGAACCCCCAGGACGCGGACCTGATCGCCGTCCCGGATCTTTCTTCCTTCACCCCGGTTCCCTTCATCAGGGAGGGCCTGGCCATCATCCACTGCGATCCCCATGTCAACGGCCAGCCCTGGCCCTACGCCCCGCGCATCATCCTCAAGAACGCGCTGGCGCGGCTGGCGGACAAGGGCATGCAGGCGAAGATCGGCGCGGAGGTGGAGTACTTCCTCGTCAACAAGAACGACGACGGGACGCTGAGCACCGCCGACACCCGCGATGATTCGCCCCGCCCCTGTTACGACGCCCGCGGCGTTACCCGGATGTACGAGCACCTGACGTCCATCAGCGATGCCATGAATTCGCTGGGCTGGGGAAATTACGCCAACGACCACGAGGACGCCGCCGGCCAGTTCGAGCAGAACTTCACCTACGCCGACGCGCTCACCACCGCGGACCGGGTGGTATCGCTCCGCTACATCCTCAACGTCCTGGCGGAGCAGCGCGGCATGACCGCCACCTTCATGCCCAAGCCGTTCACAGACCGCACCGGCACTGGCCTGCACTTCCACCTTTCGCTCTGGTCCGGCGCCGACGCGCTGTTCCCGGGCGACGATGAAGACGGAAAGGCCGACGGCGGGCTCGGCCTGTCCGGGCTGGCCTATTCCTTCATCGGCGGAATCCTTGAGCACGCCCCGGCCCTGCAGGCCTTCCTCGCCCCCACCGTGAATTCCTACAAGCGCACGGGCGCCACCACAAGCACCTCCGGGGCCACGTGGTCACCGCGAAAGGCCTCCTTCGGCGGCAACGACCGCACCCACATGATCCGCGTACCGGACAACAAACGGATCGAACTGCGCTCCGGCGACGGTTCCGCGAACCCATACCTGGCCATCGCCACCGCCATCGCCGCCGGGCTGGACGGGGTGGAGAAGTCCATTGATCCCGGCATGCCGTCCGGACCGGGGGAGTCCAGGCCGGACGCCCATCTCCTCCCGGCCACCCTGCTGCACGCAGTCGAAGCCCTCCGCAGGGACCCGGTGGTCCTGGCAAGCCTCAGCGGTGATCCGGAGATCGGCACGTACTACGCAAACGCAAAGGAAGAGGAGTTCCTTAGCTGGCACAACCAGGTCAGCGACTGGGAAATCCGCACCTACCTCACCTCAATCTGATCCCTACGACGTAAAGGACTTTCCATGTGCGGAATCGCCGCGCTGCAGCTGCGCAATCCCTCGCTGCACCCCCAACTGGGCGCAATGCTCTCCACCATGCTCTGCCAGATCGTGGACCGCGGACCCGACTCCGCCGGGCTCGCCGTCTACAACACGCCGGGCCTGGTGTCCCCGGGCGCCTCCACCCTGAGCCTGCTCGGCAGGGACCAGGGAATGACGACGGCGGCCATCACCGAAAGCATCGCGGCACTGCTGCCGCCTGACGCGGCAGCAGCCGTGCAGGTGGTGGGAGACACCACCTTGGTGAGCGCCGCCGTCGGGACCGACCTGCTGGTGAAGGCCGTCAGCGAAACCCTGCCCGCGTCCACCGTCATCGGCCGTGGGGAGCACGTCGCTGTCATGAAAAGCGTGGGCCATCCGATGCAGATCGCCGCCGACCACGGACTGGAGGCGATGGCCGGCAGCCAGGGACTGTCCCACACCCGCATGGCCACCGAATCCGCTGTCACCGCCGGCGGCTCGCACCCCTTCTCTGTGGCGGACGACCTGTGCCTGGTGCACAACGGCTCCTTCTCCAACCACGCCACGGTCCGCCGCGAACTCAAGCGTGAAGGCGTGGTGTTCGATTCGGAGAACGACACCGAGGTGGGCGCCCGCTACGTCGCCTCCCGGCTGCAGCAGGGCGACACCCTCGAGGAAGCCCTGGTGAACCTCGGCAAGGTCCTGGACGGCTTCTACACCCTGGTGGTCACCACAGCGGACAGCATGGCCGTGGTCCGTGATCCCATTGCCTGCAAGCCGGCCATCATCGCCGAAACCGAAGACTACGTGGCGATGGCTTCTGAATACCGCGCCCTGGCAGCCCTGCCCGGCATCGACAACGCCCGCATCTTTGAACCCGAACCCGGAAAGGTTTACACATGGTCACTCTGACAGCCCCCGAAACCATTACTTCCGACATTGCCGCCCCGGCAGTCGTCGACCTTTCCGGCGCCCCGGTCCGCGACCTGAACCAGGCCCTGCACAACGCCGTTGACGGCCAGGCCTGGACCGTGACCAATCCCGGCGGCAAGCACAGCCTCGCCGTCGGCATCAGCGCCGACATTGCGGTGACCATCGAAGGCCACGCCGGCTACTACGCCGCCGGGATGCACCAAAAGGGAACCGTGACCGTGAACGGCAATGCCGGCGTCGGACTTGCCGAGAACATCATGTCCGGCACGGTCCACGTGAAGGGTGACGCCTCCCAGTCCGCGGGCGCCACCGGCCATGGCGGCCTGGTGGTCATCGACGGCAACGCCGGCGCGCGCTGCGGGATTTCCATGAAGGGCGTGGACATCGTGGTGGGCGGCAACATCGGCCACATGTCCGCGTTCATGGCCCAGGCCGGCCGGCTGGTGGTCTGCGGCGACGCCGGTGACGCGCTGGGTGACTCCATCTACGAGGCCTGCATTTACGTGCAGGGCACGGTGGCCTCCCTGGGCGCCGACTGCATCGAAAAGCCGATGAAAGCCGAGCACCTCGAAGAGCTCGCAGAACTGCTGGCAGCAGCCGGCCGCACCGACGACCCGGCCGGCTTCAAACGCTACGGCTCCGCCCGGAACCTCTACCACTTCCACGTCGACAACTCGACTGCCTACTAGGAGGCCCCCATGACCATCACCTCCGTTCCCGCCCCGGCGCCCACCAACATCGCCGCCCTCGGCCTCCGGGAGTCCGCCACGTTCGACCGCGCCACCATCGCCGACATCCAGCGTGCCGCCGCCACCGGTGTCTACGACATCCGCGGCTGGGGCGCCAAGCGCAAGGTTCCGCACTTTGACGACCTGCTCTTCCTCGGCGCCTCCATGTCCCGCTACCCGTTGGAGGGCTACCGCGAAAAGTGCGATACCGACGTCGTCCTCGGCGACCGGTATGCCAGCAAGCCGCTGCATCTGCAGACCCCGGTGACCATCGCGGGCATGAGCTTCGGAGCCCTCTCCGCCAACGCCAAGGAAGCGCTGGGCCGCGGCGCGTCCGAGGTGGGCACCTCCACCACCACGGGCGACGGCGGCATGACGCCGGAGGAGCGCGGCCAGTCCAAGCACCTGGTGTACCAGTACCTGCCCTCCCGCTACGGCATGAACCCGGACGACCTCCGCAAGGCCGACGCCATCGAGATCGTGCTGGGCCAGGGCGCCAAGCCCGGCGGCGGCGGCATGCTGCTCGGCCAAAAGATCACCGAACGCGTGGCCGGGATGCGCACCCTGCCGGTGGGGATCGACCAGCGCTCCGCCAGCCGCCACCCGGACTGGACCGGCCCGGACGACCTGGAAATCAAGATCGGAGAACTCCGGGAGATTACCGACTGGAAGACGCCCATCTACGTCAAGATTGGCGCCTCCCGGCCGTACTACGACACCGCGCTGGCCGTGAAGTCCGGTGCCGACGTGGTGGTGCTGGACGGCATGCAGGGCGGCACCGCGGCAACGCAGCAGGTATTCATCGAAAATGTCGGCATCCCCACCCTCGCGGCCATCCCCCAGGCCGTCCAGGCGCTTCAGGAACTCGGCATGCACCGCAAGGTCCAGCTCATCGTCTCCGGCGGCATCCGCACTGGCGCCGACGTCGCCAAAGCCATGGCCCTGGGTGCCGACGCCGTCGCCATCGGAACCGCCGCGCTGATCGCGCTGGGCGACAACGACCCCCGCTTTGCCGCCGAATACTCAGCCTTGGGTTCGGCCGCCGGGTACTACGACGACTTCCAGGACGGCCGCGACCCCGCCGGTATCACCACCCAGGACCCGGAACTCTCCTCCCGCCTGGACCCGGTGGCCGCCGGCCGCCGCCTGGCCAACTACCTGCGCGTCCTCACCATGGAAGCCCAAACCATCGCCCGGGCCTGTGGAAAGTCGCACCTGCACAACCTGGAACCCGAGGACCTGGTGGCCCTCACCATCGAGGCCTCCGCCATGGCCCGCGTTCCGCTGGCCGGCACCAGCTGGATCCCCGGAGTGCAGGGGAGCTTCTGATGGCTGAATCCTCCGACTATGTGGTGGTGGGCGCCGGCCTGGCCGGCGCCGCCACAGCCTGGCAGCTCGCCGTGCGAGGCCACCAGGTCACCCTCCTGGAACGCGATGTTCCGGCAACCCACGACGGTAGCTCCCACGGGTCGGCGCGCATCTTTCGCTACGCCTACCCGGATCCCTTTTATACCCGGGCGGTCCTGGAGTCGAAGGCCTTATGGGACAGGCTGGCTGCTGAAACCGGCACGGAACTCATCACACCCTTCGGCGCGGTGGACTACGGCCCCCGGCGCCAGCCGGGCCTGCTCGCGGGGGTGCTGGCCGACGCCGGGATAGAGCACGAACTGCTCTCCGCCGACGAGGCCCGGTCCCGTTGGCCGCAGATCGCCTTTGACACCGACGTGCTCTGGCATCCCGGCGCCGGCGTGATCGACGCGGAAACATCCGTCAACGCGATGGTGGCGCTCGCAGCCCATGGCGGCGCACGAGTCCTGACCGGCTGGAACCTGGACCGGATTGAACGCCGCGCGGACACGGCAGGCGCCGGCTTCCGGCTCCACTCAGCGACGGGAGAAACGATCGACGCGGGCAATGTCGTCATCAGCGCCGGCGGCTGGTTGCCGCGGCTGTTGGAGTGCTTGCCTCTCCCGGCCGGGTTCCTTGCGGGCCTGCCGGAGCTAACTGTCCGGCAGGAGCAGGCCTTCCATTTCAGGTACCGCGAAGACTCCGGATTTTCAGGCAGCAACTGGCCCACCTTCATCCACAAGGCCGACGACATCCAGACCTACGGCCTCCCCGGCGGCCGGGATGCGGACTTTGCGGGACAGAAGGTGGCCGAATACAACGCCGGCCCCAGGATTCCGTCGGCCGTCCAGCAGACCGGGGTGGTGGATCCGGCCAACCGCGCCCGCGTGGTGGACTACGTGCGCCACTGCCTGCCGGGACTGGACCCTGAGCCGTACGCCGAAACCACCTGCCTTTTCACCAACACGCCCAATGAGGACTTCCTTATCGACCGGGCGGACAACCTCACCATCGTGTCGCCATGCTCGGGCCACGGAGCCAAGTTCGCCCCGCTGATTGGACAGTGGGCGGCTGACCTCGCCACCGGCGAAGGGCCCGTTCCGGACCGGTTCCGCAGCGCCACCTCATCAGCACTCAGCGCCCAGATCGGAACCCCGTGAGCCTTCCCCATACAGCACCCGCGCGGGCTGCCGCATCTGTTGAACCCGCCGGCCCAGCCTCCGTTACCCGCCTCCTCCAGGCGATCGCCGACGTCGGACGCGACGCCGGCCGCGGCGGCTACTCCCGCCCGGTCTTCTCCACACCCGAGATGGATCTGCGGGCCTGGTTCATTGAACAGGCAGGGCGGCGTGGGCTGGATGTGCATACCGACGCCAACGGCATTATCTGGGCATGGTGGGACACCGCAACGGGCGTGCGGAAGGACGCCGTCGCCACCGGCAGCCACCTCGATTCCGTCCCGGGCGGCGGTGCGTACGACGGTCCGCTGGGCGTCGCCTCGGCGCTCGCCGCCGTCGACCTCCTCAAAGCCCGGAACTTCCGGCCGCGGCGTCCCCTGGCCCTTACCGTCTTCCCCGAGGAAGAGGGGTCCAGGTTCGGCGTCGCCTGTCTGGGTTCCCGGCTCCTGACTGGACAACTGAACCCGGACAAGGCCCGCAAGCTCCGCGACCCGGAAGGCAACACCTACGCGGACGTCGCCGCCGCGAACGGACAGGACCCGCGGCTGATCGGCGCCGACTACACTGCCCTGCAGCAGCTGGGAATGTTCGTGGAGCTGCACGTGGAGCAGGGGAGGGGGCTGGTCGACATCAACCGGCCGGTGGCCATCGGGTCCTCCATCCTTGGCCACGGGCGCTGGAAGCTGAGCATCACGGGGGAGGGAAACCACGCCGGGACCACGCTCATGAAGGACCGGAGGGACCCCATGGTCGCCGCGGCCAAGGTGATGGTCTCCATCCGGGACACGGCGCGGAAGTACCGCGACGCCCGTGCCACCGTAGGCCGGCTGCAGCCGGTTCCCGGCGGCACCAACGTCATTGCATCCCGGGTGGACCTATGGATCGACGTCCGCCACCCGGAGGACCCAGTCACGGCAGCCCTGGTGGAGGCCATCGGGTTGAACGCCCGGGTCCTGGCTGCCGAAGAAGGGTGCACTGCCAGCCTTGGCACGGAGTCCCTGAGTCCTACGGTCCACTTCGACGGCGGGCTGCGGGACCGGCTGCGCGAATTCCTCCCGGGAGCACCCGTCCTGGACACTGGCGCCGGGCATGACGCCGGGGTTCTGGCGGCCCACCTGCCCACGGCCATGCTGTTCGTGCGGAACCCCACGGGCATTTCGCATTCGCCGGACGAGCTCGTGGAGGACGGGGACGCCGAAGCCGGAGCCCGGGCCCTGGCGGACTGCCTGGCCGGGCTGCTGGGCGAGGCGGTGACGCCCGGCTAGCGCCGCCGTCGTGCTCCCGACCCCGCCCGGCCCGCCTAAGATGGCTCACATGACCGAACAGGCCGGAGGAAACGGAGCAGACCGGGACACCCAGGATCTTCCAGAAGATCACGGTGCCGGACAGGTGGCCGGCCGGCTGGAACAGGTCATCGCGGCACAGGTGCGCCACTACCGGACCGCCGGCGGTTTGTCGTCCGCTGAGCTGGCGGCCCGCACCGGCCTGTCCAAGGCGATGATCTCGCGGGTTGAAACCGCCACCACTTCTTGTTCGTTGACCACCCTGCAGCGGCTTGCCGACGGGCTGAAAGTCCCCGTCACCGCGCTTTTCCGCGGCGCGGACACCGACCGGGACGCCACCTTCACCAAAAGCGGGCAGGGCAGCCTCACCGTCCGCAGCGGCACCCAGCACGGCCATGAGTACCGCGTCCTGGGCACGCTGAAGGGCCGGACCGATGCCCTGGAACCCACGCTGGTGACCCTCACCGATGCCAGTGACGTTTTCCCGCTGTTCCAGCACCCCGGCACCGAATTCATCTACATGCTCTCCGGAAAGATGGTGTACGGCCACGGCTCCTACGAGTACGCCATGGAGCCCGGGGACTCCCTGCTGCTGGACGGCGAAGGCCCGCACGGTCCGCTGGAACTGCTGGACCTTCCCATCCAGTTCCTGGCGGTCTCAGCCAAGTAGCCGGGGCTGCCGCTGGTAGCTGTTGGGTTTTCAGGGACCCCTGAAACTCGCGTGTAGATGACTGAAACGATCATTTAACACTCCGGAAACCCACCCAAAAATCACCGCCATACATTGGTATCAGACGGCAACAGCCGCCCCTCCGCTGAACGTGGCCCCTCCGTCCACGTGCCTCCGCAGAGCGGCTCTGACGGCAAACGACCGTTCTCTCTTCGCATCACGAAAGGGGTTTCCCATGGATTCGGGAAATGTCGCTTGGATTTTGGCCAGCTCGGCGCTGGTTTGCATGATGATTCCCGCCCTGGCCCTGTTTTACGGGGGCATGGTGGGGTCGCGCCGCATCCTGAACATGATGATGATGTGCTTCGGCGGCGCCAGCCTGGTGGCCGTCCTGTGGGCACTGTTCGGATACTCGATGGCCTTCGGCAACTCCGTGGGCGGCCTGGGACTGATCGGTGACGTCACCGAATTCCCCGGCATGGGCCAGATGCTGGCCAAGGATGATTCTGCGTCCATCCCGGTCATCCTGTTCGCCGCGTTCCAGCTGTTCTTCGCCTGTGTCACCACAGCGCTGGTTGCCGGTGCTGCCGCCGGGCGCATGAAGTTCGGCGCCTGGATGCTGTTCGCGGGCATCTGGGCCACCATCGTCTACTTCCCCATCGCGCACTGGGTCTTCGCCTTCGACTCGGCGGACGGCAGCACGGTGGGCGGCTGGATCGCCAACGGCATCAAGGCGATCGACTTCGCTGGCGGCACCGCGGTGCACATGAATGCCGGCGCCGCCGCCCTGGCCCTCGCGCTCGTCCTGGGCAAGAGCTCGGGCTGGCCCAAGATGGAACACACCAAGCCGCACAGCCGTCCGCTGGTACTCGTGGGCGCAGGCCTGCTGTGGGTGGGCTGGTTCGGCTTCAACGCCGGATCGGCACTCTCCGCCGGCCAGTCGGCGTCGGTGGTCTTCCTGAACACCGCCGTGGCCGCCTCCGCCGGCCTGCTTGCCTGGGCCCTCGTGGAGCGGGTCCGCCACGGCGCAGCCACCAGCATGGGCGCCGCGTCCGGCCTGATCTCGGCGCTCGTCGCCATCACCCCGGCCTGTGGCGCCGTCAGCCCGCTGGGAGCCGTCGCCATCGGCGCGATCGCCGGGGCCGTCTGCTCCCTTGCCATCGAACTGAAGTTCCGGCTCGGCTTCGATGACTCGCTCGACGTCGTCGGCGTCCACCTGGTGGGTGGCATCCTGGGCACCCTGCTGATCGGCCTCTTCGCCACGGACGCCGCACCCAACGGGGTCAGCGGCCTGTTCTACGGCGGCGGTTTCGAACTCCTGGGCGTGCAGGCACTGGCCACCATAACGGTCCTGGTCTACTCCTTCGGCGTCACCTGGGTCCTGGCCAAGGTCCTGGACAAGGCCATGGGGGGCCTCCGCATCAAGCCGGAGGACGAGCTCCGCGGCATCGACCTTGCAGCGCACTCCGAGCTGGCATACCTGACGGACGAGGATCCGGTGGAGCTGGGCTCGCCGCAGCGGGTTTAGTCCGCACCGTCCAGTACAAGCTGCCGGGCGCCCGCCTGCTGGGGGCGGCGCCCGGTGCACCATTTTCGTGCGAAGGCACGCGGCCCAGTGCACGAGTCAGGGCCAAACCTTGGACCGGTGCCGGCAACAGCCGGCTTATAGTTCCAGGGTTTGGCCCTTCGTGATGCCCGCCCCGGTAATTGGCGCCCAGTGTTCAGTGCACAGCAGGATCCCGTCACGCACTTCCAGCACCGCCGCCCGGACGTGGCTGAGCCGGTTGCGTGGATCCAGCCAACACTGCCCGGCGCGCGCTACTCCTTGAACAGCCCTGCCAGGTCTTCCGCGGTGATGGCGCCGCCGGCCAGGGCGTCGCCCTCCATCACGTCCGCGAACAGCTGCGACTTGCGGGTCTTCAGGGCCATGACCTTTTCCTCGATGGTGTCCTTGGCCACCAGACGGTACACCATGACGTTCCGGGCCTGGCCGATCCGGTGCGTCCGGTCCACGGCCTGGGCTTCGGAGGCCGGGTTCCACCAGGGGTCCAGCAGGAACACGTAGTCGGCCTCGGTGAGGTTGAGCCCAAAGCCGCCGGCCTTCAGCGATATCAGGAACACCGGCGCGCTGCCGTTCTTGAATTCGCTGACCACGTCCGCACGGTTCCGGGTGCCGCCGTCGAGGTAGCAGTACTCGATCTCCTCCTCGTCCAGCCGCTCCCGCACCTTCCCCAGGAAACCGGTGAACTGGCTGAAGATCAGTGCCCGGTGCCCCTCGGCCACCAGGTCCTCAAGCTGTTCGAACAGGACGTCCAGCTTGCTTGAGCGCACGGCCGAAAGCGCCGGGTCCACCAGGGATACGTCCAGGCTGAGCTGCCGCAGCAGGGTCAGGGACTGGAAAATGGTGAACCGGTTCTTGTTCACGTCCTCGATCAATCCAAGGATCTTTTGCCGCTCGCGCTGCAGGTGCGTTTGGTACACCTTCTGGTGGCGCGGATTCAGCACCACTTCCAGGATCTGTTCCTGCTTCGGCGGCAGGTCCTTGATGACCTGGTCCTTGGTGCGCCGCATCATCAGCGGACGGACCCGGCGCCGCAGCTTTTCCAGCTGCCCCTTGTCGCCGTTCTTCTCAACCGGCTTCTGGTAATACTCCGCGAAGCGCTTGGGGCTGGCGAACAGACCCGGCGCCACGATCGAGGTCAACGCCCAGAACTCCATCAGGTTGTTTTCCAGCGGCGTGCCCGTGATGGCCAGCTTGAACCCGGCCGGCAGCTTGCGGGCGCACTGGTATGCCTTGGACTGGTGATTCTTCACGAACTGCGCCTCATCCAGCACCAGCCCGGACCAGGTGCGGGAGGCGTAGGACTCGTAGTCGATGCGGAACAGGGCGTAGGAAGTGATCACCAGGTCCGCGCCCGCCAGGGTTTCCGGGTCCTGGCCGCTCTTGGCAAAGGTCTCGCCGACCGTGCGTACGGTGAGGCCAGGCGCAAACCGCGCGGCTTCGGCTGCCCAGTTGCCCACCACGCTGGTGGGCGCCACCACCAGGAAGGGCGCGACGGCGGCGGGCTGGGTTTCAGGGTCCCAGGCAGCACCGTCGTCGGACGTCGCGAGGGACGCAGCCGCCTCAACAGCCAGCTCCTTCGCTGCGCACATCAGGGCCAGCGCCTGGACGGTCTTGCCGAGGCCCATGTCGTCGGCCAGGATCCCTCCCAGCCCGTGCTTGTAGAGGAAGCTGAGCCAGTTGTAGCCCTCCAGCTGGTACGGGCGCAGTTCGGCGTTGAGCGACGCGGGGAACGGCAGGCCGTCGGTGCCCCCCTCCAGCAGCCCGCCCACGGCGGACCGCCAGGCCGCAGCCTGTTCGTCCACGATTCCCAGCTGGGCCAGTTCGTCCCAGAGCCCCGCCTGGAACCGGCTGATCTGCAGGGGCGCATCCTTGTTGTCCTGCAGCGACCGGGCTTCCTCGATCAGGGCCCGCAGCTGGTGCAGTTCCGGCAGGTCGAGCGAGAAGTAGGCCCCGCTGGGCAGCAGCATCTTCGTCTGTCCGGCGGCGAGGGCGGAGAACACCGCGGCGAAGGAAACCGGCTGGCCCTCCAGCGAAATCTGGATGCCCAGGTCGAACCAGTCCCGCTGTTCGGTGGCCTTGGTGGAGATGGACACCACCGGGGCTTCCTCCGCTTCGCGGTAGTCCGCGATGTCACCCACCGTCTCCACGTCCACGTCCGGGGCTTCCCGCAGCCGGGGCAGCACTTCCTCGGTGAAGGCCAGCGTGTCCAGGCCGGTCAGCTCGGCGGAAGCCGCCAGCCGGGGAGTGCCCCAGCCGCCCGTCGCGGACTCGCCCAGGACGGGTACCACGTCCCACGGGCGGCCGATGCCTTCCAGGACGCGCGCCTCGGCAGTGTCGTCGCGGTACCCGTGGTCGCCCGGATGGCGCCACAGCGGCTGGGCCGTGACGAGCTTGCCGGTCTTGTAGTGCCATTCCCAGTGGAGCCGCACCCGGTGGTCTGCCCCGTAATTGGCCAGCAGGGACAGGGTGGGGACGGCAAGTTCGGGCAGTTCCACGGACTCGTCCCGGGCCGTGACGCGCGCGGCCTGCTTGAGTTTGGGGTAGAAGCCGGTGAGGAACCGCGACTCATCCCTGGCTGGGATGTGCAGGGTGCTGCCGGCCGTGACGAATGCCAGCAGCTCCTCGCTCAGGCCGTTCTCCAGCGGTGCCAGGGTGATGGTGCCGTTGGGATCGGGAACGCCCGGCAGCGACGCTTCGCCGGATGTGAAGAAGAGGCCATGCGCGGGTCTGCCGAGCGTGCCTACCGACGCCGGATCAACCTCTTCCCCCTCAACGGTGATGGTGGGCGCAAGCTCCAGCCCGCCGTCGGACTTCCCGGGACTGCCCGCGTCCGCCGCTGGCGCCGCAGGGTCCTCCACCGGGGTGCCGTAGCGGCTCAGGGAAAGCGCGACGGCGGCAGGGGCCTCCGCGAGCCGGACCGGCTCGGTGCCGCGCGAGTGGACCAGGGCGAGCCCGATCTTCCGGGCATCGGAGAGCAGGCTCCACATGTTCTTCCCGGCGTACGAGTTCAGGCTCAGCCACAGGCCCGCGGAGTTGTGCATCCGGCTGGCGGAGGAGGAATGGCCGGCAAGGAACTCCTGAAGCCAATCGACGTGCGCCTGGTTGGACTCGCGGCGGAAATCCAGGTAGCTCAAGGTGTTCCAGGAGACATCGCCCCGGATCCATTTGCCTTTGGCGCCCATGATGACGGGCCGGACCTTGAGTTGCCGTACTCCGCGGACCGGGTCCCGCCGGCCGGTGTAGGAAAAGTGCGGGGGCGGCTCTTCGATCTCGAACTGCAGGGCCAGCGGGATCCCGCCGCCGGACGTGGCGGCGCCGGGCTGTGAGATCAGCGGGCTGAGGGCCTGCTCCCAGTCGGAGAGGGCCGCCGAGGGCGTGCGGGACATCTGGGTGGAGGTGGAGGGTGCCAGCAGCTGGATCCGGACGGAGGGGCTGTCCTCGGCGGCGAACAGCAGCGCCGCAACATGCTTGCAGTCCTTCCGGACCGGGCAGCTGCACACGCCCACGGTGCAGCTCCAGCCGCCCCCCTTGCGGACCAGCTTGGCCGTGGTGGAGTAGGGAACCTCCGCGCCGCCCCTAACCTTCCCCAGCATGAGCCCGGTACCGCCGTCGAACGATATGCCGGACACCCTGCCCGCCATGGCATACGCCAGCCCCGCCGCCAGGGAGCGGTCGTTGATGGCGGGTGTCTGTATCGCCAGGTCCGCACTTTCGTCCGGTTGGGATGGCATGGTGTGCACTACTTTCGGCAGGCCACGGCGGGGCCGGGTCCGGTGGGTGGTTATCTGATCCATCTTAGTTCGCCCGCCGGCAGGCCTGCGCCGGGCCCCTCCCACCCGGAGCCGCCAGGAACCAACAGACAGGATCTCCGGGAGCCGGGAAAACTTCGCTTGACGTTCATTTTCTGCTCCCCGCCCCGGTGGCCGGGCCGCCATAGCGTGAAACTGTCCGCAGCAGCACCCCTCCAGCACTAAGGAATGCCATGATCACTACCCGCCAGCCCATCGTCCTGACCACCAGCAGCATCGAAGCGAGCGATGAGGAGGCGGTGCAGGCCAACGTCGGGATCGTGGACGCGATGCACACGGCCCTGCTGCATGCCGACGAGATGTCACCCGTTGCGGTGCGCAGCTACTACGTCGACTTCTACCTTGCCCAGGCATTGGAGGGCGGCTTCGCGCAGTACGCCTTCATGACAATGGACCGCGCCGCGACGGACACGCTGATCCGTGAGGGCATGGCGGCGATGGGCGCCGCGGAGCACCTGGACCTGTTCAACCGGTCCGCGGCCTCCTTCGACGGCCTGTCCGGGGAAGACGCCGGCCACTACCTGGACGGCGCCGTGGACGACACCGTGGACACGCCCGACGCCGTCATCCGGATGGAAGAGCTCGACGGCGAGTTCGAAGAGCTGCTGGAGCGCGAGAACATCACGGCGCTCAACGCCGCGTGGCTGCGGGCGCAGGCCGACCTGCTGGTCCTCGACGACGAGGAAGTGGGTCCGTACATCCAACGCCTCGCGGCGGGGATTCCGGACCTCGCCGAACGCCAGGCGAAGGCCGATGCCGAGGCCCTTGAGGACGCTCCGGACTTCGAAGTGGTGATCCGCGAGCTGTGCGGCATCGCCGGGCACACGCTGCTCCGCATCAACATGGGCGATCCGAACTACCTGCACCACGGCGCGAAGACCATCGCGTGGCACTTCAACACGGACAAGGGTGACTTCCTGATGGTCGAAGAAGACGACGAAGCCTTCATGATCAACCCGGAAAACCAGGAGGTCGTGGCAGCCGTGGAGTTCGAGGACGCGGATCTGGCAGAGGTTTAGTCCCAGCGGCAGGGCCAGGAGGCCGCGGCGCAAGCCTCGCAGGCGCTGACGCGGATGGCGGCCTGCGCACTTTCCCGCGGCCTTTGGCTTCCGGGCGCCTGGCATCTTGGAGCCGGAAAAGAATTCCCGGGACGTCCGTAACCTTTCTGCAACCTCAGGCGATGTAGTCCGTGATGGGTCCGCCCGGCGGGCCCGCTTTGATGTTGTTGTCTAGGTTTGGAGAAGTTCTATGTCTGTGTTCACTGTTCTCGCCACCAGCAAGGTTGCCGCCGGAGTCCTGGCCGCAGGAACCCTGGCAGTCGGAGGAACCGGCGCTGCGGCCGTCTCGGGCGTCCTTCCCACCCAGGCCCAGCAGGCCGCCCACGATGTCTTCGGCGCACCGGCCCCCAAGCTGGCCGCCGAAGCAGCAGGCGATGCGCAGGCCACCCCCACCGCCACCGCCAGTGACGCACTGAAGAACGCTGACGCCTCTGCCGACGCCACCGCAGCCGCTTCCGGTACCGCCGCTGCATCTGAGGGCAAGGTTTCCGCCGGCGCCACTGCGTCCGCGGCAGCGGACACCGCGGTTGACGCCGCCGGCCCCGCGGCACTGGGCCTCTGCACCGCCTACACCCACGGCGGCCTGGACGCTTCGTCGAAGGCGTTCTCCTCGCTGTCCATCGCTGCCCAGGGGGAGGGCAACATCGACGCCTACTGCGCCGATGTCGTGGCCAAGGCCGACGCCGCAGCCAAGGCCGGCGCAGAGGCCAAGGGCTCCGCATCCGTCGAGGTTGAAAAGCCCCAGCTCCCGGCCGTTCCGTCCGCTCCCGCCGTGCCCGCCGTCCCGGCTGTCCCGGGTGCCGACGGCGACAAGGCAGTTCCTGCTGTTCCCGCGGTTCCGGCACAGGACGGCAATGCCGTGAACGCACCGTCCGTTTCGGTCCGCTAGGCAAGTTGGCTAGTCTGGACTGCGGCTGTGGCTGCCGCCGCAGTCCAGGCGGCCCTGCGGGTGCATTTTGACCAGCACCCTTTGAAGAGCCGCGAAGAGGCAGCCAAACGACCACGGGGACTTGAAGAGTCCATACCGGAAACCGGGCAAGGGCGTACGCCGGATCCCGGGATGGAGGAGCCGCTGGTGCTGGACACTTTGGCCCAAGAAGAGATCGACATATTCGAGAACGCCGCCGGAACCGATCCGGCGGTGTTGTTCGCTGCTGCCTATCGAACCTTCGCGGGCCCGGTGCAGGGGTACCTCAAGGCGCGCGGTGTGGACGACCCCGAAGCGGTCACCCAGGACGTGTTCATGGCCTTCTACCCCAGGATCGGCACGCTCACCGGCGGCCTGCAGGGCGCGAAGTCGCTGATCTTTTCGATCGCCCACGCCCGCATGGTGGACCACTACCGCCGGTTGGAGCGCAGGCCGCAGCTGACAGCGTACGATCCCCAGCACGATGGCCGGACCACCCCGTCCGCCGAGGACCAGGCCGCGGAACTGACCGGGGGAGCCGCAGCCATGCTGGAAGGGCTCAGCTGTGAACACCAGGAAGTCCTGGCCCTGCGGGTGGTGGCGGACCTGTCCATCGACCAGGTGGCCGCCATCATGGGCAAGAGCGCCGGAGCCATCAAGCAGCTCCAGCGCCGCGCCCTGCAAAACCTCAAGGCACAAACGCTCAAGAGAAACCAGGCAAACCATGAGTGACACCGGAGCATCCCGCCACGACGCGGCAGTTGACCAGCTCCTGCTGGAAGCAGGGATGGACGACGACGCCCAGCTGCGTCACGCCCTGCTTGACCTGCGTGCCCTGGCGGTGGCGGCCCCCGAACCTTCCGCCGATATTGCCGCCCTGATGGCAGGCGCATCCGCTGCCGCGCCGGCGGCCACGGCTGTGCTTCCCGCCGCCTTGCCCACGGAAACCCCAGCCTTGCCCGCAGCCCGGCCGGCTGATGAACTTGCCGCCCGCCGCAGGGCCAAGCGCCGCATCACGCTCACCACGCTGTCCGTGGCAGCATCGCTCGCAGCCGGCGGCGCGGTCGCGGCCGCCTCGGACCAGGGCATCCGCGACTCCTTCACCCAGCTGAACCACGCGGTCACCGCCTTCGTCACCGGTTCCAGCGGAAATTCCTTCCACGACGGCAGCACGCCCGGCCAGCCTGCGCCCCAGCCGGCGGCGCCCACGCCAACTGCTGCCACCAGCCCGGACGCCGCCCCCGCCGCAACCGCCACAGCGCCGGCACCCGCTGCCGTGGCGCCGTCGAACGTTCCCGCGACCGCCGGCACCACCCCCAGCAATGGTGCGGCCGCCCGGAAACCGGCAGCTGTCCCCGCCCAGCCGTCACTGCCGGCAGACGTCCCGGGGGAGATCGGGAAGGGGCTGGAGCAAGAGCCCAAACCGCCCGTCCCGGTACCGACGGAAATTCCGCTCCCCGGCAATGTTCCGGACGTACCCCTCAGGTAAACCCCGCTAGTAACCCGTGCCCGCCGACTTGATCATCGCGCCCGACGGGTCCGCCAGGTACCAGACGCCGCCAACGCCCTGCCCCAGGATGTCGCCCGGCTTGGTGTCCTTGGCGAAGTAGTAGAGGGGCATGCCGTTCAACGTCACCTGCTTCTTGCCGTCAGGGGTGTTGATGGTGCCCAGCGTGCCGGACACGCCCTCCGCCGCCGGTGAAGCGGACGCGGTGGTCAGCGGCGGCCACTGGACCAGGCAGGACCCCGTGCAGGCACTGGTGCCTGAGTCCTTGGTGTCTTTGGTGAAGAAGTAGAGGCTCCTGCCCTTCGCGTCCACCACGATGTTGCCCGCCGACGAGGATGCCGTTTTGAGGTCGACGGCGGCTCCGGCCTGCATCGATGACGTGGAGGCAGCGGAGGGGCTGGCCGACGATGCGCCCGGCGAAGCGGCGCTGGAGGCGCTGCTGGTGGCACCGCCTGCCGGGCTGCTGGCCGCCGGCGTGGTGCCGGTGCTGTTGCCGCAGCCGGAGAGGGATGCCGCCAGGACCAGGATGGCAAGCCCGGGTCCGACATGCTGTTTCATGATGTGCTCCTTTGGCTGGATACTTTTCGGCTGGTTCACGCCAGCGGCCGCCCGCGCCGGATCACGCGGTGCTGACTGCTATGACGTCGCCGGGTGAAGAATGGTTCACAGGAACAGCCGTTTGGTACGGCGCACCTGCGTGATTGAACCGTTTGCTGCGTCCGGACGTGGTAACAGCCGGGAGCACAGCATGGCGGTGCTTGGCGGCGGTCCGGGCCAGACGGTCAGCGCCGGTCAGCGAAGGTCAGCGACGGGAGGGAGTGGCATGCCGCTCGATGAGAACGTGGTGGAGGCCATCTACCGTGAACACGGCACCGCCCTGCGCCGTTTCGTGCTTAGTGCCACCCGGGATCCGCAGCTCGCGGAGGACGTGGTCCAGGAGACCGTGCTCCGCGTCTGGCAGCATGCCCCGGACATCAACGGCAGCTTCCGCAGCTACCTGTACCGCACGGCCAGGAACATCATGATCGACAACTACCGCCGGAGCAGGCGCCGTCCGCCCGAGGCACTGGACGGCAGTCCCCCCGACCCCGTCGAGGTCATGGGCCGCGTTGACGAGCTGCTCAACCGGGTCCTGATGGAAGAGGCCCTGCTGCGGCTGAGCAAGGAACACCGCGACGTGCTGGTGGCCCTGCACTACCGCCGGTTCACCGTGAACGAGGCCGCGGTCCAGCTCAACATCCCCAGCGGTACGGTCAAGTCCCGCGCCTTTTACGCCCTCCGGGCACTGCGGACCATCCTGGACGAGATGGGGGTGGAACGGTGAACACCAACCTGCACCACCTCCTGGGCGCATACGTCCTGGGCGGCCTCGATCCCGCAGACGCCGCCGCTTTCGAGGCGCACCTCCAGGACTGTGGGGCCTGCCGCAAGGAACTGGCCGTGATGGAGAAGGTGCCCATGCTCCTGGATGCCCTCCCTGTCCCCGACGCGGTGGCGCTCACCTCCGTCCCCGGCGGCAGCGGGGAAGCCGGCGCCGGCCTCCCGGCCCGCCTCTTCGACGAACTGAGCCGCCGCCGCCGGATGGTGCGACGGCGGTGGGCGGCGCTGGCAGGCGCCGTCGCGGCCGCATGCCTGGCCGTGGGCCTGGCGGTGGGGCCGCTGCTGGTCAGGCCGCCGCAGCCGGACGCCACCTACTCGGTGGCATCCGGGGGCGGACTGCAGGTGAACATTGACATGGCCCGGAAGACCTGGGGAACCGAGCTCGCGGTAAGCGGCAGCAGCCTGCCGGCGGACGGAACGCTCTCGTTGTGGGTCCGCGACCGCGCCGGCGGCGAAGACCGGGCCTGCGCCTGGACGGCCACCCCCAGCGGCAAGGTCAAGGTCACCGGGGCCACCCCCATCCAGCTGGGCAGTATCTCCAGCGTCGAACTGCGCGACGGCGCCCAGCACCCGGTGGCGGTGATCACCGTTCCCTAGAGGCGTTCCCTGGCGGTAAGGGCCCTGAACTCGGCCACCAGGGACTCGTCCTCGCAGGCGCGGGCGAAGGCCTCGATCCGCCGTTCGATCTCGTAGCCCAGCACCCGGCTGCCGATCCATTCCATAATGGGCCGCAGCAGGGCCGGGCGGCAGGAAAAGGTGTACTTCCACACTGCCCTGGTACCGCCGTCGTGCGCGGTGAAACGCCAGCCGCCGCCAAAGTTCGTGAAGAACCACGGGCCGGCCACCATGGTCATCCCCACATTGCGGGGCGGCACGTAGGAGACGTACTGGCTCACCATGGACAGGCCCAGACGGGACCTGGTGCGCGTGCGGACTCCCTTTCCCGGCGCCGTGGCCCCGTCAAGGAAGCCCTGGGCGGAAATGAAGGGGTCCCACTTGAGCCGGAACGTCCCGGTGGTCTGCGACAACGCGAAGGCAGTCTCCGGATCTATGCGGATGTGGCGTTCGGCGTGAACCTGGGGCATGTCCCCACCTAACCACGCTGCCGGGGGCTACTTGGTCATTTTGGCCAGCCGGGCGCGCATCATCATGTAGGCGCCGTAGCAAACCAGGCCGGCTCCCACCGCAGCGAGCAGATAAGGGCCCATCGGCTGGTCCCGGAGGGCCCGCAGGCCCCCGTCCAGTCCGGTGGAGTCCTCCGGATGCTCCTTGATGGTGGCGATCACGATGAGCAGGCCGGTCAGCAGCAACACCAGGCCCTTAGCCAGGTAGCCTGCCACGCCCAGGGACACCACGGCGGTCCTGGCGGCGCCTGCGGAGGGCATCCGCAGCTGCTTCTCGAAGCTCTTCCGGGGTCCCCGCATGCCGTAGGCCACGCCCGCGACAGCCACGGCCAGGCCGATCACGACCAGCAGCGCCACACCGCCCGGCGCCGCCATCATTGAAACCGTGAAGTCGCTGGTGGCCTTGCGGTTGTCATCGCCGGTGCCGGTGCCCGTGGCGAAGTGCCACAGGGTCAGGGCGAGGACGGCATACACGATCGCCTGCAGGGCCGCCTTGGCCTTGTTCTTGGCCTTGGTCTTGGTGCGCTGGTGGTTGAAATCGAAGATGGCGTCGCCTGCCTGCCACAGCGACAGGGCGGTGCAGGCCGCGAAGCTTCCCCACAGCAGGAACGGCCCCACCGCCGTGGTGGCCAGCTCGGCAACGGCGCCGCTGAAGTCGGCGTGGCCGGTGCCGCCCATGGCAAGGCGGATGGCGATGGCGCCCACCAGGAGGTGCAGGATGCCGCTGACCGCGAACCCGGACCGGGCCAGGATCTCAAGGACGCGTGAATTCGTAACGTCCTCGGCCTTGTCAACGACCTGCTTCAGTTCGTCTTTGATCGTCTTTCCTTTGGCCGGGCGCGGTGGTGCGCTGCTGTGCGTGCCCTTCTTACAGGGCAATCGTCCCACGCCGCCGGGCCCGGGAACAGTTGGCAGTTTAGCGGCTGTCCTTTGACGGTTGACCGGCCCTGCCGGTGGGCGGTGTGGCCTGTGGCCGGACCCGGCGATGGGGANATGCCCATCGCCGGGTCCGGCCGCCTGTGCAACCATAAGGACCAGCGATGACACCTGCCGCACTCATTTCCGGGGGAAACCATGACATTTTACGGCGCCGACATCAGCCAGCTGCGGGCACTGGCCAAGGCGGCTGACCAGGCGGCGGCGCTGCTGAGCAGCCGCGCCGGGTCCCTGCACAGCCAGATCCAGTCCGCGCCGTGGAAGGGCCGGGACGGCGAACGCTTCCGGCAGGAGTGGAGCGCAAGCCACCGCCCCAGCCTGGACAAAGTGGCGGCAAGCCTTCGGGAGAACTCAAGAATCCTGATGCAGCACGCCGATGAGCAGGAAAAGGCCTCCACCGCGGGGACCGGCTCCGGCAGCAGCACCTGGGACCGCCTCACGTCACTGGCTGCCCAGGCCAGGGAGTGGCTCAAGGAAAAGGCCGAGGCCGCCAGGGCGGCGGCGGAACACCGGAAGGAACTTGAAGCCGGGCTGGACCAGATGATTAATGCCAGCCCGGAAGAACAGGCGGCATGGTGGGCCGGCCTGTCCGCCGCCGACCGGGCCTACCTGATCCAGGGTGAAGGCACCGACGGCCCGTTCGCCGAGGACCTTATGCGCATGGACGGCGGCATTCCCGCCTCGGCGCAGCAGCTGGCCAAGCACCACCTGCAGGAACTGGCGCGGGCGGACATCCCGGTCTATTCCGAGACCGGCAAGGCGTCCATTGAGGCACGGGTTGCCTGGGTCCACGGGGGCGCCGAGGTGGGCACCGAGGTGGTGGAGAACGCCGACGGCTCCGCCACCATGAAGGTCTACGGGAACATGGGCCTGGGCGTCAACGACACCACCGGAACCGCGGGGGCCACGCTCACCGGTGAGGTCTCCCGGGAATACACGTTTGGCAGCGTGGAAGAGGCCATGGCCGCCCGCCAACAGATGTACCGCGACCTTCCGCCGGACAGCATCGGCGACATCAGGGATGTTGCCGGCAACCCGCCCGGCTACATCCTGGACACCATCAACGACGCGGCCAAGGACAACGGCTCCACCGGGCAGACGGACAAGGCCAAGGGCACCTTCTCGCTCGACGCATCGGGGGAGTCCGGCACGGCATCCGGCAGCGCGAAGCTCGACCTTGCCTACGAGCGGAACCTCACGGACGGTACCTCCACCGCCAGCGGCGAGGTCTCCGCGCAGGGCAAGCTCAACCTGAACGGCCGGGCCTTCGAAGCCTCCGGAAAGGGCGGCCTGCAGGTCAACCTGGACAAGGGCAACAACATCGACTCGGTGTCCGTCTCGATGGACGGCACCGTGGCCCAGGGCGTTACCTCCGGCGTGAAGTCGGAGACCGCCAAATTCGACTCCACCGTGACCGCAGGCACCCAGGGCACGGTCAAGATCGATGTGGACTACTCCCCGGAGAACCGCCCGGTCATTGACAGCTACCTGCGCAACATCGCCCTGGGCAATGAGGCCGGCGCCGCCCGCGATGCAGCGAGGCTGTACGAGGCGGGCTCCGCCACCATCCAGGTGAACTCCGTGGTGACGGCCACCAACGAGGCAGGGTTCGACGTCAAGGCGGGCGAGGTCAAGGTCTCCACCGAAAACCAGTCCACCACCAACGTGTCCACGTACTATAAAGTCCCCAACGACACAAAGCTCGAGAGGCTCTGAAACCAATGTCAGTGCACATCGAATCCCCGCTGGGCTTCACCGCAGACTTCCCCGAGCACACCCAGGTCCTGGACGATTCCACGGCCGGACCCAACAGCGAGCAGTACGGCCTGCTGGGAGGTGTCCTGGTCACAGTGATCAAGGACGACACCTCCGTGCAGGACGCGCCCCAGGCCACCGGGTGGGCGCACCTGATGGCGGGCTTCTACCTTGAGGACCGCGGTGGGGCCCTCCTGGCGGAGGGCGCATTGAACCTGCCTGGCAAGGATGCCTACGCCGTGGTGGTGGGATACGACGACGACGGCGGCCCGGCGAAGGTGGCAGCCACAGTGGGCGTGTGGGAAAGCGGGCGGTTCATCGGCGTGGTGGTCATCTGGCCTTACCTCAACCCCGAGGCCGAACCCCGGCTGGACATGCTCAGGGAGATCGTCGGTTCGATCAGCGTGGGCTGACCTGGCATACCGTCCTTCAGGACCGCCACGCACCGGCGTTGGGGGGCCTTCGTCGGGCGCCTAGCGGCGGCGGTAGCAAAGATCGAAAATGAGCCGGCCGGCCTCGTGGGCCTTGGCTTCGAAGCTGGTCCGGATCCTGCCCTCGAAACGGGGAGCCCAACCGCCGGTCTCGTCCACTCCTTCGTTGGGGCCGGTGTGCTCCGTGCTCACAGGAGCCCTGCCCTCACGGACCGGCGCGCCCCCCACCACTGTTTCGACGCCGGACTGCCAAACCTGCGTCAGTGGGCTTTCGGGTCCGCGGCGCTCGCCGGTGTGCAGGTTTTCGAAGTCCTCTGAACCGGCCATGACGTCCCGGACGTGCACGGCGTAGTTGGACCAGTCCGTGGCGATCCGGAAGAGTCCTCCCGGCTTCAGGGCGCGCGCTGCCAGCCTGCTGAACTCCGGCTGGATGAGGCGGCGCTTGTGGTGCCGCGACTTGTGCCACGGATCCGGGAAGAAGACCCACAGTTCGCTGACCGACCCTTCGGGCAGCATGGTGGCCAGTACCTCCGGGGCGTTGGCCTCCACCACCCGCACGTTTTCGAGGCCGCGGCTGTTGATCTTGATGATGGTGTTGGCCAGCCCCGGCGTGTACACCTCCACTGCGAGGAAGTTCGTGTCCGGGTTCTGCTCAGCCGCATGGCAGATGGCATCTCCCAGCCCCGACCCGATCTCGACGATGAGCGGAGCCTCGCGGCCAAACTCGGCGGCCGCGTCAAAGGCGTAGTCGGGGTGGACCGAGGTGTTGGCCACGTGCCGCGGAACATCGACGGCCCACCGCTCTGCATGCTCGGCCCATGCGGCCTGCCGGCGGCCCTGGAGCCTGGTGCCGCGCCGCACGAAGCTCACCGGACGGCCGCCGTAGGTGCCGAAGGAGGCCTGGGTTCCGGGCGTTACTTGCCTTGGGACATGCGGCTGCTGGGGGTTTTCAGGGGATTCGCTCATCCCTTCCAGAATAGCGCCGCGGCGGCGGCGCCGGACCGGAGGGCCCGGAATACGCCTGCGCCGTGGGCATGCAGATGCTCAGAACACGCTAGGAGTTCGAGTGCCGGACCCAGTGCCAAGGCGAAGACCACGCCGCAGATGCAGAGGGCAACTGCCGCCGCGGACCGGCTTCCTGATCCCCGCGGCAACTGTTTCAGCGCTGGGAGTGCCAGCCTGAGACCGAGCGAAGCGAAGAGGAGCGGAAGGCTGAACAGCACGAAGGGAGCTACCCACGGAGCGCGGGAGTAGCCGTTGTCCGAATAAGTCAGGAGCATGGCCAGCCCGGCCAACGGCCCGGTCAGGAACATGCTGACCGGGGCAAGGATCGCCAGGACCAGGCTTTTCGTCCCTTTGGGTCCGGGCGCTCCCGGCGGCCGTCCAGGGCCCTCTTGGAAGGGAGGGGGCCCTGTTCCGTCCGCCCGTGCGTTGTCCGGCGATGCGCCCTTTAACGCTGCGCTTTCCACTGGTCCAACCGCCGGCGCCCGGCCCTCCGGCGGCGCGGGGCGTGATTCCGGCCGGGGTGTAGCTTCCATTGGTGCTCCCGTTGCTAAGTGCGGCCAGGTGCGTGGCCGCGGCTGGTTACAACCTATGAATCTGCCCGGTGCGCCGGAAGGTGCGCCGGTCCCTATGTGGAAAACCGGCACCCGATTGCACGCCCTGCAAGAATGGGCGGATGACGGACGCAACGAATGCCGGCGCGAGGGAGCAGCGGCGAAGGGCAGCCTCCGCGGAAGCCGGGGAGGGGACCCGTACGGGCAGCAGCCTTGTGGATCTCAGCAACCTGGTGGACGCGGAAATCGATGAACTTCCGGCAGCGGAGCCCACCCGCGTGGGCAGCCGGCGCGCCCTGGCCTACCTGGGGGTGTGCCTGGTCCTGATCGGCCTGAACCTTCGAAGCGTCTTTTCCAGCCTCTCGGCGGTCCTGCCGGAGGTGACCGCGCAGGCAGGCCTGCCAGGCTGGTCCGTGGTGGTGCTGACCACCGTTCCTGTGACCCTGCTGGGTGTCTTCGCCCCGCTCGCCCCCGTCCTGGCCCGCCGCTTCGGCGCGGAACGGGTGTTGCTGGGCGCCATGGCACTGCTGACGGCAGGGCTCCTGCTGAGGCCCGTGGACGCGGGGCCTGCCCCAGGCGGCGGCCACCTTCCTGCCCTCCTGCTGGGCACGGCGGCCTGCGGCGCGGCGATCGCACTGTGCAACGTGCTGCTCCCGGGCCTGGTCAAGCGTGACTTCCCGCACCGGCTGGGACTCATGGGCGGGCTTTACACCACAGCGATCTGCGCTTCGGCCGCCCTCGGTGCCGGCTTCACCTACCCGGTCTACACCGCGACGGGGGAGTGGACCAAGGCGCTGTGGGTCTGGGCGTTGCCCGCCGCCGTCGTCCTCCTCCTGTTCCTGCCCGTCGCCGTGCGGCAGGGGACCGTCCGGCACCAGGCCGTCCGGGACGGGGTCAATGTGTGGCGCTCCTCCGTGGCCTGGCAGGTGACCATCTTCATGGTGCTGCAGGCCATGATGTCCTTCAGCGGTTTCGCCTGGCTGGCGCCCATCCTCCGCGAGCGCGGTGTTGACGGGGCAACGGCCGGCCTGATCGTTGCCGTGTGCATCGTGCTGCAGATGCTGGGGTCCCTGTTCGCCCCGGCGCTCGCCGCACGGTTCCGGGACCAGCGCGCCATCAACGCGGTGGTTGCCCTGATGACCGGCGGCGGCTTCGTGCTGAGCATCCTCGGCCCGCTGGACCTTGTTTGGGTGTGGGCCGGGCTGCTGGGCCTGGGACAGGGAAGCCTCACCGCCTGCGCGCTGACCCTGATCATGCTCCGCACCCGCGACGGGCATACCGCCGCCCATCTGTCCGGCATGATGCAGGGCGTGGGTTACGGGGTTGGCTCCACCGGAACCCTCATGGTGGGGCAGTTGCATCAGGCCACCGGCTCGTTCGTTCCCGCCGGAATCCTCTTCACGGTGGTGGGACTGCTGGCGGCCGTGTTCGGTTACCGGTCCGGCCGCAACCGGTACGTGGGCTAGGAAACGCCGTGCGGGACTCCACGCTGCCTACGGCCCATGCAGCCTCGGGGATCTTCCGGGCCCCGTACGTGTGGGTCACCACCGGAACCTGCGCCCTGGTGTTCCTGTCCGCGTTCGAATCCCTCGCCGTGACCACCATCATGCCCCTGGTCAGCCGCGAACTGAACGGCGGAAGCCTCTACGCCCTGGCCTTCGCCGGGCCGATGGCCACAGGCGTCATAGGCATGGTGGGGGCCGGCAACTGGTCAGACCGGCGCGGCCCGGCCTTACCGCTGTACGCCTCCGTGGCACTGTTCGTTGCCGGCCTGCTGATCGCGGGCACCTCGGTTTCCATGCCCATGCTCGTGGCCGGGCGCCTGATCCAGGGGCTGGGAGGCGGCGCGCTCACCGTGGCGCTGTACGTGCTGGTGGCCCGGTTCTTTCCCGGCACGCTGCACGCCAGGATCTTCGCCGCATTCTCAGCCGCCTGGGTGATCCCCTCGCTGGTGGGCCCCTTCGCCGCCGGTATCGTGGCCCAGGTCTTCAGCTGGCACTGGGTGTTCCTCGGCGTGGTGGGCCTGGTCCTTCCGGCGCTGGCCATGATCGTGCCCGTCCTGCGCGGGCTCAACAGGGCAGACGAGGCACCCCGCCCGGAAGAAACCCCCTGGGACCTCGGCCGGCTGGGCTGGGCGGTGCTGGCTGCGCTCGCGGTGCTGGGCCTCAACCTCTCCGCCGACATCAGCATCCCCGCTTTCCCCCCGGCCACGGCACTCCTGGCGTCCGCCGCCGTCGTCCTGGCGCTGGTGGCCGTCCGGCCGCTGGTGCCCGCCGGCACCCTGTCCGGCCGCCGCGGACTGCCCAGCGTGATCCTGGTTCGGGGCTTTGCGGCGGCGTCATTCTTTGGTGCGGAGGTCTACCTTCCGTACCTGCTGATCGACCGCTACGGGTTCCCGCCCACGCTGGCGGGCCTGACCCTGACCGGAGGGGCGCTGGCATGGGCCGGCGCCGCGGCCGTGCAGGGCCGGCTGGGCTCCCGGCTCTCCCACCGCGTGGCGGTCCAGGTGGGATCGCTCATGGTCCTGGCGGCCATACTCCTGGCCCTGGCCACCACGGCGCTGCACTGGCCGGCCGCGATCGCCATTGCCGGCTGGGTGGTGGCGGGCGGCGGCATGGGCCTGCTGTACCCGCGCCTGAGCGTCATGACCCTGGCGCTGTCCACCAAAGAGAACGAGGGCTTCAACAGCTCAGCCATGTCCATTTCGGATTCGCTGGGCGGGGCACTTTCGCTGGCCGCCACGGGAATTGTCTTCGCGGCCTTCACGACGCCGGTCCAGTCTTTCGCGGGCGTGTTCGCATTCACCGCCTGCATCGGGATCGCCTCGGCGCTGGTGGCGCCGCGCGTCGCCGGCCCTGAACGCCCGGGCGACCAGGAGCGCACCGATAGCTAGGGACGGACGGACAGCCAGGAGCGTCCGGACAGCTAGGGCAGGCGGGTGGCGCGCAGCACGACGTCGGCGATGGTCGCTTCCTGTCCTTCGGGTCCCGTCACTGGCCGCTCCCGGCTGGTCCGGACCTCAATCTGCCACTCCGGTCCGCCAAGGTCCAGTTCGCGGACCAGGTCGTCGGCCGTATAGAACATGTCGCGATGGTTGTGGTGGTCCGCGCCCCATGGCGGCAGCCGGTCCGGGTGGTGGCCCACCACCAGCAGCGTTCCGCCGGGTTTGACGGCCGAGACGGCGGTCCGCAGCGGGGTCCGCCAGTCGAGCTCCTGCGAATGCAGGAACTGTGAGGTCACGAAATCGTAGGAGTCGCCGGGCTGCCACTGCGTCAGGTCCGCCTGCTGCCAGGTGATCCGGCTGCGGATGTCCCCGTTGGATGCGTTCACGCTTTCGCGTGCCAGCTCAGCCAGTTCGTGCGAGTGCGCCCGTTCCAGCGCCACGGCGGAAACGTCGACGGCGGTCACGGACCAGCCCTGCTGGGCAAGCCAGATGGCGTCGGCGCCTTCGCCGCATCCCAGTTCCAGCGCCTTGCCGGGGCGGAGGCCGCCGGCTTCGCGGACCAGCTGTGGGTTGGGTTTTCCACTCCAGAGCCGTGCTTTGGTGCGGTACCGCTCGTCCCATACCGTTGCGGAACTGATGCCGCCGTCATCCGGCTCCGGGGCCACGCCGCCGTCGTCCCCCAGATGTTGGTGTGTGTGGTTCCGGTGCGCTTTATTGCGGTGCGTGTCCTGGCCCTGCTCCGGGTGTTCGCTCATGCTCCAACACTGCCCCGCCGTGCCCCTGAAGGCAACGGCGGGACAGGTGCCGGGCGGCGGGATGCTAGACTGGTGGAACTTGATGTGCAGTGATGCCGCCTGCTCCGGATCTGGAGTTCCTTCCAGGGAGTGGGCATTTTTCATGTGAGAGGCACATCCTGCGTCGATGAACGCGTTCCATTTGGTCCCGGCCGGCTGTCTTTATTTACAGCGCCCGGTTGATCACCTGACTTTTCTTCGGCGAAACCCCTGGTCCAACCGGCATCGGGGGCCGATATCCGCCCGGATACCGCCAGAAAGACCGTAAAAAACTACATGACTACTTTTGCTGCCCTCGGTACTCCCAAGGCCCTTGCAGACACCCTTTCAGCCCAGGGAATCGTTGAACCGTTCCCCATCCAGGTGAAGACCCTTCCGGACACGCTGTCCGGCCGTGACGTCTTGGGCCGCGGCCGGACCGGCTCCGGTAAAACCATTGCTTTCGCCATCCCGCTTGTAGCAAGACTCGCTGAGCGGGAAGCCAAGTACTTCCGCAAGCCCGGCCGCCCCATGGGCCTGGTCCTGGCACCCACCCGTGAACTGGCCACCCAGATCAACGCCACCATCGAGCCGCTGGCCAAGGCCGCCGGCCTGAACACCACCGTGATCTACGGCGGCATCTCCCAGGCACGCCAGGAGAAAGCGCTGCGGGCCGGCGTCGACATCGTCATCGCCTGCCCAGGCCGCCTGGAGGACCTGATCCGCCAGCGCATCCTCACCCTCGAAGCGGTGGAGATCACCGTCCTGGACGAGGCCGACCACATGGCCGACCTCGGCTTCCTGCCCGTGGTCAAGAAGCTCATGGACATGACCCCCAGCCAGGGACAGCGGCTGCTGTTCTCGGCAACCCTGGACAACGGCGTGGACAAGATCGTCCAGCGCTACCTGTCCAACCCGCTGACCCACTCGGTGGACGACCCGCAGGCTGCAGTCACCACCATGGAACACCACGTGCTGGTGGTCAATGACCAGACGGTCAAGAAGCAGCTGATCGTGGAGCTCGCCTCCGGCGCCGGCCGCCGTGTCCTCTTCATGCGGACCAAGCACCATGCCCGCAAGCTGGCCAAGACCCTGACCGACGCCGGCATCCCGGCCGTGGACCTGCACGGCAACCTGTCGCAGAACGCCCGTGACCGCAACCTTGCCGAGTTCTCCAACGGTGACGTCCGCGTCCTGGTGGCCACCGACGTAGCCGCCCGCGGCGTGCACGTTGACGACGTCGAACTGGTCATCCACGTTGATCCGCCCACCGAGCACAAGGCGTACCTGCACCGCTCCGGCCGCACCGCACGCGCCGGTTCCGACGGCACCGTGGTTACCCTGACCCTGCCCGAGCAGCAGGCCGACGTGAAGAAGCTCATGAAGGCCGCCGGCGTGGACGTCAGCTTCGAGCGCGTCACCGCCAGCTCGCCCATCGTGGCCGAACTGGTCGGTGACATCGCTGAGAAGGTTGACCCGCGCACCCGCGCTGCACTGCTGGCTGCCAAGGCCACCAAGCAGGGCGGCGGCACCTCCACGGGCGCCAACGCAGAACGCAAGCGTGCACGCCGCCAGGCTGCACCGTCTGCAGGTGGCCGCGGCGGCCGTGGTGGACGCGGCAAGGTTTCGGCCGAGCCCGCCCGCACCGATGTACCCCGCGCCGAGCGCCGCGCTGTCGCCTTCGAAGGACGCACCGAAGCCCGCGCAGCCTTCGACCGCAATGCTGAGCAGAACGAGGACCGCGCCGTGGCAGCAGCTGCCGCCCGCCGCAATGCCCGTGGCCGCGGAACCGCAGGTGCCCACCGCAACGACGTTCCCGCAGCAGGTGGCCGCCCATCGGCCGGCCGCGGATCGGACGGACGTGCAGCAGAGGGCCGCGGCGATTCCCGCATCACCCGCAGCGCAGCCCCCCGCGGCGGCACCGGCCGTCCGGCGGCAGGCGGACGTCCGGCGGCAGGCGGACGCCCGGCTTCCGGCGGAGGCCAGCGCAGCGGACGCCCCGCCACCGGCCAGCGCGCCGCGGCAGGCAACTCCGGCCAGCGTTCGGCAGGGGCTGCCGGCGGCAGCAAGGCCGTCTGGTCCTCCAACACCGGCGGAACGTCCGGCGGATCCTACGGTTCGGGCAGCGGCGCTTCCGGCAACGGCGGCTCCGGCCGCCCGGCCCGCAGCGGCCCGCGCCGTGCATCGGCTCCGGCGTCCAACGAGCGCCGCGGCCGCTAGAAGTGCCTTTTGAGCGGGCCCGCCTTTTAGGTGGGCCCGCCCAGCCGTTTAACGGACTCCTACCAGCCGCGGGCGCGCCACTCCGCCAGGTGCGGCCGCTCCGCACCCAGCGTGGTGGGCTTGCCATGGCCGGAATGGACGACGGCGGTGTCCGGGTAGGCGTCGAACAACCGCTCCGTGACGTCGGACAGGAGCCGGGCGAACCGCTCCGGGTCCTGCTGGGTGTTGCCCACGCCGCCCGGGAAGAGCGAGTCACCTGAGAAGATGTGCGCCGGTCCGTCCGGGTCCTGGTACACAAAGGCGATCGACCCCGGCGTGTGGCCGCGCAGGTGCACCGCCGCCAGCTCAAAGCCGTCCACGGCCACCTTGTCGCCGTGCCCAAGCCGCCGGTCCACGGCAACGGGCAACGCATCGGCGTCGTCCGCCCCGGCAGCGGTGGGCGCGCCGGTTGCCTCCACCAGCTCCTTCAGCGCCCGCACGTGGTCCCAGTGCTGGTGCGTGGTGGCGATCAGGGCGAGGTGCGCCGGTGCGGTGCTGTCCGCGGCGCCATCGGCCAGCAGCTGCTGGATGGTGGGCAGGTCATCCGCGGCATCGATCAAAAGCTGCGCGCCGCCCTCCTTGGCGGTCAGGAGGTACACGTTGTTGTCCATCGCGCTGACCGAGATGCTGCGGATGGTCAGGGCCGGCAGGTCGTAGAGAAGTGAGTCCATGGGCTTCAGTCTAGGGACGGGCTAAAGGTCCAGCGGGAGGGTGCTGGAGTATACCTGTTTGGCCGGCGGCCCGGCCAGGATCTCGTGCAGCGCGCTCTTGCCTTCCGGCGTGGTCCGCCAGGCGGCGTAGTCGTCATGGTCCTGGGTGGTGGCCCAGGTTTCGACCACCAGGATGTGGCACGGGTCGGCGTCGTCCACAAGCGCTTCGATGCCTTGGTTGCCGGGCCACGCACGGGTTGCGGCGAGGGTTTCGGACAGATATTTGGCGGCGTCGTCCCGGCGGGTCGGGTCGATCCGGACTTCGAAGTGGACGATGGCAGTCATGAAGCTCCTTAAGGTTGCAGTAAAGTACGCGGTTTCTTCGGGCAGGTCATCCGCTATTCGCGCCCTTCAGACACCCATTTCGGGTCAGCGGAACGGGAACCGACGACGGCGTCCGAGGCTGCGTCGAGAACCTCCAGGTGCGCCGGGGTAAGGTCCAGGGCCAGCGCGCCCAGGTTTTCGTCGATCCGCGCGGACTTGCGCGTGCCCGGGATCGGAACGACCGGCAGGCCGAGCCGCCCGCCCTGGGCCAGTAACCAGGCCAGGGCAACCTGCGCGGGTGTAGCATCCAGCTGGTCCGCCACGTTCCGGACGGCGTCCACCACAGCCTGGTTGGCGGCTGCCGCGTCCGGGGCGAAGCGGGGAATGTTCCGCCGGAAGTCGTTGGCCCCCAGGCTTGAGGTGTCCACGGTTCCGGTGAGGAAGCCTCGGCCCAGGGGAGAGTAGGGAACGAAACCCACGCCCAGGCCGGCGGCGGCCGGGACCACGTTGCGCTCCACGTCGCGGCTCCAGATGGACCACTCGCTTTGGACGGCGGCGATCGGGTGCACCGCAGCCGCGTCCTGCAGTTCCTGGGCCGTCACCTCGGACAGGCCCAGGTGCCGGACCTTCCCCTGCTTCACCAGCTCCGCCATGGCGCCCACGGTTTCCTCGATCGGAACCCGGACGTCGCGGCGGTGCATGTAGTACAGGTCGATGACGTCGGTGCCCAGCCGCTTCAGGCTGCGTTCCACGGCCTGCCGAACGTACTCCGCGTCACCCCGGATGTCCGTGTAGCCGTCGGTCGGCGTGCCCACCAGGGCGAACTTGGTGGCCAGCTGGACCTCGTCCCGCCGGTCCTTGAGCAGCCGGGAAATCAGTTCCTCGTTGCTGCCCCCGCCATAGATGTCCGCGGTGTCGATGAAGCTGACACCGGCGTCCACGGCGTGGTGCAGTGTCCGCAGGGCCTCCGCCGGGTCAACCTCGCCGTACACGGGCGTCAGGGCCATGCCGCCGAAGCCAAGGGGGCTGACGGCCAGGCCATCGCCGAGCTGGACGGTGTTGCCGCGGTCAGTGGGGGTGTGTGCCATGGTGCTCCTTGTCGGTTCGTGCAGGTGCTGCGTGGTTGGGTGCAGGTGCCGGATGGTTGGCTACAGCCAGGGGATGATGCGGTCGGCCGCCGGACGGGTTGCCTGGATCAGCCGGGCGTTTGCCTCGTCCGGTCCGTTGGCCCAGGTTGCGGCGGCGTTCTGGTCCATCCCGAACGAGACGTGCCGGTCCACCAGCCGCTGCAGCCGGAGCTCCGGCGGAGTTTCAATGAACCAGACCTCGTCCAGCTGGGCGCGGATCTCTTTCCACGGTTCCCGGTCCACCAGCAGGTAGTTGCCTTCGGTGATGACCAGCGGGACGTCGGCGGGTACGGCGATCGAGGCTGCCACCGGTTCGTCAATGGTGCGCCGGAATTCCGGGGCGTAGACCACTGCCTCGTCCCGGCGTGCCAGGCGGCGCAGCAGCGAAAGGTAGCCGCCGCCGTCGAACGTGTCGATGGCTCCTTTCCGCTGCCGCAGCGGAGTCCCCTCGATGATGGCGTTGCCCAGGTGGAAGCCGTCCATGGGGACCACCACCGCGGTGCCGGGGCTGAACTGCTGCAGGAGCCAGGCGGCCAGCGTGGACTTCCCTGCCCCGGGCGCGCCGGCAATGCCGAGGATGGTCCGCGTACCGGGAGCCAGCCTGCGCCGCAGCGCGTCCACCGCCTGGGCAAGTTCGGGGGAGTCCATGTCCACAGCCTAGTCACTGCCGCGCCCAGGCGCCGGGTCCTTCCCCGGCAGCACCTTCAGGCCGGCAGCGCAGCCCACGATGCCGGCGATGAACAGCAGCTTCAGGACGCTGAACGGTTCCACGCCGGTGGCCATCGCCCAGCCCACGGTCAGCGCCGCGCCGATCCCCACCCAGACGGCGTAGGCCGTGCCCAGGGGGATGGTGCGGATGGCCATGCCCAGGCCCAGCATGCTCAGGGTTGCGGTGGCGGCGAAGGCGAGGGTGGGCAGCGGCTTGGTGAAGCCGTCGGAGAGGCCCAGCGCCGTGGCCCAGACCGCTTCGAGGACGGCGGAGGCCAGCAGGACCAGCCACGGGAATGAACGCCTGATCACTACGCCACCACCTTCAAGCCCACCACGCACATGGCGATGCCGGAGAGCAGCAGGAGGCGCACCGCCGTCGGACGCTCCACTCCGCCGGCCATCGCGTAGGCGGAGGTGAGCACCACTCCAACCCCCACCCACACGGCGTAGGCGGTGCCGGTGGGGATGGTCTGCATGGCGACGGCGAGCCCGCCGGTGCTGGCGGCGACGGCTGCGAGGAACAGGAAGGCAGGGCCGGTTCTGCGGCGGCCGGATGCCTGCGAGGCACGGTGCAGTGCTGCGGCCCAGACGGCTTCCAGCGCCCCGGAGAGAATGAGGATTAACCACGGCATGACGGGATCCTTTGGCCAGTCTTGTCGCGTGCCGGGTACTGAACCGTCGTCCGGAGGCTCAGGTGCAGAGCCTTGGCTTCCAAGGTAGCAAGGTACGACGGCGGCGGGCCACCGTTGGTGCCCAACCTCACCACCCGCGCTGGGCAAGCAGCCTTTCGACCCGCTCCGGCGCGTAGAGGCTCTCCTCCACCAGCCGGCAAAGGCCCACCGCCGTGGCCTCGCGGCTGTCCGCGGGGACGATCTCCAGGTCCACCAGGGACGGTTCAAAAGCGTCGGCAAGGATTTGCTGCCGGCACGCCGCCAGGAAAGCGGGCAGGACACCCACCAGCCCGCCCACGGCCACCCGGCCCGGGTTGAGCGTTCCCACCATGGCGGCGAGGACCCGGCCCAGCACCTTTCCAGCCCCGGCGACGGCGTCCCGGACCTCCGGGTCCCCTGCCGCAGCGTCGACGAACCGGCGCAGCGTCCCGTAATGCGCGAATTGCGGGGAAGCCAGCAGCGCGCGCCCCGACGCCACTGCTGCAAGACAGCCGTCCCTGCCGCAGCGGCACCGGCAGCCGGCAGCCTCCGGGATCCGCACGTGTCCGATATCCCCGGCCGCCCCGTGCGCGCCGCGCACCAATGAACCCCGGACAATAATGCCGGAGCCGACTCCCGTACTGACCTTCACGGCGACGACGGAATCGGCGGGGCCGCGGACCTCGCCCACCGCCATGGACCGTGCATCATTTTCCAGCAGGACGGGGCAGTCGAGGCGGGACTCCATGGTGTCCTGCAGGCTCTGCAGGTCCCAATGGGCAAGGACGGTCCGCTCCAGGCCCAGGCGGTGGAGGGGGTCCACCGGGGCGGGCAGCCCTACTCCCGCTCCTACCGGCTGCCTGCCGTCGAGCAGCCGCAGCGCCTCCCCGACCACCTGTTCCACCACGACATCCTGGGCGTTTGCGATATCCACGGGAATGCGGACGGAAGCCAGCACCTCCCTGCTGAGGGCGAGGAGGTTGATTCCGGCGTGCGTGTGGCCGATTTCGAGGCACACCACCACCTTGTCCCGGTCATCGAACCGGAGTGAGCGGGGCGGCCGGCCGCGCTGGGCGCGCAGGGGAGCGGATTCGTAAACGAGGCCTGCCGCGAAGAGGGCATCGAGCCGCTCGTAGAGGGTGGACCGCGCCATTCCTGTCAGTTCCAGCAGGTCCGACCGGCTGTACCCCGCGGCGTTCGAGCGTAGCAGCTGCAGGAGGTGCCCGGCACTGGTGGCGGGGCCTGCCGGCGGCTGCGCAGGCTCACCCACCAGAGTCCTCTGCTCCGTCACCGGGCCGGCTTCCTCTCCAGTGTGGGCGCTCCTGTGGCAGCCCCGATCATTGACGTGATTTGCACCACACAATTATGATCGATCATCAGACAAAAAACCTAGCAGCCCTCACCCCAGGAGGCTCTAATGTCCGTTACCGCGCACCATGACGTGAGCCGGCGAGCGTTATTGAAGGGGGGCCTGACGGTGTTGGCTGCCGGACCGGTGCTGGCAGCCTGCGGGGTCAACACCAGCGGAAGCGGCGGCAAGGGGTCGGTCAGCTTCCTTTCCACACAGTTCGCACCGGTGGAGGAACGCCAAAAGTACGAAGCCACCCTCAAGAAATTCGCGGGGGACATCAGCGTGGCCTACAACCCCGTCGACACGGGCGTCTTCAACACCACCCTGAAGTCCCAGCTCGCCGCCGGAAAAGTCGAAGTGGGAATCGCCGGCGGACTGCACGGCGACCTGGCCCCCTTCGCCTCGCAGCTGGAGGACCTCAGTTCACTCATGAACGACCTGTCCTCGGCGGGTTACTCCAAGGACGTGGCGGAACTGGCCAAACTGGGCACCGACGTTCCCCGGTACATCCCCTGGATCCAGGCCACCTACGTCCTGGCCATCAACAAAAAGGCGCTCCAGTGGCTTCCCTCCGGAGCTGACGTCAACAAGCTCACCTACGACCAATACCTGGCATGGGCCAAGGCCGCCAAAGACGCCAGCGGACGCCCTGTCTTCGGCCTGCCGGCCGGCCCCAAGGGACTGCACCACCGCTTCTACCAGGGCTTCCTGCTGCCGAGCTTCACGGGCGGGCAGATCACCACCTTCCGCAACCAGGATGCCGTGAACGCCTGGACCTACATGCGTGACCTCTGGGCCAATACAAACCCCGCCTCCACCAACTACGACTTCATGCAGGAGCCCCTGGCCAACGGCGAAGTCCTGGTGGCGTGGGACCACGTGGCGCGGCTGATCAATGCCGTCAAGGACAAGCCGGACGACTGGCAGATGGTCCCCGCCCCTTCGGGGCCCAAAGGCAGGGGCTACCTCCTGATTGTCGGCGGCATGGCGGTGCCCAAGGGCTCCCCCGAGAAGGACAAGGCCTTCGAACTCATCAAGGCCCTTTCCAAGCCCGAGGCGCAGATCGAGACGCTGAAGTCCAACTCTTTCTTCCCGGTGGTGAAGACGGATATCGGCGGGGACCTCCCCGGCGGCGTGGCCCTCGAAGCGAAGGCCGTCAAGGCGCAGCAGGAAGCCTCCGACGCCCTGCTCGCACTCCCGCCCGTGGGCCTGGGCGACAAGGACCCGCAGGTCTCCCAGCTGTTCAAGAACTGCTTCCAGGAGATCTGCCTGAACAACTCGGACGTCAAGGCCACCCTGGACCGGCAGGGTGCGGAACTGGCAAAGATCATGGACAGCCTCAACGTCCCGTGCTGGGCACCTGACCCCAAGATGTCCCCCTGCAAGGTCGCGTGATGGCCGCCCCGGATGCGCCGGCGGCAGCCAGGCCGCATGTTCCCCCTTCCGGCCCCAAAGCCCGTGCCCCCAGGCGGAAGGGAAATCCGGCGGCGCTGCTGCTGATCGCCCCGTCGATCGTGTTCATGACGCTCCTCTTCGGCTGGCCGATGGTCAGCGGCATCCTGCAGGCCTTCGGCGGCCCGGAAGGCCTGACCACGGCCAACTTCACCCGGATGGTCCAGGACCCCTACTTCTGGTCCTCGGTGGGCAACACCCTCCTGCTCATCGTGGTGATGATTCCCATCCAGTTCGTCCTGGCACTGGCCATGGCCCTGCTGATCCGGGCCAAGCCGCGGGGGGCTTCTGCCTACTTCTACATCTGGGCCATCCCGTTGGCTGTCAGCGACCTCGCCGCCGGCCTGGTCTGGCTGACCGTGTTCACGGACCGCGGCTACCTCAACTCGCTCCTGGCGTCGTGGGGCCTGCAGCCCGTTTCGTGGCTCGCCTATGACAACTACCCGTCCATGTTCGCCACCGTGCTGATCGCGGAAGTCTGGCGTGCCACATCGCTGGTGTTCGTCATCGTCGTGGCCGGGCTGCAGTCCATCCCAAAGGACTATGAGGAGGCCGCCGGCGTTTTCGGCGCCAGTTTCTGGAACCGGCTGTGGCACGTCACCTTGCCGCTGCTGCGCCCCAGCCTCCAGACGGCCCTGATCCTGAGGACCATCCTGGCCTTCCAGACCTTCGCGGTGGCGCTCGCCCTCACGGGCCAGAACTTCCCCCTGGTGGTCGGCGAGACGTACCGCTGGTACACCGGGCTGCAGGACCCCAACGTGGCCTCGGCGCTGGCCCTGGTGGTCATGGCCGTGTCCATGGTGACTGCGGTGGGCTACCTGAAACTCCTGAGGGACCAGACGGAGGCTGCGCGATGAGCCACGCCACGACATCAAGGACGGCTGCCGCCGGGGCCGCCCGGCCGGAACCGGGAGTGGACCGCAGGCCCCTTGCGCGGCAGCGCCGCAACCGGGTGCTGCTGCAGGTGGCCTGCATCCTGATCACCCTGTTCATGGCCGTACCCATCTACCTGATTGCCCTGGCTGCAATGTCCAGCCGGCAATCGCTGCAGAAGTTTCCGCTCAGCTTCATCCCGGACAACTTCTCCACCGAGACCATGCAGACCTTCCTGCAGTCCACCGGAATCCTGGGTGGCCTCATCAACTCCGTCCAGGTGGGCGTGTTCACCCTGGTGTTGTCGCTCCTGATTGGCATTCCCGCAGGCTACGCGGTGGCCCGCTTCGCTTTCCGGGGCAGGGAGCCGTACCAGCTGTTCCTGCTGTTCACCCGGGCCCTGCCGATCGTCGTGCTGTCCGTGCCGCTGGCCCAGCTCTTCCTGCAAACGGGGCTCTATGACAGCGTGTTCGCCGTCGTCCTGCTCCACACCGCCCTGGCCCTGCCCACCACCATCCTGATCACGGCCTCGGTGTTCCTGGGCGTGCCGCGGGATGTGGAGGAAGCGGCGCGGATCTTCGGCTGCAGCCCCGTGCAGGCCTTCCTCAAAGTGGTCCTGCCGATGGCCGTACCCGGCATCGCCGCCGCCTCGATCTTCACTTTCGTCATGTCCTGGAACGAAGTCCTGGGCGCATCGATCCTGACCCTGAACCAGCGCACCCTTCCCGCCCAGGTCCTTAGCTCCCTCTCCGAATCACCATTGGCATACCGCTTCGCCGGCGGTTTCCTGCTGGTGGTCCCGGCCCTGGTGTTCATCTTCTTCATGCGCCGCTACCTCACCAACATGTGGGGCTCCACCATCCGCTGATCGCGTCCCAGAGAGGCCTTCCCATGGCTGACATCTCCATCAAGGGTCTGCACAAGACCTACCCGGGCAGCACCGAGCTGGCCACGAACAACGTTTCGCTGGAGGTGGCGGAAGGGGAGTTCATGGTGCTGCTGGGGCCCTCCGGCTGCGGAAAGACAACCCTGCTGCGCATGGTCGCGGGCCTGGACTTCCCGGACCAGGGCAGCATCGCCATCGGTGGAAGGGACGTGACCTACCTGCCGCCGCAGGACCGGAACCTTTCCATGGTGTTCCAGTCCTATGCCGTCTTCCCGCACCGCATGGTCCGGACGAACATCGCGTTCGGGCTGACGATGAAAAAGGTCCCGCGGGAAGAGATCGAACGGAAGGTGGCGTGGGCGGCGGACCTGCTGCAGCTCAGCCCCTACCTGGACCGGTATCCTGCCCAGCTCTCCGGCGGCCAGCGGCAGCGCGTTGCCGTGGCCAGGGCGATCGTCATGGACGCCGACGTGCTGCTCATGGACGAGCCCCTGTCCAACCTTGACGCCCTCCTGCGCCTGGACTTCCGCGCCGAACTGAAGAAGATTGTCCAGCAGCTGGGTTCCACCACGCTGTACGTCACCCACGACCAGGTGGAGGCAATGAGCCTCTCAGACCGGGTTGCCGTGATGAAGAAGGGCCAGATCGCCCAGCTCGGCCATCCGATCACCGTCTACGAGGAGCCGGCGGACCGGTTCGTGGGCGGCTTCATCGGTTCGCCGCCGATGAACTTCCTGGACGGCCGGATCACGCAGCAGGGTGCCCTGGAAGTGGGTGGCCAGAGCATCGCAGCGCCCGAATTCCTGGCCCGGGCAGCGGCCCGGACGGGCGGCACGCCGGTGATGGTGGGCATCCGGGCGGAGAATATCTCCCTGGCCCCGCGCGGCTCGGAAGGTTCCCTGGACGCTGCCGTGGAGGTGGTGGAACCGCTCGGGCACGCCACCTTGCTGACGGTGGACCTCGGCGGCCAGACCGTTAAGGTACAGGTCCCCTCCACGGAGCGGGTTTCGCCCGGCGAAACCGTGGGCCTGCGCTTTGAGCAAAGCGCGCTCCGCTTCTTTGACACGGAAACCCAGCTGGGGCTGACGGCGTGACGGCAGAAGCGGACGCCGCCCGGTATCCGGTCCGCGACCTGGCGGACATGGGCCAGCGGGCACGGGACGTCCTTGCCGCGAATGACCTCGGCGCCATGGTCACCGCAGCACCGAACCTGTACCCGCATATGTGGAGCTGGGATGCCGCCTTTGTGGCCACCGGCCTGTCCACCATGAGCGTGGACCGGGCCCTGCAGGAGTTGGACCACCTGATCGCGGCGCAGTGGAAGAGCGGGATGATTCCGCACATTGTCTTTTCCGATGTGCCCGGCTACTTCCCGGACGTGGAGCGGTGGGGCACCCGCGGGGTGTCTCCCGAAGGGGTGCAGTCCAGCGGCATTTGCCAGCCGCCCGTGCATGCCACGCTGCTGCGCCGCATCGTGGAACGTGCGACGGCGGCTGGCGGCGAAGATGCAGGGCCCGCCGAGGAGTTCCTCCGGCGGACGCTGCCACAGTGGATCCGCTGGCACGCCTGGCTCCGGGGCAGCCGCGGCGCCGACGGCTCCGGCCTGCTCACCATTTATCACGGCTGGGAGTCCGGGATGGACAACTCGCCCCGGTTCGACGGCCCCTATTCAAGGGTTCGGCCCGGCGACATGGAGCCCTTTGTCCGGACGGACACGCTGAAGGTCACGGACTGGAGCCAGCGGCCCAGCGACGAGGAGTACAGCAGGTACCTGTGGCTGGTGAAGCAGATGGCCGATGTCCGGTTCGACGATGCCCGGCTTCCAGGGGTGATGGACTTCCAGGTCAAGGACGTGTTCATGTCGGCGATCTTCGCGGCGGCCAACGAGGACCTGGCCGTGCTGGCGGAACACGTCGGCCTGCACGGGGACGCCGCCCGGTTGCGGGACTGGGCCCGGGAGTTCCGGGATGGCGTGGATGCGACCGTCGATGAACGAACAGGGCTGGCACGGGACCGGGACGTGCTGACCGGCGAGTGGATCGGGCTGCCCACCATTGCCGGGTTCGCTCCATTGATCTCCACGGCGGACGAGTCCCTGCTGCGGCGGCAACTGGAGATCTTCGAGGGGCCGGACTGGACCGGTGACCCCCGGCTGGCCTTCCCGCTGCCGGCCTCAACCTCCACCACCTTCGAGGGACTCAAACCGCGGCAATACTGGCGTGGACCCGTCTGGCCCGTCATGAACTGGTACCTGGCCCAATGCCTGCGCAGGCGCGGCGATGAGGTGCGGTACGGGCGGCTGCGGGAAGCTTCGCTTGCCCAGTTGGTGGAAGGACACTTCGCAGAGTATTACGAGCCGTTCACTGGCCAACCGCTGGGCAGCATGGACCAGTCCTGGACGGCGGCCGTGGCGCTGGAGTGGCTCGCCGATCCAGACGCCGGCTGACCGGTGGAGGCTCCGCCGTCGACCGTTGCCCAAGCCGGGCCACCCGTGCGCCTCCTGGTGGCCGGCGCAGGTGCGCGCGGCTCCGCCTACGCCCGGCTGGCGGTTGACACCCGCCAGGCCACCATCGTGGGGGTCGCGGAGCCGCGCCGTCAGCTGCGCGAAAGCCTTGCAGCCGAACTCGGCGTCCCGGATGCAGGGGTGTTCGGGGACTGGCAGGCCATGCTCCGCACCCGGCTGCCGGCCGACGGCATCATCATCGCCACCCCGGACCGTGAGCACGCCCAGCCGTTCGCTGCCGCAGCAGCCCACGGCTATCCGGTCCTCCTGGAGAAGCCGGTGGCCGGGGACGCTGCCGGCTGCGCGGATCTGGCACGGCTGCAGCGGGAATCCGGGATCACGGCGACCGTCTGCCACGTCCTGCGCTACACCCCACTGACTGCGCTGCTTCGGCGACTCCTTTCCACCGGGACAATCGGCCGCGTCATCTCCGTCCAGCATCTGGAGCCTGTCGGATTCTGGCATTTCGCGCACTCCTATGTCCGCGGGAACTGGCGGCGGGAGGAGGAGTCCAGCCCCTTCCTGCTGGCCAAATGCACGCATGACGTCGACTGGCTTTCCTTCATCATCGGGAGCCGGCCGGTTCGGGTGTCCTCCTTTGGCAGGCTCTCGCATTTCCGGCCGGAGGAGGCGCCGGAAGGCGCTTCAGCGCGCTGCACCAGCTGCCCCGCAGAACCCCGCTGCCCCTATTCCGCCCTGCGGATCTATGGTCCAGGCCGGCCGCCGGATGGCGTCACAGCGGATCCCGCGAGGGCCTACTTTGCCGACGTCGTGGATCCCGGCGGCACCCGGGAATCGTTGTGGCGGGCGCTGGCAACAGGGCCGTACGGCCGATGCGTCTACTTTGCGGACAACGACGTGGTGGACCACCAGGTGGTGAACATCGACTACCAGGACGGCACCACAGCAGCCTTCACCGCGACGGCCTTCACGGCCGCGGGACCGCGCCGCACCAGGATCTTCGGCAGCCACGGTGAGATCTCCGTCGAGGCGGGCAGCATCACGGTCCATGACTTCCTCACCGGAACAACCACTGTGCACGCGGTGCCGGCGGCTGCTCCCCGGGTGGCCGGTGAAAAGCACGAAGGGGGCGACCGGGGACTGGTGCAGGCCTGGGTCAGGGCCCTCGCCCGGGGTGACTGGACAGGGGTGGTGTCAGGGCTGGAGGAGTCGCTGGTCAGCCACGCCGTAGTGTTTGCGGCCGAGGAAGCGCGCAAGAGGGGTGCCGTGGTACCGGTGGAGGAATTCAGTCCGCGCCCGTGACTGGATCGACCGAGACCACCGCCAGGAAGCCGCGGCCCAGGATCCCGGGGGAGCCCCCGTCCGAGCCGGCCACCGTGTCATACCGGCCCAGCTCCACCGGCTCCGCCCCGCCTTCGCTGGCCACTGCCTGTCCCTGCAGCAGCACTCCCAACTGTCCCTCGAAGAGCGGGTGGGCACGCTTTTTGGACAGCTCGATGATGGAGGTGTAGCCCTTGCACGCGGCCGTGCGGGTGATGATGTTGAGGTCGCGAATGTCGCCGGTAGGCAGCTTCGCTGTGGTGGCCGCGCCGCCATCGAAGCGGAAGGGCCGGTACTTTTCCATCGGATGCTCGGCCCCGTCCACGGTGAGGACCAGCAGTTCACCCTCGATGACCGTCAGTACCCGCTCCATGCCGGGGAAGGCGGAAAAGTCTCCTGCCTTGGCCACGTCTGCGATGCTCACCCGCCAGGTCCAGCCGCCGTCTTCGGATTCCTGGCGGGCGATTTCGCGGGTCACCCCGCCGCCGTTGCGCCACGGTTCGGCTTTGAGCTCAGCGAAGCGGATGATCTGCATCAGCCCAGCCTAGTTCCCCCAAGTGGTTGGCATCGCAGTTGCGCCCCTGCCCTGCTACTCTCCTCCGGGGGGTCAACACGAAAACAGCCTGAAGGAGCCCGGGAATGTTCGTCAAAGTGTGTGGTCTCAGTACGCCTGAATCGGTGCGCGAGGCAGTGGACGCCGGCGCTGACGCCGTCGGGTTTGTCCTCACCGCCAGCCCCAGGGTTGTCTCGCCATCGCAGGTTGCATCCCTGCTGTCCGGAGTACCAAAGGGCGTTTCCCCCATTGCGGTGTTCCGTGACGAGCCCGTGGCCGACGCCATCGCCATCGCCCGGGCGGCCGGCCTGCAGTGGATCCAGCTGCACGGCACGCGGACCCGTGCGGACGTGGCAACAGTGCACGACGCGGGCATGAAGCTGGTCAGGGCCATCACCATTGGCGCCGGCGCCGATGAGTTTGAGGACTGGGGCGAGGATCTGCTCCTCATTGATGCTTCCGTGCCGGGTTCGGGCGAGTCCTGGGACTACGCCTCCGTGGCTGCCCTGCCTGCGCTGAAGGGCAGGAACTGGCTGCTCGCCGGCGGCCTTGACGCTGCCAACGTGGCCGGAGCCTCAGCCGCCGCACACGCATGGGGCGTGGACGTTTCCTCTGGTGTCGAAGTCTCCCGCGGCGTGAAGGACCCGGCCAAGATCCGCGCGTTCGTCCACGCCGCAAAGGCCGCCGCGACAGTTTAGTGCGGACCAGCCGGCCACTACACTCCGGATCAGGGCAGGATCAGGGACATCCCCCACCCTTTTGTCGGAGGGGTGGGGGCAGAATGGGTGCATGAAGACACTCCTGAACGTCATTTGGCTGGTTTTCGGCGGCTTGTGGCTGGCCCTTGGCTATTTCCTCGCCGGCGTGGTCTGCTGCCTGCTCATCGTCACCATCCCGTGGGGCATTGCCTCGTTCCGCATAGCCGCCTACACCCTGTGGCCCTTTGGCCGCATGGTGGTGGATAAGCCGGGCGGAACCGGTGTCTTCTCCCTGCTGGGAAATGTGATCTGGCTGTTGGTCGCCGGAATCTGGATCGCCATCGGGCACGTGGTCACGGCGTTCGCCATGGCAGTGACCATCATTGGCATCCCTTTGGCCATCGCCAACCTCAAGCTCATCCCGGTATCCCTGATGCCGCTGGGCAAGCAGATCGTGCCCACCAGCACGCCGTTCGTCAGCAACTACCCCGCCAGGAACTACCGCTAGGCAGATCCTCCGCGCTGCCTGCCGGCGGTTCCAGCACGTTCCCGTCGTCCCCTTCGCCGGGCCGTCAGACCGTCAACGGGCGGAAGGCACCCTCCCGGAGGAGGGCCACAGAGTCGCTTTGGTCCAGTTCCGCCGCGATGTCCACATCCTCCGCAAAGCCGGCTCCTGCCAATTCCCGGCCGCTGGAACACTGCTGCAGCATTTCGCGCAGCCGTGGTTCGGCGGACTCGAAGACAGCCATGGCGGCCACGGCCTCCGGAGCATAGCCGTGCCTGCCGTCCCCGGCCTCGTAGCCGCCCCTGCCCGCGGCCGCCAGCCCCGCGATGAAAGCCCCGGCGCCAATCTGGTCCTCGAGCGCAGGACGCAGCGTCCCGTCCGGCCAGCATTCACCGGCGGCAACTACCGCCAATACCGCGTCTTCCGGAAGATTCGCCGCCACCCAGTCGGCCGTCGCAGCAGCGTTCCGCAGGCACACTGCCGCCACCAGCGGCACTTCGCCGGCGAGCAGCCGGCACAGTTCCGACCCGTTGGGGGAGGGCAGCACCGCCCTTCCCAGCGATTCCGCACTGCGGAAGCTGGCGGGCGAGAGGCTCAGCCCACCACCGCCGCGGGGACCCGCCAACTGCGCATGGTGGTGGGCGGCGAAATCCTCGGCGCTGGTATCGCGCCACCGGTAAGGGAAGACTTCGGCGCCCCGGTCCAGTGCCACGCTCACGCAGGTGCTGAAAGACAGGACGTCCACCACCACGGCCAGGTCGGCACCAGCGGCCACGGTCGCGGCCCCGTCCAGGCCCCAGTCCAGCCTGACGGTGAAGGGGAGCTGCCGGTGGGCGGCGTTGGCGGAGTAAGTGTGCCGCGGGCTGGATCCTGGGGCGTTCACGCCAGTTCGCCGTTCAGGTTCCGGTGCGCCGCGTCCAGCCATAGGTCCCGGGCCCGCGGGTGGTGGAAGAGCGGGTCAAGTTCCAGCAGGTGGCGCACGACGGCGGCCCGGCCGGCTGCGAAGTCGGCGTCGCCGATGTGCGCGTAGTCTTTCCGCACGGCGGCTACGTAGCGGGCGTATTCCTCCGGCCCGCTTCCGAGGATGGAAAGGTCCGCGTCGCAGAGCAGGGCGCCGGCGGCGTCGTCCGCTTCCGGCCGGTGGTCGGAAGTGAGGCGTACCAGCCGGGCTACTTCGGCTACCTCGTCCTCCGGCAGGCCGGCTGCGGCAAGGCGGTGTTCGGCCAGCAGGGCCGAGTCCTCTTCATCCCGGCCCGCTGCGCCGCGGTACACGGCGTCATGGAACCAGGCCGCCACAAGCACGGTCCGCGGTGCCTCTCCCGGTTCGGTGAGCAGGTCCAGCGCCTCCAGGACGGAGAGCAGGTGGGTGCTGCCGTGGTAGTGCCGGTGCGGTTCGCTCCACCGGTCCAGGAGGTCAAGGAACAGGGCATCGTGACCCGGCATGATGGCCTCCCAGCGGTTCAGGAGCGGGACTTTCAGGGACTTGTTGCGCCGGCGTGCGGGGATGCGCAGGCCGCTGGCGATGAGTTTGCGGACCAGCACCCGGGCCTCCACCGAAACTGCCCCGGCCGCCACCAGTTCGTCAAAGCGGCGTTCCGGCACGTCGTAATGGTCGCCGTCGAACGCCCGCTCCGGAATCCCGGCGGCTGCGGCGAAGCGGTGCAACTCTTCGAGCGACGCGTCCGAGACCAGATGCGAGAAATGAGTTCCGTGTGCAGGCCACAACGGCGGGTCGATGTAGATGGCCATGGAAGGAGTCTAGTGCCGCCCTGCGCCGGAAAAGCCAGAGGCCAGGGCATATCCCGTGTTTGCAGATGCGGAATCAAGGGTGTCGTCTATCCTCAGATGCGGAATAGAATCTCCATATGGCCCTTATTCGCGTTTCTGAAGCCGCCCGCTTCATGGGCGTCAGCGATGACACTGTCCGCCGGTGGACCGAGCACGGAACACTGACTCCGCTCCGTGACGATTCCGGACGGCTCGCCGTTGACGGGCTGGAGCTGGCCACCCATGCGCAGAAGCTGGCGCAGCTTCCGGATGATCCGAAAAGCGGGAGCAGCTCGGCCCGCAACCGTTTCGTTGGCCTGGTCACCAACGTCATCACGGACAAGGTCATGGCCCAGGTGGAACTCCAGTGCGGGCCGTTCCGGGTTGTATCGCTGATGAGCAGTGAAGCGGTGCGCGAGCTGGGCCTGGAACCGGGGGCGGTGGCCACCGCCGTGGTCAAGGCGACGACGGTCATCATCGAATCGCCGAAGGGGCGGGGTGCCGCATGACGCGGCACGTTTGCATCCTGAAGCCCCGGATCTTCGCAGCGCTGGCTGCCCTGTACCTTCTCCTGCCGGCAGCTCTCAGCGGGTGCGCCGCGAAGGGCGGCAGCGCCGCCGATACCAGCGCCGACGCCGCGCCGCACGGCACCATCACCGTTTTCGCAGCTGCATCCCTGAAAGCCACCTTTACCGACCTCGCCCGCACCTTCGAGGCCGAGCATCCGGGCACCACCGTCACGCTGAGCTTCGCCGGGTCCTCCGACCTGGCCAGCCAGCTCAGCCAGGGGGCACCGGCTGACGTCTTCGCGTCGGCGGATGCGGCCACCATGAAGAAGGTGCAGGATGACGGGCTGGTGGACGGCACGCCGACGGATTTTGCCAGCAACACCCTGGCAATCGCAGTGCCGCCGGGCAACCCGGCCGGAGTCGCAGGGATGAAGGACCTCACCCGGCCCGGCATCAAGGTGGTCACCTGTGCCAGGCAGGTCCCCTGCGGGGCTGCCACGGCCAAGGCTGCGGACGCGGCAGGCGTCTCATTGAGCCCGGTCAGCGAGGAAAACTCGGTCACCGATGTCCTGGGAAAGGTGGCCTCCGGCGAGGCCGACGCCGGCCTTGTCTACGGCACGGACGTCAAGGCTGCCGGAACCAAGGTAGCGGGCATCCCGTTCCCCGAATCTGAAGCCGCCGTCAACACCTATCCCATTGCTGCTGTGGCCAACGCCGGGAACAAGGCTGCGGCCCGCGCCTTCCTGGACCTGGTTGCCGGTCCAGAAGGGCAAAAGGTCCTCGCCGCCGCCGGGTTCCGGCCCGGGCAGCAGTAGTGCCGCGAACGACAGGCGCGGCAGTAGGGTGGGGCCAGGTCGCCCACCGGCGAGCATCGCCGGGTACGCCCCTGCAGGACCTGTCCAGCCCCCTTACCGCTTCAGCCCACCGGAGGAAACGCATGGCCCACGCCGAGAACAGTGTCATCATCAACCGGTCTGCCCGCGAGGTCTATGACTTCCTTGCTGACGGACTGAACAACCCGGCATGGCGTGACGGGGTGAAGTCCATTTCCCTGCGGGAGGGCGCTCCCGGCGAAGTCGGAGCCATCTACAGCCAAACCCTTGCCGGGCCCAGGGGCCGCCCCATCCAGGGCGACTACAGGATCACGGCAGCCCAGCCCGGCCGACTGCTGGGCTTCGAAGTGGTGGCCGGCCCGGCCCGCCCCACCGGCACATACGCCCTCACCGAGGATGGCGGCAGGACCACCGTGCACTTCAGCCTGGATGCCAGGCTGCCGCTCCTGATGCGGGTCCTGGACTCGATGGTCACCAGGACCATGGAATCCGAGGTGGCCCAACTGTCCCGGCTCAAGCAGGTTCTGGAAAACCGTTGAACCAACAAAAACACGAAAGGTAGCAGGTTGATTCGGCAGGGGTATACAGGTGTTCCCGGCTGGGTCCGCGCGTTGGCCGTCCTGGCCGCCGTCGTGGTCGTGCTTCCGCTGCTGGCGATGGTGCTCAGGGTGGACTGGGGGCAGTTCATCCCGCTGGTGACCTCTGTGCCGTCGCTGACGGCGCTGGGACTGAGCCTGCGCACCTCGGCGGCCAGCACGGTCTTGTGCATCGTCCTGGGCGTCCCGCTGGCCTTGGTCCTTGCCCGTGACACCTTCCGGCTGCGGGGCCTGCTGCGCTCGCTGGTGCTCCTGCCGCTGGTGCTTCCGCCTGTGGTGGGCGGCATCGCCCTGCTCTATACGTTCGGGCGCCAGGGGCTGCTGGGACAGGCGCTGGACGTCCTGGGCCTGCGTATCGCCTTTTCCACGACGGCGGTGGTGCTGGCGCAGACATTCGTGGCACTGCCGTTCCTGGTGGTCAGCCTCGAGGGCGCCCTGCGGACCTCCGGCTCCCGCTACGAAGCCGTCGCGGCCACCCTTGGAGCACGGCCGGGCACCGTATTCAGGCGCGTCACGCTGCCACTCGTCCTGCCCGGACTGGCATCCGGTGCCGTGCTTTCCTTCGCCCGAAGCCTCGGCGAATTCGGTGCCACGCTGACCTTCGCGGGCAGCCTCCAGGGGGTGACCCGGACCCTCCCGCTGGAGATCTACCTGCAGCGGGAAACAGACCCGGATGCCGCCGTCGCGCTGTCCCTGGTGCTGGTGGCCGTGGCCATCGCGGTGGTTGCCCTCGCCTACCGCCGCCCGGCAGCCGGCCGCGCCGGAACAGGACAACGGACGACGGCGCCCGCGCCGGCAGGAGGAAACGTCACGTGACGTTGTCCTTCCGGGCAGCCGTGGCCGGGCGCGGCTTCGACGTTGCCCTGACGGTCCAGCCTGGTGAAACCGTGGCGGTCATGGGGCCCAACGGCGCCGGCAAATCGACGCTGCTGGCCGGCATCGCTGGCCTTCTCCGGCCGGACAGCGGCATGGCCGCACTCAATGGCAGGACCCTTTTTGACCTCGGCGACGGTAAGGGCACATGGGCACCTCCCCATCAGCGCGGCATTGCCCTGCTTGCGCAGGAGCCCCTGCTCTTTCCCCACCTGGCAGCGGTGGACAATGTCGCTTTCGGGCCCCGGAGCGCCGGTGTTTCCAAGCGGGAGGCAAAAGCCCAGGCGCTGCACTGGCTCGCAGAGGTTGAAGCCGAACATCTCGCCGGCCGCCGTCCCGCCGAACTGTCCGGCGGCCAGGCCCAGCGTGTGGCCGTCGCCAGGGCGCTCGCCGCCGACCCCGCACTCCTCCTGCTCGACGAGCCGCTGGCCGCCCTGGACATCCATTCCGCGCCCCTGCTGCGACGGCTCTTCAAGCGTGTCCTGGCCGGGCGCCAGGCCATCATCGTCACCCACGACGTGCTGGACGCGCTGATGCTGGCGGATCGCGTGGTCATCCTGGACAACGGCAGGATCATCGAGGAAGGCCCCACCCGGGCGGTGCTGGAGCGCCCCCGCAGTTCCTTTGCCGCCGGACTTGCCGGGCTGAACTTCATTCCGGGCATTCTGGACGGCGCCGGGGTCCGGACCAGGGAGGGGCTGAGGATTACCGGCCACGAGGAGGAGCCCGGCCTCCACCCGGGCCTTTTGGTGCATTCTGGCTTGTCCGGGGCAACCGGCCCTGCTGGAACAACCGGCCCAGCCGGGACAACCGCCGCACTGCCCGAAGCCGCGACGGCGGGTTCGGAGGACACGGGCGTTGCCGTGTTCCCGCCGTCGGCCGTTTCTGTATTCCTCAATGACGCCCATGGAAGCCCGCGGAATTCATTCGCCGTCACCATTACCGACCTGGAACCCCACGGCGACCAGGTCCGCGTCCGCGCCGGCAGCCTGGCCGCGGACATCACGCCGGCCGCCTCTGCTGACCTGGGCCTGGCTCCGGGCATGGCAGTGCACTTCGTGGTCAAGGCCGCGGCCGTGGCCGTGTACGCGACCTGAAGCGCCGGAACCGCGGGCAGGACCTCCGGCTCTGGACACCTGTTTCGCCCTGGGCAAACATGGCTAGTGGATCTCGCAGTGCAAAGTTGAGCGTAGTACACTCAACTTAGTCAACCAGCCCCCGAAAGGAGCTCTCTTTGGACGTCAAATTCACCACCAAGAGCCAGGAGGCTCTTTCCGCCGCGGCAATGAACGCCTCGACGGCCGGAAACCCCCAGGTGGAGCCGGCCCACCTCCTGAAGGCGCTGATGGACCAGCGGGAGGGTGTCGCCGTCGCGCTCCTCCGCGCCGCCGGCGCCGACCCCGACTCCGTCAGCGTCCAGGCCAGCAGCGCTATCAAGGCACTGCCCGCCACTTCCGGCGGCTCCAGCCAGCAGGCCCAGCTCTCGCGCCCTGCCCTCCAGGCCATCCAGCACGCCAAGGAGGAGGCGGACCGGCTGGGTGACAGCTTCGTGTCCACAGAGGTGCTCCTGGTGGGCCTCTCGGCCGGCAACGATGCCGCGGCCCGCCTGCTCCGCGATGCCGGCGCGTCCCGCGAAGCGCTCCTGGCTGCCCTCCCCGGGGTCCGCGGCGACCGCAAGGTGGACAGCCCCGATCCCGAAAACACCTTCCAGGCCCTCGAAAAGTACGGCACGGACCTCACCGCGATGGCCCGCGCCGGCAAGCTGGACCCCGTGATCGGGCGGGACTCCGAGATCCGGCGCGTGGTCCAGGTCCTGTCCCGGCGCACCAAAAACAATCCGGTGCTGATCGGCGAACCCGGTGTTGGCAAGACTGCCGTGGTGGAAGGGCTGGCCCAGCGGATGGTGGCCGGCGACGTTCCGGAGAGCCTGCGGGGCAAGACCCTTATCTCCCTGGACCTTGGCTCGATGGTGGCCGGCGCGAAGTACCGCGGTGAATTCGAAGAGCGGCTGAAGGCAGTCCTTGAGGAGATCAAGGGTTCCGAGGGCCAGATCGTCACCTTCATCGACGAGATCCACACGGTGGTGGGTGCCGGTGCCACCGGTGATTCCTCCATGGATGCGGGCAACATGCTCAAGCCCATGCTGGCCCGCGGTGAGCTGCGGCTGATCGGTGCCACCACCCTGGACGAGTACCGCGAAAACATCGAAAAGGACGCCGCGCTGGAACGCCGCTTCCAGCAGGTCTACGTCGGTGAGCCCAGTGTGGAGGACACCATCGGCATCCTCCGCGGCCTCAAGGAGCGCTACGAGGCGCACCACAAGGTGTCCATCGCTGATTCCGCCCTGGTGGCTGCGGCCACGCTGTCCAACCGCTACATTTCCGGCCGCCAGCTTCCGGACAAGGCCATCGACCTGGTGGACGAAGCCGCATCCCGGCTGCGCATGGAAATCGACTCTGCACCGGAGGAGATCGACCAGCTGCGCCGCCAGGTGGACCGGCTCACCATGGAGGAGCTTGCGCTGGAGGGCGAGACGGACGCTGCCTCTGTGGAACGGCTGGCCGCGCTCCGCGCCGACAAAGCTGACAAGGAAGAGGAGCTCTCGGCGCTGAACGCGCGCTGGGAGGCCGAGAAGGCCGGGCTCAACCGGGTGGGTGACCTGAAGGCCAAGCTGGACGAGCTGCGCTCCGCCGCTGACAAAGCCCAGCGCGAGGGCGACCTGGAGACGGCCTCCCGGGTCCTGTACGGCGAGATCCCGGCCCTCGAGCGCGAGCTGAACGCCGCCGCCGAGGCGGAGGCGGCCGTGACCGACAAGTCCGCGCAGATGGTGGCCGAGGAAGTAACGGCGGAGGACATCGCCGAGGTCATCTCCGCATGGACCGGCATCCCGGCCGGACGCATGCTGCAGGGCGAAAGCCAGAAGCTGCTGCACATGGAGGAGGAACTGGGCAAACGGCTTATCGGCCAGTCCAAGGCCGTGACCGCGGTATCCGACGCCGTCCGGCGTGCCCGGGCCGGCATCAGCGACCCCAACCGGCCCACCGGTTCCTTCCTGTTCCTGGGCCCCACCGGCGTCGGCAAGACCGAGCTGGCCAAGGCCCTGGCGGACTTCCTGTTCGACGACGAGCGTGCCATGGTCCGCATCGACATGTCGGAGTACGGCGAGAAGCACAGCGTCGCCCGGCTGGTCGGGGCGCCTCCGGGATACGTCGGTTACGAGGAAGGGGGCCAGCTGACCGAGGCCGTCCGCCGGCGTCCCTACTCCGTGGTGCTGCTGGATGAGGTGGAGAAGGCACACCCCGAGGTGTTCGACATCCTCCTGCAAGTGCTCGACGACGGCCGCCTCACCGACGGGCAGGGCCGCACTGTGGACTTCCGCAACGTGATCCTGGTGCTGACCTCCAACCTGGGCAGCCAGTTCCTGGTGGACCAGTCCCTGGATGCCGAGGCCAAGCGCAACGCCGTGATGGCCACCGTCAACGCGTCCTTCAAGCCGGAGTTCCTGAACCGGCTGGACGAGGTGGTGCTGTTCGACGCCCTGACCGTGGAGGAGCTGGCGCACATCGTGGAACTGCACGTGGCGGAACTGGGGCGCCGGCTGCACGAACGGCGGCTCACCCTGGAGGTCACCGATGGTGCCAAGGCCTGGCTCGCATTGTCCGGCTACGATCCCGCCTACGGTGCCCGGCCGCTGCGCCGCCTGGTGCAGCGCGAGATCGGCGACCGGCTGGCCAAGGCCATCCTGGCCGGCGGGATCAGCGACGGCGACACCGTCCTGGTGGACACCGCGCCGGACTTCGGCGAACTCACCGGGGGCAACGTGGACACGCTGACCGGCGCCCCCAGCTCAGGCCTGTCGGTGCGGCGGAAGGACTAGCCCGGGGGCCGTTCCCTTGCCGTCGTGCTGCCCTGGCGNGGTTGACCGTCAGGGCAGCACGCTTGCGTTAATCACATTGCCTCGGTCCGCGGTGACATAGCAGTCAACCCGGCGGTCACCCGACTGCCAGCTGGTGCTGCTGGGGAAGCTTCGCTGGTAGTTGAGCTGGAACTGGTTGGCTGCCGGGGTAAGTTTCGCGGCCTGGCAGACTTCCAGGGCCTTGGCCTTAAGCGGCTCCGCGCCCGGATATGCGGCCTTATCAGGGTAGAGATAGGTGGCCACCAGCTGTGCCGAATGGCCGGTGTCGCAGGGCACCACCTTGGACGCCAGCGCCTGGGGGTCGAAATCCGTGAAGCAGTCACCCACCGCGTACGCCGCGGGGGCGACCCCTTCGCGGGGGAGCGGCTGGGGGGTGGCGGGCGGCGTGACGGTGGTCTGCAGGACGCCCGGTGCTGCATTCTTCGCCGGGTCGGCGCCGGGGGAGGAGTTCAGCCACACGGCAAGCCACGCCAGCCCGCCAACAACGGCCAGGATCACGACGACGAACACCGTCTTCCACACCAACGGTCCCCTGTTGGCGCGCTTCCCGGGCCCTGAGTCCTTGGGTGCTTGGGACCAGGTAACGGTTTCTGGGGCAGGGGCAGGGGCGGCGTCCGGGCCGGGATGCCCTGCCGGCACCTGCGGAATGCTTCCGGTCCGCGGCGGTGCGGCGGGTTTGGGCGGGATGTCCTGGTGGTTCACGGGTGTGCATCCTCCTGGGTTTTGGTTCCGCGGCCCGCCAAAGGCCAGATAAAAACGGCAGTTCCTGAACGACTCTACCGAAGAAAAATCCCGGAATCCCGCGGTTGGAGGTGCGCCATGGTACCCCACGCGGTGGTTTGGGCCGCTGGGCGGCAAGCAGGGCCAGCGGAAAGCATGTAATCTAGGTGTACGACAAATTGACCAAACATTCCGGGGCCTCACCGATCGCCAAGGTGACCACCTCCGGTCCAAGTACAAAAGGGGGTCACGCCATGGGGCGCGGCCGTCAAAAGGCAAAAGCTACCAAGCAGGCTCGGGACATTAAGTACTACTCCCCGAACACTGACTACTCGGCACTTCAGCGTGAGCTGACGGGCCCAGGCAGTCGTTCAACGAGCCATTATTCGAATGAACCGGTCGAACCGGACTATTCGGCTTATGTGGATAAGTACGCGGATGATTTGGATGACGATGACGACGAGGTAGACACCCGTCGCATCGGCTAGTTGTCGCCAGCCTGCCGTGGCCCGTGGCCCGGCTGCTGTGGCACCAATGCACACGCTGGATTCCCGGAAGCGTTGATGCGGATCCAGGCAGTGTGCGGAACTCCTTTCTGATACCCGTTTTCGGGTGACCGCTTGCTTCGCCGTGCCTGCTGCCGTTCCGTTTACCGGTCCGGCGGCGGGCTTTCGGTGTTTCCCGCGGGATCCAGTCCCGTTGGTAACGAAAGCCCATGACTGTTCGGACCACGTACGCCCACGGTGAGCCCTGCTGGGCTGATCTTCAGACCCCCGATGTTGCCGCGGCCAAGAACTTTTACGGCACCCTGTTTGGCTGGACCTACCAGGACTTTCCCACCCCGGACGGCCGCAGCTACGCGCAGGCCTTCGCGGGCGGGCAGCTGGTGGCCACCATCGCGCCGCAAAGCCCGTTGCAGCTGCAGGCCGGCACCTCCGCGGAATGGAACATCTACTTCGCCGTCACGGACGCCGCGGACCTGCTGGAAGAAGCCCGGCACGCCGGCGGCACTGTGCAGTTCGGCCCGGAGCAGGTGGGCGGCACCGGAGTGCTGGGCTTCCTCACCCCGCCAGGCGGCGGGACCACCGGTATCTGGCAGGCCGGAAGCCACTTCGGAAGCCAGCTCTTCAACGAGCCCGGCGCGCTGGCCTGGGCCGAGCTCTTCACGCCCGAGCCGCAGGCCGCCGTCGGCTTCTTCCAGCAGCTTTTCAACCACGAGGTCACCGAGTACCCCCAGGACGACGGCGGCAGCTACAGCACGCTGCTTATCGGCGGCAATGAAGTGGCCGGAGTCATTCCTGCCGAGCGGGATGAGGACGCGGACTGGCAGATCTACTTTGGTGCCGCGGATGTTGCCGCGGCCGCAGCGGCTGCGCTGGCCGCAGGCGGCAGGGTCCTGGTGGAGCCCGACCAGCGGCCCGCGGAAGGTTCGCTGGCCACCATCGAAGACCCGCAGGGCGGAGTGCTCAACCTCATCCAGGTGTCTGCTTAAAAGCCGGGGCTCCCCACTGCNCCCCGGGCCGATAGCTAGGCGTACGCGTTGACCATCCGGACGGCGCCGCCGTCCACGCCCTTGGCGCCCTGGACGTAGTCGGGTCCGGACTTGAGGATGGAATCGGAGTCCTGGGTGACGGTACCCATCACCCAGGAGGGCAGGCCGCGGTCGTTCAAGCGTGCGACGGCGGCATCCGCGGCCTCGGGGGACACGATGGCCACCATGCCCACGCCGAGGTTCAGGGTGCGCTCAAGGTCCGCCAGCGGAACGTTGCCGAGTTCAGACACCAGCTTGAAGATGGCGGGCAGTTCCCAGGTGGCGCGGTCCACCGTGGCCACCAGGCCCTGCGGCAGGACGCGGGCCAGGTTGGCGGCCAGGCCGCCGCCGGTGACGTGGCTGAAGCCGTGGACGGCCGCACCGACGTTGACCGGGAAGGTTCGCGCCAAGTCAAGGCAATCGGCTGCGTAGACGCGCGTGGGTTCCAGGAGTTCCTCGCCCAGGGTGCGGCCCAGTTCGGAGACCTGGCGGTCCAGGGCCCAGCCGGCGTGGTTGATGACGCGGCGGACCAGGGAGTAGCCGTTGGAGTGCAGCCCGGAGGAGGCCATGCCGATCACGACGTCTCCGGCGCGGACGCGGTCAGGGCCCAGCAGGGCGTCGGCCTCGACGACGCCGGTGGCGGCACCGGCGACGTCGTATTCGTGCTCGCCCAGGAGGCCGGGGTGCTCGGCGGTCTCGCCGCCAACGAGGGCGGTGCCGGCCACGGAGCAGGCGGCCGCGATGCCGCGCACGATGCCCGCGATGCGCTCCGGAACTACCTTGCCGCAGGCGATGTAGTCGGTCATGAAGAGAGGTTCGGCGCCGACCACCACGATGTCGTCCACCACCATGCCCACGAGGTCGAACCCGATGGTGTCGTGGATGTCCATGGCCTGGGCAATGGCAACCTTCGTGCCCACCCCGTCCGTGGACGTGGCCAGCAGCGGCTTCTTGTAGGTCAGCAGCCTGGAGACGTCGTAGAGGCCGGCGAAGCCGCCCACCCCGCCGATCACCGAGGAGTTGTGGGTTGCCTTGACGGCATCCTTCATGAGCTCGACGGCGCGGTCCCCGGCTTCGACGTCCACGCCTGCGGAGGCGTACGTGATGCCGGAGTTCTCTGCGGCGGTGTTGGCGGAAGTCATACGGAGTCCTTCTTGTCGGCGCTGGTGGCGGCGTGTACGTCGGGCACGAGGTCGGCTTCGGTCAGCAGGTTCTCGAATTCGGAGTCCGGGCCGGGATCGCAGCCTGTGGCGCCGGCTTTTTCTGCCGGGTCCTCGGTGGCGTCAACCGCCAGGGCTGCCGTTTCGCCGGGAAGCGCGGACGGGGACGGCTTCAGGCCGCCCAGGTCGGTGCGCTCCAGCAGGTTCTTGCCCAGCTTGTCGGCGTCCGGAAGTTTGATCGGATACTTGCCGGTGAAGCAGGCGGTGCAGAGGCGTTCGCGCGGCTGGCGGGTGGCACCGATCATGCCGTCTTCGGAGATGTAGGCCAGCGAGTCCGCGCCGATCGCCTGGGAGATCTCTTCGATGGTGGCGCCGTTGGCAATGAGCTCGGCGCGGGAGGCGAAGTCGATGCCGTAGAAGCAGGGCCACTGGACCGGCGGCGAGGAAATCTTCACGTGCACGGCGGCGGCGCCGGCTTCCCGGAGCATCCGGACGATGGCGCGCTGCGTGTTGCCGCGGACGATCGAGTCATCCACCACCACCACGCGCTTGCCGCGGATCACGGATTCGAGGGCGTTGAGCTTGAGCCGGATGCCGAGCTGGCGCAGGGTCTGGGAGGGCTGGATGAACGTGCGGCCAACGTAGGAGTTCTTGACGAAACCGTGGGCGAAGGGGATGCCCGATTCCTCTGCGTAGCCCACGGCTGCAGGGGTGCCGGATTCCGGGACCGGAATGACGATGTCCGCTGCCTGGGTGTTTTCGCGGGCCAGTTGGCGGCCCATCTCCACACGGGACTCGTATACGGAGCGTCCGGCGATGGCGGCGTCCGGGCGGGCAAGGTACACGTACTCGAAGACGCAACCGGCCGGCGTCGGCTCTGCGAACTTCTTGGACCGCACGCCGTCCTCGTCGATGGCGATGAACTCGCCCGGCTCGATTTCGCGGATGAAGCTGGCGCCCACGGTGGCCAGGGCTGACTGCTCGGAGGCCACCACCCAGCCGCGCTCCAGCCGGCCAAGGACCAGCGGACGGATGCCGAAGGTGTCGCGTGCCGCGTAGAGGGTTCCTTCGTCCATGAAGACAAAGCAGAAGCCGCCCTTGATCTTGGGCAGCAGCTCCGTGGCGGTCTCTTCCAGGGTCTTGCCCGGTTCGCCCTCAAGCAGTGCGGTCACCAGGGCGGTGTCCGAGGTGTTGCCCTGCTTCATCTCGCCGGTCAGGTTGCCGCCGTTGCGCTCGGTGATCATGGCATTGAGCTCGGCCGTGTTGGTCAGGTTGCCGTTGTGCGCCAGGGCCACCGTGCCGGTGGCGGTAGCGCCAAGGGTGGGCTGCGCGTTGGCCCAGTGGCTGGCGCCCGTAGTGGAGTAGCGGCAGTGGCCTACGGCCAGGTGCCCGGTGAGGGTGTTCAGGGTGGTCTCGTCGAAGACCTGGGAGACGAGGCCCATGTCCTTATAGACATTGATCCGTTTGCCGTCGCTGGTGGCTATACCAGCCGACTCCTGACCACGGTGCTGCAGTGCGTACAGCCCGTAATAGGTAAGTTTTGCTACTTCTTCACCGGGAGCCCAGACACCGAAGACGCCGCAAGCGTCCTGGGGGCCTTTTTCGCCGGGGAGAAGATCATGGGAAAGTTTTCCATCGCCGCGTGCCACTGGTCGATTATCTCACGACATGGGGTATGACTTTTCCGGCCGCGCGATTGTGACCCGCTAGGCCTGGGGATCGGTGTCCGGCTCCGAATCAGGAACGGACTCCACAACGGCGCGCTGCTGGCGCTTTATGCTCAGGCGGTCCAGGACCAGTGCCAGGACCGCGCCCAGGATGGCGCCGCCGGCGGCGAACATTATGAGGAAGAAGCCGAAGACCGCGCCGGGATCAAACGTAGCGTCACCAGGCACTGCGTAGGCCACCACCGCTGCCGCAACAACGCCCACCAAGGCACCCAGGACCAGGAACGGGACATATTTGGGCGCGCGTCGTACGGTCACTTCGCGCCGCTCGACGGGGTGTTCTTCAAAAGCCATGACATCCAGCCTACTGCCGCAGTTTTATTGCACGTAACGGAAGTGCGGGATGGGAGCGGAGGCCGCGTCGCTGGTAGCCAACTGTCCGCTAACTGATATATCTATTGACAAGGAGTGTGTCCACTGTCATATTTCCAGTAGCGCGATAAGCGTGCTGTTGTGCCATGTGCAACGGAACTCTTATTTTGCGACAGGGAGGTGTGGTTCCCGGGCATGGCAGGTCAGCTAGATTGGCACTTGGTGCCGACCCACCGGATCCCGTCGGATCCAGGAAAGGAACACAAGAACCATGGTCCATAAAGTCCAAGCAGTTGTTGTCCGGGAGAAGAATGCTCCGGTGTCGCTGGAGACCATCCTGGTGCCGGATCCGGGTCCGGGGGAGGCCCTGGTGGATGTCCTGACCTGCGGGGTCTGCCATACGGACCTGCATTACAAGCAGGGCGGCATTGGTGATGACTTCCCGTACCTGCTGGGTCATGAGGCTACGGGTGTGGTCAGCGCCGTTGGTCCCGATGTCACCTCGGTGGCCCCTGGGGACAGGGTGATCCTGAACTGGCGTGCGGTCTGTGGCGAGTGCCGGGCGTGTGCCAAGGGCCAGCCGCAGTACTGCTTCAAGACGCACAACGCCACCCAGAAGATGACGCTCGAGGACGGAACGGTCCTGTCGCCGGCGCTGGGCATCGGCGCTTTTGCGGAGAAGACACTGGTGGCTGCCGGGCAGTGCACCAAGGTGGACCCTGAGGTTGACGCTGCCGCGGTGGGCCTGTTGGGCTGCGGGATCATGGCCGGCATCGGAGCGGCGATCAACACCGGCGAGGTCAAGCGCGGCGAGTCCGTGGCAGTGATCGGCTGCGGCGGCGTGGGGATCGCCGCGATCGCCGGCGCCAGGCTGGCGGGTGCGACGACGATCATCGCCGTGGACATCGACGAGAACAAGATCGGCATGGCCAAGTCCCTGGGCGCCACCCACGGCGTGAACTCCCGGCAGGAGGACGCGGTGGAGGCCATCCGGGCCCTCACCGGTGGCCACGGAGCGGACGTGGTGATTGACGCCGTCGGCCGTCCTGAAACCTATAAGCAGGCGTTCTACGCCCGCGACCTTGCCGGCCGCGTGGTCCTGGTCGGCGTCCCGACGCCGGAGATGACGCTTGAACTGCCGCTGCTGGATGTCTTTGGCCGCGGTGGCTCGCTGAAGTCCTCCTGGTACGGCGACTGCCTGCCGTCCCGGGACTTCCCCATGCTCGTCTCGCACTACAAGCAGGGCAACCTGGACCTGGACGCGTTCGTGTCCGAACGCATCAGCATCGACCAGGTGGAGGAAGCCTTCGGCAAGATGCACGAGGGCAAGGTGCTGCGGTCCGTCGTCGAGGTCCAGCGCGCTGGGGCGTCCGCATGAGCGTCACCATCGAGAACCTGGTCACCTCGGGCACGTTTTCGCTCGACGGCGGCACCTGGGACGTGGATAACAACGTCTGGATCGT
>NZ_JBQEQF010000005.1:0-4701 GCF_052046035.1 Paenarthrobacter sp. 22069 | reverse complement strand
CACCATCGAGAACCTGGTCACCTCGGGCACGTTTTCGCTCGACGGCGGCACCTGGGACGTGGATAACAACGTCTGGATCGTGGGCAATGATGAGGAATGCGTCATCATCGACGCGCCCCATGACGCCGCCGCGATCATCAACCAGGTCCGCAGCCGGAAGGTCAGAGCCATCCTGCTCACGCACGCGCACAACGACCACATCGGCGCCGCGCGGGAAGTCGCTGACGCCCTGGGCGCCCCGATCTACCTGAACCAGGAAGACCTGGTGCTGTGGGAGCAGGTCTACCCGGAGGCCAAGCCGGACCACTACCACTCCGACGGTGACGTGTTCCAGGTAGGCGGGGCCACCCTGCGGGCGATCCACACGCCGGGCCATTCCCCGGGGTCCACCTGCTTCTACCTCGAAAGCGAAGGAACGGTCTTCACCGGGGACACGCTGTTCAACGGCGGCCCGGGTGCCACCGGCCGGTCCTACAGCGACTACCCCACCATCCTGAAGTCCATCCGCGAACGGCTGCTCACGCTGCCAGCCCAGACCGTGGTCCGCACCGGCCACGGCGACAACACCACCATCGCCGCGGAACAGGAAACGCTGGCGAAGGTCGCGCAGTAACAAGCGGCATTTAAGAGAGTGACGTGCCGGAGAAAGGCGCGCCGGGAAGGGCCCGGCGCGCTTTTCACTGGCCTTCGAACAACACTCGCCTTCGATTTAGACAGGCCGGTAAGGAAGTTGGAACGATGAAGTTCGGTAAGCAGCCCGCCCCCCTCGCGGATATCAATGAGGACAACCTTGAAGTCCACAAACCCAAGACCGAGGCCGCCGGCGTCAAGGCGGTCATGGTGGCGCTGGAACGCGCGGTGGCGCAGGCCGGGGTTACCCGCACGGCCCAGTCGCTGCTGCGGCTGAACCAGCGCGGCGGGTTCGACTGCCCGGGCTGCGCCTGGCCGGAATCGGACAAGAAGCGCAAGGCCGCCGAGTTCTGCGAGAACGGCGCCAAGGCGGTAGCCGAGGAGAACACCCTGCGCACGGTAGGAGCTGAGTTCTGGGCGAAGCACTCCATTGCCGAGCTTTCCACCAAGACCGAGTACTGGCTGGGCAACCAGGGCCGGCTTTCCGAGCCGGTGGTGATCCGCGAGGGCGAGACGCACTACTCACCCATCTCCTGGGCTGATGCCTTCGAGCTGATTGGTGAACATATCCGCGCCAGCACCCCGGACCGCTGCGTCTTCTACACTTCCGGGCGCACCGCGAACGAGACAGCCTTCCTGTACCAGCTGTTCGCCCGGTCCATCGGGACGAACAACCTGCCGGACTGCTCCAACATGTGCCACGAGTCCTCCGGCTCGGCGCTGAACCCGACTATCGGCATCGGCAAGGGCACGGTGTCGCTGGACGACATCCATGACGCCGAACTGATCTTCGTGGTCGGCCAGAACCCGGGCACCAACCACCCCCGCATGCTGTCCGCGCTGAAGGAATGCAAGGACAAGGGCGGCAAGGTGGTGGCAGTGAATCCGCTGCCCGAGGCCGGCCTGTTCAACTTCAAGGACCCGCAGACGGTCTCCGGGGTGGTGGGCGGCGGCACGCCGTTGGCGGACGAGTACCTGCAGATCAAGGTAGGCGGCGACCTGGCCCTGTTCCAGGCGCTGGGGCACCTGCTCCTTGAGGCCGAAGAGAAGAACCCGGGGACCGTCGTCGACCATTCCTTCATCGCCGCCCAGACGGACGGCTTCGACGCCTACCGTGAAGCGCGCCGCAGCCTGGACTGGGACGAAACTGAGAAGGCCACAGGCCTGGACCGTGCCCAGATCGAGAAGGTCGCCGGGATGCTGGTGGCCTCGAAGGCCTCGATCTTCTGCTGGGCCCTGGGCGTGACGCAGCAGCCACACTCGGTGGACACCATCAAGGAAATGGTCAACGTCCTGCTGCTGCAGGGCAACTTCGGCAAGCCCGGCGCCGGCGCCTGCCCCGTCCGCGGCCACTCCAACGTCCAGGGCGACCGGACCATGGGAATCTGGGAAAAGCCGAAGGAATGGCTCCTCTCGGCGCTCGATTCCGAGTTCGGCATCTCATCCCCGCGGCACCACGGCTACGACGCCGTTGAGTCGATGGAGGCGTTCGAGCGCGACGAGGTGGACGTCTTCGTGTCCATGGGCGGCAATTTCTCGCTGGCGTGCTCGGACACGGAAGCGTTGGAGGCGGGGATGCAGCGGATCGGGCTGACCGTGCACATCTCCACCAAGCCCAACCGCTCGCACATTGTCCACGGCCGCACCTCGCTGATCCTGCCCACGCTGGGCCGCACGGACAAGGATGACAAGCATCCCAAGGGCGCGCAGTTCTTGTCCGTGGAAGACTCCATGTCCGTGGTCCACTCCACCCAGGGGCGGCTGACCCCGGTCTCCGAGCACCTGCTGGCCGAGCCTGTGATCGTGGCCCGTATGGCCGAGGCGACGTTCGGCCCGGACCACTCCGTGGACTGGCGGGGCATGGCCGAGGATTACGACGTGATCCGCGACCACATCGCCCGCGTCCTGCCGGGGTTCGAGGACTTCAACGCCCGGGTGCGGACCAGGAACGGGTTCGTGCTGCCGAACCCGCCCCGGGATACGCGCTCGTTCGCCACGGACATCGGGCGCGGCCGGTTCACGGTCAGCCCGCTGGAGTACCTCACCCCGCCGCCCGGGCACCTGGTTCTCCAGACCATCCGCAGCCACGACCAGTACAACACCACGTTCTACGGCCTGGACGACCGCTACCGCGGCATCTCCGGCGGCCGCCGCGTGATCCTGATCCACCCGGATGACCTCGCCGAAGCCGGTTTCCAGGACCGGGAACTCGTGGACGTGGTCAGCACCTTCCAGGGCGTCGACCGCCGCGCGGACAAGTTCCGCCTGGTGGCCTACCCCACGGCCAGGGGCTGCGCCGCCGCCTACTTCCCCGAGGCCAACGCCCTGGTCCACAAGGAAAACGTCGCCCGCGTGTCCAACACCCCGGGCTTCAAGGCCATGTTCGTCCGCTTCGAACCCCACAAGGGCGGGGTGGGCGTGGCTGAAGAGTCCGCGGGGGCGCTGGCCGGAACACACGCTTAGCCCCGCCGCGGTGAGTTGGCTGCGCCAGAGCTCGAAATAACGACGGCGGCAAGTCCGGCAGGTGCCGGGTGTCGCCGTCGTTGTTGCCCCCAGCCAGGCTTCTACACCGGGTGGTTCCCATCGGGACCGGCTTCCGGGTCCAGGTCCTTGCCATAGCCGCTGGCTGAAGCAAGCCAGGCTACCTGCTGTCCGGCATTCGTCTGGCCTGGCGTGAACTGGTCATCCTGGGTGTCCTGCGGTGTCGCCTCAGACCCCGGCGCCACATCCTCCCAGCAGGTGCTCGTCGACTGGAATGTCTTTGGATACCTCTTCATCAGCCAAGCACCGGCACCAGACACCATGCAAGGCCTGGACAGGGCCGCACTGACCTCGCCGTCTCAGGCGGATGGGGGGTGCAGGACCCGGTCCAGCCAATCTTCTGCCGGGGATAGCTGGAAGTGCACGAGATCCGGAACAGCGCCAAGCGGACTGCATTCCTCCTGCGCCTGGACGCGGTTGTGGAGATTCGGCCAGCGTGGTGGTTCCCAGTCCTGGTGTTCGCTTTGGTAGTGGCGGCCGGTGGGTGAGGTCCAGCCGGGTGGTTCGTTCTTGGTCGCGGGGGTGGGTTTCCAGCCGGTGGCGTGCCGGAGTTTGTGGTGTTTGGGGCAGGGTTGTCCCAGGTTGCTGATCCCGGTGGTGCCGCCCTTGGCCCAGGCGAGGATGTGGTCAGCCTCAGTGTCCAGGGAGTTGTTGCTGCACCCGGGGAACGGGCACTTGCCGTCGCGCATCCTTAGCCAGGTCCGCATCGCTTTCGTGACCCGGTAGCTTGTCCTGCCGATCTCCAGCGGCGCCCCGTCCCGCGGGTCCACCAACACCCGGTAGAACGAACCGGCACCGTCCGCGACGAGCCGCCGGGCCATCGACGCCGGGACCGGCCCGTACCCATCCAGCATTGCCGGCTCATCACTCACGCCCAGCAGCGCACACACCGGAACGGTGACCAGCACCTGCGCCCGGATCGGTGAATGCACATGGTCCAGGGCGGCCCCCGCACCCTCGGTGAAGCTGCCGCTGCCGCGGGTGTCGCTGGCGTCGGTGCTGGCGCTGCCAAGGACCGCGGCGGCGAAGGTGTCGGCGCGGAGCTGGGTCAGGGTCCGGGGTTCGTCCGGCCCCTTCATGGACCGGGCGACGGCGGTGAGCCGGTTCCACCCTGCCTGGGCCTGGTCCGCGGGAAGGTATGCAGAGAGCCAGGCCATTCCGTCCTGGTCCGGCCGGAACTCCACCCGCCGCTCCGCCACCCCTTTGGCGTGCCGCTTCTCGATGCTCTCGGCGTGGTGGCGTTCCCGCCATATCCGGGCCTTGGCCCGGAACCGGTGAGCCGGCAACTGCCCGGCGGGGCAGCCCCGCGCCGCATCCGGTGCTTCGGGGTCCAGGAAATGGGCTTCCAACGCCGCCGCCCCGCCAGCGTCCAGGCCTCCGGTTTCGTCCGCCATCACCACCGCGTGGCTCCATGAAATCGTCCCGGCCTGCAAAGCCTCCAAGGTCCGCGGCAAACCGGTGGTCAGGGCGTGGGAGGTGCCCAGGAACGTGCCCGCGGCCCGCGGACCAAGGGCCAGCAGGCAGCCGATC
>NZ_JBQEQF010000004.1:0-244462 GCF_052046035.1 Paenarthrobacter sp. 22069 | reverse complement strand
TCATAGCGCCTCTGTGTGTCAAGCAGCAGTGTTTAGGGCCTGCTGGTGGTCGTGCAGAATTCGCCGGTAGAGGACGTTGGAGAGGCGTCGTTTGAGTGCTCTGCGGGCTTCGCGGGGTGTTTTTCCTTCGCCGGTTTTCTTCAGGTAGTAATCCCGCCCTGGTCCCGGGTCGCGGCTTTGACAGATTGCCATGGTGTGCAGCACTGAGTTGAGCTGCCGGTTGCCGCCGGTGTTCAGTCTGTGGCGGTTCTGATTGCCGCTTGAGGCTTGCAGGGGCGCCGTTCCTGTGTAGCTGGCGAAGTGTGAGGCGCTCGGGAACCTGGTGATGTCGCCGACATGGCCGAGAAGCTTTGCCGCGAGCACGACGCCAACTCCCGGGATCTCCTGCAAGGTCGTGGCGGATGCTGCCAGGGCTTCACGGGTTTGTGCTTCGTTGCCTTTGATGGCTGTGTCGATGCGCCGCAGGTCAGCCAGCAGGTCCCGGGCGAGTTCGCGTCGGACGGCATCGGTGGCTGTTGCCGGCCGGACAATACGCAGCGCGGCGGCCGCCTTGTCAGCATTGAGGCCGGTCTCGACGCCGCCGGGTACCAGTTCACGCAGGAGCCGGTGCAGGCGGTTCAGTATCCGGGCGCGCTCGTGGCCAAGGTCTTCGCGGCGCTCGGCCAACAATCGCAGAATCGTGCTCTGGTTTTCGGCCGTAACCGTCCGCAGATTCTCCTGCCGAAGTGCAGTGACGGCAACGGCGAAGGCATCGGCCGGGTCACTCTTTCGGCCACCGCCGGTGGAAAGAACTCTGACCTTCATGGCCAACGTCGAGGGGACATCGACCACGGACTCCCCGCGGGCCACAAGGATCTGGGCAATTCCGCGTCCGAGCCCGTTGGCGCCCTCAATCGCGAATCTCCGTTCAGGCCATTGCTCGGCCCAACCCAACAGTTGCTTGGCAGTGCCGGCATTGACCACGAAGCGCCGCACCGCGAGTTGGCAACCTAAGGAATCGATGGCTGAGGCAGTAACGGAGGATTTATGTGGATCGATGCCGATAACAATCATGTCCAGGGTTTCCTTTCGCCGATTTCGGTGATGGATCACCCGTGGCGGGCACCCTGACTTGAAGTGTTTGCATGCCTCTGTCGAGCCACGCCCCGGGCGGGCGTCAGCGGCGCGGCACGCTATGAGTGAGCCAACCCGAACGATAGGGGCGGCAAGGAGCTTGCGGACCTGTGCCGGCTGACACCCTGGACGCTACAAGACTGCAGATCTTGCGGCGTCCCACCCCTAATGGAACAAGTCAGGAGCCTGATTCGACCAGTCCCATTACCGTTTTGTCTGCCCACCTGGCCCGCGCCCGATCAATCAGCATTCGACGCGACTGAGGGGCATTTCAATCTTGGCAAACGAAGCAATCAAAGTCATCGCGGGTATCGACACCCACGCTGACACACACCATGTGGCCGTGATCAACGAACACGGCAAACCCCTCGTGGACAGGGAATTCCTGGCCGTGGGCTCCGGATACCGGAAAATCATGGACTTCATCATCAGCTATTGCACGGTCACCGCCGTCGGTGTCGAAGGAACCGGCTCCTACGGCGCCGAACTCGCCAGGACCCACCGGGCCGCCGGGCTGCCAGTGTTGGAGGTGAACCGCCCGAACCGGGCCGCACGCCGGCTGAAGGGGAAGTCTGATCCGCTCGACGCCTACGAAGCCGCAAAATCGGTACTCGACGGGCGGACAACGTCGGTCCCGAAAGCCAAGGACGGCCCCGTTGAATGCCTGCGAATCCTGCGCACTGGGCGTGCCTCCGCGCTGAAAGCCCGTACCGCAGCAATCAACCAGATCAAAGGCCTCCTCGTTTCAGCCCCGGACAAACTCCGGGCAAACTACCGCGCAATGACCACGTCCGCGCTGATCCCAGCCCTGCAGCGCACGAGACCTTCGGGACACACGGCCGACCAGGAATACGTGACCCTCCTGACCCTGAAAGCCCTCGCCACGCGCTGCCAGTCACTGGCCGCGGAGATCACCGCGGCGGACGCTGCGCTCCAGGAAATCCTCGACGCCTACGCCCCGCTGCTTTGCGACCTGCCCGGCGTCGGCACGGACGTGGCCAGCCAGCTGCTGGTCACAGTCGGGGATAATCCGGACCGGTTGGGAAACGAGGCCCAGTTCGCTTCCCTCGTGGGGGTCGCCCCGGTGCCGGCATCATCAGGCAAGACAACGCGCCACCGGCTCAGCAGGGGCGGGGACCGCAACGCCAATCACGCCCTCTATCAAGTGGTCCTGGTCCGCATGGCATCGTGCCAAAGGACCAAGAACTACATGGCAAAACGCACCGCGGAAGGCAAGAGCAAACGAGAGATCATGCGCTGCCTCAAACGCTACGCAGCCCGGGAAATCTACCGCCAAATCACCAACCCCCAACCAGCCCAGACAACTCCGACCTACGCCGGGTACGCACCACGCTCGGCTGCACCATCACAACCGCAGCCCGCGAACTTGGCCAATGGCCCTCCAGAATTTCCCTCCTGGAACGGGGCCTCCTCCGCAATGACATTCTGGCCACGAGCTACCGCCAGTGGCTGACCGAGCAAGCATCAGCAATCCCCATTTGATGAGTGGGCCGACCAGCCAGCTGAAGGGCCTCGCACCGCAGAAGGGCGCCGCAGGCACCTGCCTTTGTTTTGCTGATGAGTGTCAAGGCTTAAGCACTCTGTCCTACGTCCGCGCGTCCCGCTGCCTGTCTGGCCGTGAGCGAGACAGCGCGCTCCAAGAATTCGTTCCCGGCTTGCTGCGACTGCGGGGACATGGAGCGATGCCCTACTTGTTCTCGTGAGGGCTAGGTTAGGCGTATGGGTGAATCTTTGAATGAACCGCCGCCTACCGACTCCGATTTCGGGGCGGGGGCACGAATGAGTTTGCGCAGCGAGCTCGACGCCACCCAGCATTCTGCAGTCGACGAGCATTGGGCTGGAGGGGTCCAGCCGCAATACGGGGTGGCGCCAAGGATCAGAATCGGACAGAACAAATGGTTCAACCTTCTCTGGCTGATTCCGATCGGGCTGCTGCTGCTGATCGTCGGTGTGGCAGTCGCCCAGGGCATCCGTGAACTGCCTACCGTTCAGGCATTCATGCAGCGTTATCCCGGCGAGTCTCAGCTGCTGCCCGGTGCTCCGGTTGGATTTCCCGCGTGGGTCGGCTGGCAGCACTTCCTCAACATGTTCTTTATGATCTTCATCATCCGGTCCGGAATAACGATCCTCGCGGACCATCCGCGGCTCTATTGGACTCGCCACGCGACGCCGGGCAAGGACTGGCTCCGGGTGCAGAAACCCGTGCCCGCGACCCCGCTCTACACCGCGAAGCAGGACTCCATCACACTGCCAGACGGCGTCGGCCTGCCTGGGCGGCGGCACTCGATCGGTCTGGCCCGCTGGTGGCATCTGGGCATCGATACCCTGTGGCTGGCGAACGGTCTGGTGTTCTACGTCCTGCTGTTCACCACCGGCCAATGGATGCGGTTGGTTCCGCTGCGGTGGGATATTTTTCCAAACGCCGTTTCGGTCGCGATCCAGTACCTCTCTCTGCAGTGGCCGACCGAGAGCGGGTGGAACAACTACAACAGCCTGCAACTGCTCGCATACTTCATCACGGTGTTCATCGCCCCGCCTGTAGCGCTCCTGACCGGGATGGGCATGTCCCCGGCGCTGTCCACCCGGTTCCGTTGGGTGAACCGATTCTTCAGCATCCAGGTCGCCCGGTCCCTGCACTTTCTCGTGCTGTGCTGGTTCCTCCTCTTCATCGTCATCCATGTCACTCTTGTGGTCACCACCGGCGCCCTGCGCAATCTCAACCACATGTACGCGTCCCAGAACACCTCATCCTGGACCGGGTTCTGGATCTTCGCGGCCTCGATGGTCGTGATCATCCTCGGGTGGGTCGCCGCGACACCGTTCACGTATCGCCATCCGAGGGCTGTGCAACGCGTGGGGTTCGCACTCGTAGGACCCGCACAGCGATTGCTCGAGCACGTCGACTCGAAGCCCGGCGAGTACACAGAGAAGGACATCTCGCCCTATTTCTGGCACAACGGCAACTACCCCGACAGCGCAAACTACAAGCAACTCCAGGCGAACGGCTTCGTCGATTACAAGCTCGCTGTCGGCGGCCTCGTCGAGAACCCGGTCGAGTTGTCCCTCGACAAACTCAGGGCACTTCCTTACCATGAGCAGATCACGCAGCATTTCTGCATCCAAGGCTGGTCCGGTGTGGCCAAATGGGGCGGGGTCTCCATGCAGACAATCCTGGACATCGTCCGCCCAAAGCCCGAAGCGAAATGGGTGGTCTTCTACTCGTTCGCCAACGGCCCGGAGGGCGGTCTGTACTATGACGCTCACGCGATCGGGCAGATGAGCTACCACCTGACGATGCTCGCCTACGACATGAATGGTGCACCCTTGTCCTTCGGCCACGGTGCACCGCTGCGCCTTCGGAACGAAGTCGAGCTCGGATTCAAAATGGTGAAGTGGATCCAGGCGATCGAGTTCGTTGAAAGTTTCGCTGGGATCGGAGGCGGCCTGGGCGGTTACAACAACGACCACGAGTTCTTCGGCTACCGACAATCCATATGACGGAAGCGACACTCTTAGTCCATTCCGTCGCCAGGAGGCCGGGGCTGATCGGGCGCGCGATGGTTATGGCCGCGGCGGATCGCACACACGGCGCAGGCTATAAAGGCATCCCGCCGAACCCCCGGCGAAGGCAAGCTTCACTTCAATGGAAGGGCACACCCACGATCCCGATGGTGGCCTCCAGAGGATTTCTCTGCGGACTGGACCTGAGGCCAGAACAGCTACCAGCTTCAGCCAGCGTACGCGAGCCCGCTACGTCTGATTTGACGACTATAGGAGCATCGTCGTAGGCATTCCTGCCGGTTTAGCGCTGCAGGCCAAAGCAAAATGCCCGGCGCCATCCCCGCCGTTGCAGGGAGTGCGCCGGGCATCTCAGCCGCTAACCGGGCTGGAATGCACGCTGGCCGTTATGCCACGTTGTTTTCGTAGTCCACGTCCCGGGTTTCGCGGCTGAGGAACAGCGCGATGAGCGTGAGCACGGCCATTACGGTCAGGTAGACGCCCACCAGCACCGGGCTGCCCTTGGCGAATTCCCACAGTGCGACGGCGATGAACGGGGCCACGGCCGCACCAAGGATGCTGGAGAAGTTGTAGCTGATGGCCGATCCGGTGTAGCGGACGTTCGTGGGGAACAGTTCCGGCAGCAGCGCACCCATGGGCCCGAAGGTCAGGCCCATGAGGGAGAAGCCGATGATCAGCAGGGCCATGGTGCCCGCAAAGCCGCCGCTGAACAGCGGGACGAACAGCAGGCCGAAGACGAAGATGCCTGCGGTGACGGCAATCAGCATCTTGCGTCGGCCGTACTTTTCGGCCAGGGGTCCCGAGACCAGGGTGAAGATGCCAAAGAAAACGACGCCGGCAATCAGCATCCAGAGGAAGTCGTTGCGGGTGTAGCCCAGGCCGGGGACGAATGCGGCGGCTGCGGCCTCGCTCATGGGTTTGCCGGCCTTCTCCGCGGCGGCCTTGGCAGCTTCAACGCTGGCGGGCTTGGTGCCGTAGGTCAGGGTGAAGGTGGTCATCAGGTAGAAGAGCACATAGGTGGCCAGCATGATGAAGGTGCCCAGGATCAGCTGGCGCCAGCTGGTCTTGAAGACGCGGCCCAAAGGCAGCTTGGCCACCTCGTTGGATTCCACCACCTTGGTGAAGGCGGGCGTCTCGATGAGCTTGAGGCGCACGTAGAGGCCGATGATCACCATGATGGCACTGAGCAGGAACGGCACGCGCCAGCCCCAGGCCTGGAAGGCCGCCGGCGTCAGGGTGTAGCTCGCCACGAGGAAGATGATGTTGGCGATGATGAAGCCGATGGGTGCCCCGAGCTGGGGGAAGGTGCCGTAGATGGCGCGCTTGTTGGCCGGGGCGTTCTCGGTGGCGAGCAGCGCGGCACCGCTCCATTCACCGCCGAGGGCGAGGCCCTGGGCGAAGCGCATCACGACGAGCAGGGCGGGAGCCCAGAATTCCCAGCCTTCCACCTTCGCGGTGGGCAGGCAGCCGATGAGGAAGGTGGCGATACCCATGGTCAGCAGCGAAGCCACCAACGTGCCCTTGCGGCCGAATTTGTCGCCGAAGTGGCCAAAGACGATCGAGCCGAGCGGGCGGGCGATGAAGGCCACGCCGAAAACGGCAAAGGAGCTCAGCAGCTGGGTGGTTTCATTCGCGCTGGGGAAGAAGAGCTGCGGGAAGACCAGCACGGCGGCGGTGGCGTAGACGTAGAAGTCGTAGAACTCCACGGTGGTGCCGATCAGGCTCGCGACGATGACGCGGCCGCGGGAGTTCACCGGCTGGTGCGAACCAGGCACCTTGGTGGTATCGGTGGATGACATAGGTAAGCGCTTTCGTGAGACCGGCCGGGTGCCGACAGGGCTGCCTCCCGGCTCGAATAGTTAGAGTTCGATCTTACTTGGCCACGTCCAGTCAATGGACGAAACGTCCACAATCCGGACCTGTGTTGTGCGTCCCACATTCCGGTCATCCAGCAGGCCTCACGCCGGCGCTGCAGGCCGGATAGGCAAAAGTCACAGCGCGGAAACAAAGATCGCCCGTCCTCGAAACGCACCGTACCTACCGTGGAGGAACAACATCCCCCCGAAGGAGGCAACCCGTGACTGTTGACCGCACCGTCGATGCCGGCGTACAGCCCGGCCCTACCCGTGCCACAGAAGCCCCTGCCCTTGAGTTCCGCCCCGGCCGCTGGATCGCCAACTGGGATGCCGAGAACAAGGAGCAGTGGGAGAACGGCGGCCGCGCCATCGCCCGCCGGAACCTGAACTGGTCCATCTTCGCCGAGTTCCTCGGCTTCGTGGTGTGGCAGCTGTGGTCCATCGTGGTGGTCCAGCTTCCCGCCGCCGGCTTCACCTTCTCCACCTCGGAGATCTTCTGGCTGATCTCCATGCCGAGCCTGGTGGGCGCCACCCTCCGCATTCCCTACACCTTCATGGTCCCGCGCTTCGGCGGCCGGAACTGGACCATCGTGTCCGCCCTCCTGCTCCTGATCCCCTCCACCGGGCTGGCCCTGTGCGTCTCCAACCCGGAAACGCCGTTCGGTGTCATGCTCCTCGTGGCTGCCCTGGCAGGTTTCGGCGGCGGCAACTTCGCCAGCTCCATGGCGAACATCACCTTCTTCTACCCGGCCAGGGAAAAAGGCTGGGCACTGGGCCTGAACGCTGCTGGCGGAAACCTGGGCGCCGCCGTCGCCCAGCTTGCCGTGCCCATCGTCATCACCCTGCTGGCCGCCGGCACCGTCAACCTTCCCATGGCCGGCTGGATGTGGGTTCCACTCATCCTGCTCGCCGCGTTCGGCGCCTTCAAATACATGAACAACCTCACCAGCGCCAAGGGTGACGTGGCCGGCTCGGTGGCGGCGCTCAAGGAACCTCACCTGTGGATCATGGCACTGCTGTACATCGGAACGTTCGGCTCCTTCATCGGTTTCGCCGGGGTCTTCCCCAAGCTCATCAAGGACTACTTCCCGGCGTTCTCCTCCATCGCCGTCGGAACCGTGGCCCTGTCCCTGGCGTTCCTCGGCCCCTTGGTCGGTTCGCTGGCCCGCCCCTATGGCGGACGCATGGCGGACCGCATGGGCGGGGCCCGGATGACCGTGGCAGCCTTCGCCTCCATGGCCGTGATCACGCTGACCATGATCTGGACGCTTCCCTTGAAGAACTTCGTGCTCTTCCTGGTCCTCTTCCTGCTGCTCTTCACCGCCAGCGGCTTCGGCAACGGCGCCACGTACCGGATGATCCCGGTCATCTTCGCCACCTCCAGCCGCGCCGCCCGAAAGGGCGCCAGCACCGTGGCCACCCAGCGCCTGGCCTCGTCGGCCCTCGGCCTCATCTCCGCAATCGGCGCCTACGGCGGCTTCGTGATCCCGCAGGTCCTGAATGCCTCCAGTGCCTCCAGCGGCTCCTACACCCCGGCCTTCTACGGATTCGTCGGCGCGTACGTCCTGATGCTGCTGGTCTGCTGGACCTGCTACATCCGCAACGCCGGCCGGAACGCGATGGGACACGTCTAACATGACCACAAGCGCCGACACGCACTGCCCCTACTGCGCCCTGCAGTGCGCCATGACGCTCACGTCCCCCGCGGACCTGGCCNCCAGGTCCCGCACCTGCTGCACCCGAGGCCCGCGCCGCCCTGGAAGCACCGCTTGGTGTCCAGGGACGGGACTTCCCCACCAACCGCGGCGGCCTGTGCCGCAAAGGCTGGACCTCCCCCGCACTCCTGAACCACGCCGGCAGAATCACCGAGCCGCTGCTGAAGGGCGCCGACGGCGTCCACCGCCCCATCGGCTGGGACCAGGCCCTGGACCTGGCGGCCACGGCAGTCAAGGATGCCCGCGCACGCTACGGTCCTGACGCCGTCGGGGTGTTCGGCGGCGGCGGCCTCACCAATGAGAAGGCGTACCAACTGGGCAAGTTTGCCCGCCTGGCCCTGGGCACCTCCCGCATCGACTACAACGGCAGGTTCTGCATGTCCTCTGCCGCCGCCGCCGGGATGCGCGCCTTCGGCGTAGACCGTGGCCTGCCGTTCCCGCTGGAAGCCCTGGACACCGCCAGCACCATCCTGATGCTTGGCTCCAACGTCGCCGAGACCATGCCGCCGTTCGTGCAGCACCTCCAGGGCGCCCGCGACGCCGGCGGCCTGGTCGTGGTGGATCCGCGCCGCTCCGCAACGGCAGCCTTCACTGCCGACGGCGGCGGCCTCCACCTCCAGCCCCTTCCCGGCACGGACCTCGCGCTCCTGCTGGGCCTCTCCCACGTGGTCATCCACGAAAACCTGGTGGACACCGCCTTCATCCAAGAACGCACCTCGGGCTACAGCGCCGTAGTCCGCAGCGTCAACTCTTTCTGGCCCGAACGCGTCCAGTCCCTCACCGGCGTCCCGGCGGACCTGATCCGGGAAACAGCCCGCCTGCTTGCCGCCGGGGCCCGGAAGGGCGGCAGCTACATCCTCACCGGCCGCGGCGTGGAACAGCACGTGGACGGCACGGACACGGCCACCGCGGCCATCAACCTCAGCCTCCTCCTGGGCCTGCCGGGTTCGGCGCGCAGCGGGTACGGAACCCTCACCGGCCAGGGCAATGGCCAGGGCGGCCGCGAGCACGGCCAGAAGGCGGACCAACTCCCCGGCTACCGCAAGATCACCGACCCCGCCGCCCGCGCGCACGTTGCGGCGGTCTGGGGCGTGCCGGAGGAGATGATCCCTGGCCCGGGCCTGCCTGCGGTCCAGTTGCTGAAGTCGCTGGGACAGCCCGACGGCGTCCGGTGCCTTTTCGTGCATGCCTCCAACATTGCCGTGGCGGCACCCGACGCCAATGCCGTCATCGCGGGCCTGCGGAGCCTGGACTTCCTGGTGGTGTGCGACTTCTTCATGTCGGAGACCGCCGCGGAAGCGGACCTCATCCTCCCCGTGCTGCAGTGGGCCGAAGAGGAGGGCACGCTGACCAACCTGGAGGGACGCGTCCTGCGCCGCCGCCGCGCCATCTCCCCTCCCGCAGGTGCCCGCAGCGAACTGTGGATCATGGCCCGCCTCGCGGAGCGGCTGGAGGCCCCGTCCACCTACAGCGAGGACCCGGAGACGGTCTTCGAGGAACTGCGGCGCGCCTCGGCGGGTGGCCTGGCCGACTACTCCGGCATCGACTACGCCATGCTGGACCGCGGCGAGGCCGCCTACTGGCCGTACCCGGCGGGCAGCACCGGCACGCCGCGGCTGTTCCGGGACGGCTTCGCGCACCCCGATGGCAAGGCGCTGCTGGTCCCGGTGGCGCCGCGCCGCCGTCGTACTCCGGACGCCGGCCCCGGCCCCGAAGGCAAGACCATGAACCTCATCACCGGCCGCCTCCTGGAGCATTACCAGTCCGGCGCCCAGACCCGGCGGGTGGCCGAACTCCTCGCGGCCCAGCCGGAGGCAAAGGCACAACTCCACCCGGCTGCAGCGGAGGCCATGGGCATCGCCGCAGGCTCCCTGGTGTCGGTGGCCAACGGACGCGGTGAAGTGATGTGCCGGGCTGAGCTCAGCACTGCCATCCGCCCCGAGACCGTCTTCCTGCCGTTCCACTTTCCGGGCTCCGAAAGCGCCAACCGGCTGACGGAAGCAGCCACGGACCCCGTATCCGGGATGCCCGAGTTCAAACTGAACACTGTGTGGGTCCGGCCCGTGCCGGCGCCCGATTCCGCCCGCATTCTGCAAACGACGGAGGCCAAATGAGCGAGCAGATTGTCATTGTGGGATTCGGTCCCGTAGCCGCCAGGCTGGTGGACGAACTCCTGCCCGCCGTACGCAGCGGCGACGTCCGCCTGGCCGTGGTGGGCGAGGAACCTGAAGCCGCCTATAACAGGGTCCTGGTGGCGGACCTCGGCGTGGGCCGGACCACCGCAGATGCGCTGGCCCTCTCCGATGCCGCCGCGCTGGTGGCTGAGGGCGTGGACGTCCGCCTGGGCGTCCGTGTCCGTCGCGTGGACCGCGCCCGGCAGCAGGTGCTCCTGTCCGGCGGCGATTCTGTCCACTACGACCGGCTGGTGTTCGCCACCGGGTCCCGGCCGGTCATCCCCAACCTGACGGGCATCAACCCGGACCCCACCTCCCCGGTCCTGCCGGCGGGCGTGACGGCCCTGCGCGACCTTCGCGATGCTGACGTGCTCAGGCGGGCGGTGGACGGCGGGAAGCGCGTCGTGGTGCTGGGCGGCGGCGTCCTGGGCCTGGAAACAGCCCTCGCCGCGGCAGAGGAGGGCGCCACGGTGACGGTGGTGCACAACGGCCCGCACCCGCTGGGACGCAACATCGACCGTGGCGGCGGAGCTGTACTGGCTGCAGGGCTGCGCCGCTGCGGCGTGCGGATGGCTGGAAACGCGCGCTCCACAGGGGTTGAGCACAACGGGCCCGACGGCGGATTCTCGGCTTTGCTGCTTGATGACGGTTCGGCGATCGACGGGGACCTCCTGGTCATCTCGTGCGGCGTCCGTCCCCGGACGGAACTGGCCGAAGGCTGCGGGCTTTCCACCGCTGCAGGCATCCTGGTGGACCACCGGCTCCGCGCGCACCATGAGCCGCATATCTTCGCCATTGGGGACTGCGCCGAGGTGCGCTGCCCGGACCCGGACTGCGCCGCCTGCCGCAACGCCAAGGGCCCATCCGGCCTGGTTGGCCCGGGCTGGCGCCAGGCTGAATGGCTGGCGGAGTACCTGACCCTTCTGGCCGCCGGCGCCGTCGTCGACGCCGAAGTCCTGCCCGAAATGCAGGCGGAACAGCCCGGCGTGATCGTCCTGAAGGCGCGCGGCCTGAACATGGCAGTGGCCGGCGACAACTCCGCCGATCCGTGGGACGAGGACGCCCTTACGTCGGGCGCCGCGCAGGGCAGGCCGCGGCTGCAGGTGGCCCAGTGGGCCGATCCCGAACATGGCCGGTACGTCAAGATGACCACGCGCGGCGGCGTCCTGGAAGGCCTGGTGGCCGTGGGCATGCCCCGCACCGCCGCGGAACTGGTGGGACTGTTCGAACGGGGCGCCGAGCTGCCGGCCGACCGGTCGCTGCTGCTGCGCCTGGACGGGCCGGACCAGCCGCAGGCTGCGGGCCCTGCCGATCCCGCCGGCACCGTGTGCCGGTGTGCCGGGGTCAGCGGTTCCACCATCACCGCTGCCGTGGCCGACGGCTGCTCCTCCGTTCCGGAGGTGTCCAGGGCGACCCGCGCCGGCACCGGCTGCGGCGGCTGCCACGAGGACATCAAGGGCATCATCGAGCGCCACTTCCAGGCCGTCGCGGCAGCCTGACCCCCCATCACAACCTGACCAGAGGCGGAAGGCCCAAGCAGATGCTGTGCAGCGGTCCAGCCTCCCGGACCGCTGCCGGCAGCGGAATTCCTACATGTGGACGTGCAGGCGGCGGGCTGCCTCGGAGATGGATCCCGTCAGCGACGGGTAGACGGTGAAGGTACTGGCGACGTCGTCGACGTGCATCTTCTGCTTGACCGCGATGGAGATGGGGAAGATGAGCTCGGATGCGTTGGGGCCCACCACCACGCCGCCAATCACGGTTCCCGAGCCCTTCCGGGCGAAGATCTTGACGAACCCGTCCTTCGCGTTGCGCATCTTGGCGCGGGCGTTGCTCTTCAGGGAAAGCTTGATGACGTCGGCCTGGTACTTGCCGGACTCGATCTCGGCCTCCGACACGCCGACGTTCGCGATTTCGGGCGAGGTGAAGATGTTGGACGCCACCTGGTGGAGCTTAAGCGGGGTGACGCCGTCGCCCATGAAGTGGGCCACCGCGATCCTGCCCTGCATGGCTGCCACGGAGGCCAGCGGCAGGACACCGGTGCAGTCACCGGCGGCGTAGATGTTTGGCGCCGTGGTGCGGGAGACGCCGTCGACCTTGATGTGGCCGCTGTCGCTGACCGCCACGCCGGCTTCCTCCAGGCCGATGCCGGCCGTGTTGGGGATGGAGCCAAGGCACAGCAGGCAATGGCTGCCGGTCACGGTGGAGCCATCCGCGAGGGTGACCACCACGCCGTCGTCCGTGCGTTCCACGCTCTGGGCGCGGGAACGGGAAAGCACCCGGACGCCGCGGCGTTCGAAGACTTCCTCCAGCACCACGGCGGCGTCGACGTCGGAGCCGGGCAGGACGCGGTCACGGCTGGAGACCAGGGTGACCTTGGAGCCGAGGCCGTTGTAGGCGGAGGCGAATTCGGCGCCGGTGACGCCGGACCCCACCACGATGAGCTCCTCGGGGAGCTCGTCGAGGTTGTAGATCTGCGTCCAGTTCAGGATCCGTTCGCCGTCCGGGCGGGCGGTGTCCAGCTCGCGGGGGTGTGCGCCGACGGCGAGCAGGACGGTGTCCGCCTCGACCGTCTCGGTGCCGTCAACGGTCAGGACCTCGATGGTGTGGCTGTCCAGGAGCCGGCCGGAGCCTTCGATGATGCGCACGCCCTGTTTCTCCAGGCCGTCGCGGATGTCCCGGGACTGGTTGCGGGCCAGGTTAAGGAGGCGGTCGTTGATGTGCTTGAGGTCGGCGCGCATGACCGGGACGAAGTCGCCGCCGTCGACGTCGAACTTCACTCCCAGCTCGCCGGCTTCAGCGACACGGGTCATCAGGTCGGCCGTGGCAATGAGGGTCTTGGACGGAACGACGTCGGTCAGCACGGCGGAACCGCCGAGCCCGGCGCGCTCGATGATCGTGACCGTCGCCCCGAGCGAGGCGGCCACCATGGCAGCTTCATATCCGCCGGGACCACCTCCCAGGATTGCGATCCGGGGGGAACTGAAATCTGGATGCGTAGTCACAGTCATCCATTCTCGTCCATTTCCGCCTGACCACCAAGAATCCTGGCCTCTTTCCGGGCCCGCCGTGACGGATGCAACAGGGCCGGCAGGATAACTTGTACTGGTGAGTACTACAGACTTCCTGAAGACGGACCCGTTCGCCGCCGCCCGCGCTGCCGCGGACTACATCGCCGAGGAGACGGGCGTGGACCGCCACGACACCGCCCTGGTCCTTGGCTCCGGGTGGGGCGAAGCCGCCGACCTGATCGGCGAGACCACCGCCACCCTGTCCGCGGACGAAGTTCCCGGCTTCCACGCACCCGCCGTTGTGGGCCATACAGGCACCATCCGTTCCATCCTGACCCCCTCGGGAAAGCGGGCCCTGGTCCTGGGCGCCCGCACCCACTACTACGAGGGCAAGGGCGTCCGCGCCGTGGTGCACGGCATCCGGACCGCGGCGGCCGCGGGCTGCAGCACCCTGGTCCTCACCAACGGATGCGGCGGACTCAACGAGGACTGGGCCCCCGGCACTCCGGTCCTGATCCGGGACCACATCAACCTCACCGCCGCTTCCCCGCTGGAGGGCGCCACCTTCGTGGACCTGACAGACCTGTACTCCCCCAGGATCCGGAACCTTGCCCGTGAGGTGGACCCCACCCTGGACGAGGGCGTGTACGCCCAGTTCCCCGGCCCGCATTACGAGACACCCGCAGAAGTGCAGTACGCCAAGCGGATCGGCGCGGACCTCATCGGCATGTCGACGGCGCTGGAGGCCATCGCCGGGCGGCATGCGGGCATGGAGGTGTTCGGCATTTCGCTGGTCACCAACCTTGCAGCCGGCATCAGCCCCAAGCCGCTCAGCCACCAGGAAGTGCTCGAATCCGGCCAGGCCGCGGGCCCGCGGATCTCCCGGCTGCTGGCCGACATCATCGCCCGGCTCTAACCGGCCACGCGCCCGGTGCATCACGGGGGCGGGCAATGACGATAGCGTTATGCCCATGACGACTGCCGATGCCGAACTTCGCCTGCTCGCCGAGGCCCGTGAGTGGGCCGCCCAGGACCCGGACCCCGCCACCAAGGCATCACTCCTCGAGCTGGTCCGCCTGGCCGGCGACGGCGACCCCGCAGCGCGGCAGGAACTGGACGACAGCTTCCGCGGCACCCTGCAGTTCGGCACCGCCGGGCTGCGGGCCGCGCTGGGCCCCGGCCCCAACCGGATGAACCGGGTGGTGGTGCGCCGCGCCGCGGCCGGTCTCGCTGCCTTCCTGGTGGACGTCGTCGGCAAGGCTGCTCCGGGCAGCCGGCCCCGCGCCGTCGTCGGCTATGACGCCCGGCATAACTCAGACGTCTTCGCGGCGGAAACGGCCGCCATTTTCACGGCCGCCGGCATCGAGACCTTCCTGCTGCCGGCCGCCCTGCCCACTCCCCTGCTGGCGTACGCCGTCCGCGCCCTGGACTGCGACGGCGGCGTCATGGTCACCGCCAGCCACAACCCCCCGCAGGACAACGGATACAAGGTCTACCTGGGCAGGCACGCGGTAGCCCCGAACGGCGGGGGCGCCCAGATTGTGGCGCCCTATGATGCCGAAATCGCCGCCCGGATCAGCGCCGTGGGACCGGTGGAATCCATAGCACTGGCCAAGGACGGCTGGACTGTCCTGGACGGCTCGCTGGCAGCAGAATATGAGCGGGCGACGGCGGCCCTCACCATGCCGGACCGCTTCCCCGCGCGGGACCTGCGGATCGTCCTGACTCCCCTGCACGGCGTTGGCGGCGGGACGGCGCTCGACGTCCTGCGTTCGGCAGGTTTCACGGATGTCACCGTGGTGGCCGAACAGGCCGAGCCGGACCCCGATTTCCCCACGGTCAATTTCCCCAACCCGGAGGAACCGGGCGCTTTGGACCTGGCCCTGGAAGCGGCTGCGGACCTGGACGCCGACCTCGTCATCGCCAACGACCCCGATGCCGACAGGGCAGCCGTGGCGGCGAAAGACCCCGGCACAGGCGCCTGGCGGATGCTCCGGGGCGACGAAGTGGGTTCCCTGCTGGGTGCCCACATAGCTGCCCGGCTCGCCGACGGCCCTGCCGCAGGTACAGATGCGGACAGCCCCGGCGTTTTCGCCAACTCGATCGTTTCCTCACGGCTGCTGGCACGGATCGCCGCCGCGGCCGGCTTCGCCCACGAGGAAACCCTCACCGGATTCAAGTGGATCTCCCGCGTCCCCGGCCTGGTCTATGGATACGAGGAGGCCCTGGGGTACTGCGTTGCACCGAATCTGGTGAAGGACAAGGACGGCATCTCCGCAGCTGTCCTGATCGCCGAACTCGCTGCCACCGCCAAAGCCGCCGGCAGGACAGTCTTTGACACCCTGGACGAGCTGTACCTCCAGCACGGCCTGCATGCCAGCGACCAGCTGAGCATCCGGGTGGCGGACCTTGGCCTCCTGGACGCGATGATGAACCGTCTCCGGGTTTCGCCGCCCGAGTCATTCGGACAGTCCGCGGTGGAAGTCTTCACGGACCTCGCCGAAGGCACTGCGCAGCTTCCGCCCACGGAGGGCCTGCTGTACATCACCCGCAACCTGACCCGGGTGATCATCCGGCCCAGCGGTACGGAACCGAAACTCAAGTGCTACCTCGAAGTCATCCACCAGGTGGGGACGGCAGCCGAACTGCCCGCAGCACACCAGGCGGCCCGGGCCTCGCTCGATGAGGTCCTGCATGACGTCAGCGAGGCACTGGGACTCTAGGGACCGCACCCCAGGACCGCACCTAGGACCCCCGGACAGGACCCGCCGTCGGTACCGGGAGTTAAAGCCAAAAGGGGCCGCGTGGCGTCAAACGCCCGGCGGCCCCAAGGGTGCGGTTGAACTGCTAGAGCTGCACCTCGACGAACCCGTCGATGACCCGGGTGCTGAACACGGCCAGGCGCAGCCCGGGGCCGCTGTAGCATTCGCCGGATTCAAGGTCGTAGACCTCTTTGTGCAGCGGGGAGGCGATGGTGGGCCGGGTTCCCTTGGACCCCAGGATGCCCCGGGCCATGACGTGGGCTCCCGTGGCCGGATCCTCATGGGCGACGGCGAAGACTTCCCTGGGGCCGGTGCGGAACAGCGCCACCTGGCGGCCCGCCACCAGTGCGGCCTCACCCCAGGCGGGTTCGAGGTCGTCAACTGCGCAGACGCGGTACCAGCCGGTCTCGAATCCAGCGAGGTCTGAGTCGGCGGCGAGCGCCCCAAGTTCCAGTGTTGCCGTCATGTCCGGCTCCTTTCCCTGTGCCTGTTGTCCTTGCAGCCGCTGCTTTTGCGGCCGTTTCCAACGCTAGGGTCCGGGTGTTTCAACCGGGTGCGGTGAATGTGTCCGGCGCGTAAAAGAGACCTAACGCGATCGGAAATGCGTTCGTGATGCAGAAGTTAAGTTGACGAAACAATTGGGAAACTGAGGCGAAACTGCCCCTTCCTAGGCTTGAGGCACAAGCTGCAGAGCACCGTCTGCGGCCCATGCGAAAGGCCCACAGTGACCGAACAGACTTCAAGCACAGAGACTCCGCGCCGCATCGTCGTCGCCGGCGGCGGCCCCGCGGCCCACCGTTTTGCGGACGCCATGCATGCCCGCGGCCTCGACGGCTGGCATGTCACGGTCCTTACCGAGGAAGCCCACCTCCCCTATGACCGGGTGGCGCTCTCCAAGGCCCTCACCGATACCGGGGTGGACCTCACCCTGGGGACGGCCTCCATGTGGGACCACGGTTCGCTGGACCTGAAGACCGGCGAGCGCGTGGTCGGGATCAACGCGGCGGCCAAGACGGTGGAAACCGCTGCCGGGAACTCCTACGAATATGACGAACTGGTGGTTGCCACGGGCTCGGACGCCGTCCGCCTGCCCATCCCCGGTGCCGAACACGCCCACGTCTACCGCACCCTTGAGGACGTGTGGGCCATCAACAAGGCTCTCGCCGAACTCACCACCAGGCTCGGCCGCAAGGTCAACGCCGTGACCATCGGCGGCGGTCTCCTGGGGCTCGAGTCGGCCGCCGGCACCGAGCAGCTGGGCGCCACCCCGGTTGTCATCAACGGTGCGCCGTGGCTGATGAACACCCAGTTGGACGAGGGCGCCGGCCAGGCCCTGGGCCGCCTCATCGAGGCGAAAGGCTTCGAAGTGCACGGCGGCGTGTTCCCTTCCGAGATTCTGACGGACGACGACGGCCAGGTCACCGGAGTGCTGATGGCGGACGAGCGCATCATCCCGGCCGACCTGGTGATCGTCGCGGTCGGCGTCAAGCCCCGCGATGAGCTGTTCCGTGCCGCGGACGGCGAGGAGCAGCTCTTCAGCCTGGGCCAGCGCGGCGGCGTGGTGATCAATGACTACTGCGCCACCGAGGTGCCGGGCATCTGGGCCATCGGTGAAGTGGCCAACTTCGGCGGCATGTGCCTGGGCCTAGTGGCACCCGCCAACACCATGGCGGAGATCGTTGCGGACCGGCTGCACGGCGGCGACGCCACCTTCCCCGGCTTCGACACCGCCACCAAACTGAAGCTCTCCGGCGTTGACGTTGCCAGCTTCGGAGACGCCTTTGCCCGGACCGAGCACGCCCTCGAGATCGTTTACGCGGACCCCGCACGCGGCGTCTACCAGAAGATCGTCACCACCGACGACGCCAAGACCCTGCTGGGCGGCATCTTCGTCGGCGACGCATCGCCGTACATGAGCCTCCGGCCGCTGCTGGGCCGTGAACTGCCGGCCGAGCCGGGCGCGTTCCTCAGCGCGGCAGGCGGCGGCGAGGCTCCCGAGACGGAACTTCCCGACGACGCCACGCTCTGCTCCTGCAACAACGTCACCGCCGGCAGCATCCGCGACGCCATCAACGGCTGCGGTGCCTGCGAGGGCAACGCCCCGGTGCAGGAACTGGGTGAGCTGAAGGGCTGCACGCGGGCCGGCACCCAGTGCGGTTCCTGCGTGCCCATGCTGAAGAAGCTGCTGGAGACCGAGCTGACCAAGTCCGGCGTGGAGGTCTCCAAGGCCCTCTGCGAGCACATCGAGCTTTCCCGCCAGGAGCTGTTCGACGCCATCCGGGTCCTGGAACTGACCTCCTTCGAGGAGATCATGGCCAAGTACGGCACCGGCGCCGGCTGCGACATCTGCAAGCCCACCATCGCCAACATCCTGGCCAGCCAGAACAGCGCCTACGTGCTCGACGCCGGACGCGGCACCCTCCAGGACACCAACGACCGGGCGCTGGCCAACATGCAGAAGGACGGCACCTACTCAGTGGTGCCCCGCATCGCCGGCGGCGAGATCACTCCGAAGAAGCTCGGCGTCATCGCGGCCGTTGCCGAAAAGTACGGCCTGTACACCAAGATCACCGGCGGCCAGCGGATCGATATGTTCGGGGCGCGGCTGGAGCAGCTCCCGGAGATCTGGAAGGAGCTGGTGGACGCCGGGTTCGAGTCCGGGCAGGCCTACGGCAAGAGCCTGCGCACGGTGAAGTCCTGCGTCGGTTCCACCTGGTGCCGGTTCGGCGTCCAGGACTCGGTGGCCATGGCCATCAAGCTGGAACTGCGCTACCGCGGCCTGCGCAGCCCGCACAAACTGAAGATGGGCGTTTCCGGATGTGCGCGCGAATGCGCCGAGGCCCGCGGCAAGGACGTCGGAGTGATCGCGACGGCGGACGGCTGGAACCTGTACGTCGGCGGCAACGGCGGAGCCACCCCGGCCCATGCGCAGCTCCTGGCCAAGGACCTGGATGACGAAACCCTGATCAAGTACATCGACCGCTACTTCATGTACTACATCCGCACCGCGGACCGGCTGCAGCGCACGGCCCGGTGGCAGGAAGAACTCGACGGCGGCATCAAGCACGTCGAGGACGTGGTGGTCAAGGACACACTGGGCATCGCGGCGGACCTTGAAGCGGCCATGGCCAAGCACGTGGACACCTACGTTGACGAGTGGGCAGACACCCTCAAGGACCCGGAGCGGCTCCGCCGGTTCCGGTCCTTCGTCAACGCACCCGACCAGAAGGACGACTCCATCACCTTCGTGCCGGACGAGCGCGGCCAGATGCGGCCCGCCACCGCGGAGGAAAAGGGCAAGGTCCTGATCGGCGCTTCCATCCCGGTCCGGCCCTCCGCACCGGAAACCATCGGAAACGAGGCATAGCCATGCAGCTCAGTATCGACCTCACCGGCCGGAACGTCCTGGTGACCGGCAACCCGACCGCTGCGCGGCAGGCGGTGCGCCGGTACCAGGCCGCGGGCGCCGTCGTCCACCGCCGCGCCACCCCCGGCAGTGCCACGGTCGCCGAGCTGCCGGAGCAGCTGTTCCTGGTGGCCGCCGTCGAGGACGGACAGCCCGGCTGGAACGCGTTCATGGACCGCTGCCGGAAGGCGGGTATACCGGTTGCCACGGAACCTGCCGCCGGGCCCGCCGGGCACGTCACCCTGGTGGGAGGCGGCCCCGGCACCGGCGACCTGCTCACCGTCGCTGCCGTCAAGGCGCTTCGGGACGCCGACGTCGTCTTCTACGACCGCCTGGCCCCGTACCAGGAGCTGCCAATGCTGACGTCCGCGGAACTCGTCGACGTCGGGAAGAAACCGGGCCACCACAAGGTCAGCCAGTCCGACATCGAGAAGCTGATGGTGGAAAGCGCGCTGGCCGGCAACAACGTGGTCCGCCTCAAGGGCGGGGACCCGTACGTCTTCGGCCGCGGCGGCGAGGAAGTTGCCGCTTGCGTGGCGGCGGGCGTCAAGGTCCAGGTGGTCTCCGGCGTCACCAGCGCGATCTCCGTACCGGCAGCCGCAGGAATCCCCGTGACCCACCGGGAAGTCAGCCACATGTTCACGGTGGTCTCCGGGCACGCACCGCTCACCGAGAAGGAGCACCACCATCTGGCCGGGCTGGGCGGCACCATTGTGGTGCTGATGGGCATCGGGACCCTCCACCAGCTGGCGACCGGACTGCGGCGCGCGGGAATGCGGCCGGACATGCCCATGGCCGTGGTGGAGCGCGGCTACCGGCCCGGCCAGCGCACCACCATTGCGGACCTTGGCACTATCGCCTCCGCCGCTGCCGGCTGCAGCAATCCCGCAGTGCTGGTCATCGGTGAGGTGGTGCGGGTGGCTGAAGCCAACCGGGACCACGCCGGAGCCGCCGCGGACCTGGACAGGCTGGCGGCCTCGCTGCTGGGATCATGAAAGGATTGACCCCCATGACTGCACTTGCACCGGCTGAACAGCTGCGGCCCGAACCACCCCAGGCCGAGGAAGCCACGGACGCCGCCGAGTCGCCGCTGGAGGGTTTCCGCATCGGCGTGACCTCGGACCGCCGCTCGCGCGACCTGATCGAGGCCCTGGAACGCCGGGGCGCCGAGGTGCTGCACGCGCCGGCCCTGAAGATCGCCCCCGTGCAGGAAGACCTGCGCCTCATCGAGGACACCAAGGCCATCATCGCCGCCAAGCCCGACCTGTGCATCGCCACCACCGCCTACGGCATGCGCCGGTGGTGCGAAGCCGCGGACTCCTTCGGGATCGGCGACGAACTGCTCGAAACGCTGGGCAGCTGCCGCATGTTCGTGCGGGGCCCCAAAGCCCGCGGCGCCGTGCGCGCGGCCGGTCTTGCCGACGTCGGCATCAGCAGCGACGAAACCACCTCCACTTTGGTCGACATGCTGCTCACTGAAGGCGTCCGTGGCAAAACCGTAGCCATGCAGTTGCACGGCTACACCGACGTCCGCCAGATCGAACGGCTGCGGATGTCCGGCGCCACGGTCCTGACCGTCACGCCCTACCGCTGGGTGAAGCCCGACGGCGAGGACAAGCTGCCGAGGCTGATCGAAGCGGCATGCAGCGGCAACCTGGATGTCCTGACCTTCACCAGCGCCCCCGCCGTGGACGCTATGTGGAGCACGGCCCACGAGATGGGCCTCTACAAGCAGCTGGTGGAAAGCCTGAAACTGAACGTGACCACCGCCGTGGTGGGTCCTGTCACCGCGCAGCCGCTCCTGGACGCCGGCGTGACGCCGCTGATTCCCGAGCGGTTCCGGATGGGTGCCCTCATTAGGCTGGTCTGCGAGCACCTGGCCCTGAACCACGTCCGGCGGCTGGATACCCGCTCCGGAAACATCGAGCTGCGCGGGCGCAGCCTGCGGATCGATGGCCAGCAAGTGGAACTCGCGCCCGCTCCCCTGCTGCTCCTGCGCGCGCTGCTGGGTGCCGGCGGCGCGGTCCTGTCCCGCGAATCGCTGTCCGACCTGCTGGAACTGCGTGGTTCTGTGCACGCGCTGGACATGACCGTCAGCAGGCTGCGGTCCTCACTGCCTGATGGCAAGCTCATTGAAACGGTGGTGAAGCGCGGCTACCGGATCCGCGTCTAGGTGGCTCCGGCCGGGCGCCCAGCGCCCGGCGCGGCAGCTTTTGTGTCGCGCGGACACCGAATGAGAGGTGCGTCACCGGTTCTGTTACCGGCCGGTAAATACTGGCGAACAGGGGTCCGCTGAACGGCAACTGCGGGGAAACACGCCGGAAAAAGCGCAGGCCTACGCTGGGTCCCATCACGAAGTTCCGGCCGCACTCCGGCCGCCAGCGAAAGGGCCAGCACATGTCCGCTCCGGCACCCTCCACGTCCACCTCCACTGCAACCCGCATCGTCATCGCCGGCGCCGGCCCTTCTGCCCAGGCCCTCGTGGCGCAGCTGGACCGCGCCCGGTTCACCGGAACCATCACCGTGCTGAGCAACCGGGATGACACGCCGGACGAGCTGCTGGAGCTGGCCTCGCTGCCCCAGGTCTCGGTCCGCTTCGGCCAGCCCGCAAGCCACATTGATGCCGTAAACCGCACCGTCGCAACCGCCGACGGCATGGAATTCGCTTACGACCAGCTGGTTATCGCCACTGGCTCGGCACCCGTCGCCAACCCCGTGGACGGCGCGGCGCAGTGCCTGAGCTACTCCACCATCGACGACGCCCCGCGCATTGCCGAAGGGGTGCAGGAAGTGGCCAGGGAGCTGGGGCGCCGCCCGGTGGGGATCCTGGTGGGGACGGGCGCAGCGGCCGGGCAAGCCGAGGCAGTGCTCCGCGCCAAAGGCGTGCGGCCCATCCGCACCACGGCCCGGCCCGCCGCGGTCATCCCCGCCGTCGTGTCCGGTGGATCCGCTTCGTCCCTTGCCGCCTCCGCTGTGGTGTTCGAAGACGGCAGCAGCATGACCGGTGACCTGGTGGTCCTGGCCGAGGACCGGGTATCCCGGGACGACCTCGCGGCCAGCGCAGGCCTGCACACTGCCCCCGGCGGCGGCATAGTGATCAGCAGGGACTTCCGCACCTCGGTTGCGGGAATCTGGGCGATCGGTGACGCCGCAGCGTTCGACGGCGTGCGGCTGGGACTGCTGGTGGCGGCAGCATCCGCGGCAGGCGCGTGCGCCACCCAGTTGTTGAGCGCGGCATCGGAAGCGCCGGCCCTGCAGGCTGCTGCCTGAGCCGGGGCCCGGAGGACCGCCTGCCCGGGCTGTGACACCCTGCACTGGGACAAGCCGCGCTGTGACAAGATGGTTCCCGAAACCGAGTCAACGCCAGGCCTCCGCGGCCCTTCGAGAGGACCATCATGAGCAACGAAGCCACCGTGCATACAGGCACCGCCCAGCCTGCCGGACCCGCGAATATTGCCTCCTTTATCGACCACACGCTGCTCAAGCCCGAGGCCTCCGAAGCGGATGTGCTGAAGGTCTGCGCGGAAGCCGCCGAGTACCGGTTCAAGTCGGTCTGCGTGAACCCTATCTGGGTCAAGACCGTCACCACCGCCCTCAAGGGCTCCGGTGTCCTGGCCTGCTCCGTGGTGGGCTTCCCGCTGGGAGCAACCCCCACCGACGTGAAGTCCTTCGAGGCCCGTGGCGCCGTGCTGGACGGCGCGGACGAGGTTGACATGGTGATCAACATCGCCGCCGCCCGGGCCGGGGACAAGGGTGCGCTGGTGGAGGACATTGCCGCCGTCGCCGAAACTGTCCACGCGGGCGGCGCCATCCTGAAAGTCATCATCGAAACAGCCCTCCTGACGGATGAGCAGAAGGTCCTCGCTTGCCAGGCGGCCGTGGCCGCCGGGGCCGACTTCGTGAAGACCTCAACGGGATTCAACGGCGGCGGCGCCACCGTGGAGGACGTGGCCCTGATGCGCAGGACCGTGGGCCCGGACCTGGGGGTCAAGGCGTCCGGCGGCGTACGGTCCCTGGCCGACGCGCAGGCTATGATTGCAGCAGGTGCAACACGAATTGGTGCCAGCTCCGGGATTGCCATCGTCAAGGGTGAACAGGGTTCAGCCGCTTACTGACCGGCACCGGAAGCCGCCACAGATGACGCCCCGCGGGGCCGAGGAGGAACACATGTCCAGCCAGATCAACGCGTCCAGCCGGGACTCGGCGTCCAACCAGGAAGCCGTCCGGACCCCGCAGAACGAGAACAACCTGGCAGGCAGCCTGGTCCTCTTCGTGGTCTGCTTTGCCCTGTTCCTGGGCGCCATCTATTCGCTGTCCTTCCTCAGCCTGGAAAACCCCTGGCCCATGGCCGTCTGCCTTGTCCTCTTTGGCCTGGCGTTCTGGATTCCGCTGACCGTTTTCGGCCGCTCCGATTCCGCCGGCGAGCACTAACCCCGGCATTTGGCTGTACCTTTCCCACAAGGACACCCGGTGCGGCCCCAGTCGGGCTGAGCATTGGAAAGGACCCCGGACTGCGTCCGGGGTCCTTTGCTGTCTGCCGCTGGACGCTGCCGGACGCTGCCCGTACCTAGAACCAGAGCCTGATCCAGGCACCCGCGGCTGCCGCCGCCCGTCCCCAGTGGTGCTGGGCGATGGCCCAGCCCGCCATGGACATGCCCACCATGGCGTACGCACTCACCGGGATCAGCACCAGCCATTCCCGCTTGGAACCGGCCCTCCCCAGCAGGGGAACGGACAGGGCGCCATTGGGCCGCCACACATTCCGCAGCAATGGCAGGCGGCGGAGCAGCTTCGGCGGCCGGACCACCAGCGGCCACAGCAACGGCACTCCCCCGGTGGTGATGAGGTCGCCCACGATATGCACCGCCACGCCAATCAGCATCGACGTGGGGAGCCAGGTCCATTGGTCGGGCGCATACACCGTCACCAGGCCCGCCATGGCCAGGGCGAAAATCCAGTTCGAGATGAAACCACTCTTGGGAAAGAGCTTCAACGCCTTCGCTGCGATGTTGATCAGGAACATGCACAGCAGTCCCGCGCCCACCGACAGCCGCCCCCACCCGGTATCCATATGGACCTGCGACGCCAGACCGGCCAGGAACACGAACACCGCCGCTCCCAGGATCGAGTGCGTGCCCTGCCGGTGCCCGCCGCTGGCGTTTTCGATGCCGCGCGCGATCGCGTTGGACAGCGGCGGCAGTGAGTGGGCCACGGTGCTGGAGCGGTGGTCCCAGTCGCAGACCAGCGCCGTCCCCGCGGTTGCCATGCCCCCGATGAGGATGCCGGTGGGATCAAGCGGGTACCAGCCCAGGGTGTAGGGGCCAGTGGACGCAACAGCTACCCACGCCGCGGCTCCCGACGCGGCGTGGTGTCCTCCCATCACGTCCTAGCCGCTGACTGCCGGCGCGGCCAGGGGCGCGTCGGAGAAGATGTTGCGGATGACGCCATTGGCCCACTCCAGGATTTCGGCGTCCTGCAGGTCCCTGCCGCCGATCCGGGCAGTCTTTGGCTTGGGAATGAGGATTGCGTCCAAGGCGGGCTTGGACTGCGAGCCGGGGTACATCCGGTTCAGCCGCATGGTCTTGGACTCCGGGAGGGACGCCGGGGAGAACTTGATGAAGTTTCCCTGCAGCGCGACGTCGGACAGTCCAGCTTCGCGGGCGGCAACCCGGAAGCGTGCCACCGCCACCAGGTTAAGGGCCGGCAGCGGAAGCTCGCCGTAGCGGTCCACGAGTTCTGCCTGCACCTCATCAATGGCGTCGTCGGTCAGCGCGGCGGCCAGCTTGCGGTAGGCCTCCAGCCGCAGCCGTTCTCCCGGGACGTAGTCGTGCGGCAGGTGCGCGTTGACCGGCAGCTCGATCTTCATCTCGGCGGCCTTTTCCTCGGCCTCGCCGCGGAAGTCCGCCACGGCTTCGCCCACCAGGCGGATGTACAGGTCGAATCCCACCCCCTGGATGTGGCCTGACTGTTCCCCGCCCAGCAGGTTGCCCGCCCCGCGGATCTCCAGGTCCTTCATGGCCAGCTGCATGCCGGCACCGAGTTCGTTGTGGGCCGCAACGGCCTTGAGGCGCTCCAGTGCCACCTCGCCCAGGGGTTTCTCCGAGGGGTACAGGAAGTAGGCATAGGCGCGCTCCCGGCCCCGGCCTACGCGGCCGCGGAGCTGGTGCAGCTGGGACAGGCCGTACTTGTCCGCCCCGTCCACGATCAGGGTGTTGGCGTTAGAGATGTCCAGCCCGGTCTCGATGATGGTGGTGCAGACCAGGACGTCGAACCTCTTCTCCCAGAAGTCCACGATAATCTGCTCCAGGCGGCTCTCCGACATCTTGCCGTGTGCCACCTCCACCCTGGCTTCCGGTACCAGTTCGCGGATCTTCGCCGCCGTCCGTTCGATGGTGGACACCCGGTTGTGGACGAAGAAGACCTGGCCTTCGCGCATCAGCTCGCGGCGGATGGCGGCGGAGGTCTGCTTGTCCGTGTACGGACCCACGTAGGTCAGCACCGGGTGCCGTTCCTCCGGCGGGGTGGCCAGGGTTGAGGTTTCCCGGATCCCGGTCAGCGACATTTCCAGGGTGCGCGGAATGGGGGTGGCACTCATGGCCAGCACATCGACGTTGGTGCGCATCTTCTTCAGCGCTTCCTTGTGTTCGACGCCGAACCGCTGTTCCTCGTCCACGATCACCAGGCCCAGGTCCTTGAACTCGAAGTCCTTGGCCAGCAGCCGGTGGGTGCCGATCACCACGTCCACGGCGCCGCTCTTGACGCCTTCGGCGGTTTCCTTTGCCTCCTTGGTGCTCTGGAACCGGGACAGGGGGCGCACGCGGAGCGGGAAGCCGGAGAATCGTTCGGTGAACGTTTCGTAGTGCTGCTGGGCCAGCAGTGTGGTGGGCACCAGTACGGCCACCTGCTTGCCGTCCTGCACCGCTTTGAACGCGGCGCGCACCGCAATCTCGGTTTTGCCGTAGCCCACGTCGCCGGACACCAGGCGGTCCATGGGGATTTCCCGCTCCATGTCCGCCTTGACCTCGTTGATGGTGGTCAGCTGGTCGGGCGTCTCGACGTACGGGAAGGCTTCCTCCAGTTCGCGCTGCCAGGGTGTGTCGGGGCCAAACGCGTGCCCACGCGACGCCATCCGGGCCGAGTACAGCCGGATCAGCTCACCGGCGATCTCCTTGACGGCCTTGCGCGCCTTGGACTTGGTGCTGGCCCAGTCCGCGCCGCCCATCTTGCTCAGGACAGGGGTCTCGCCGCCCACATAGCGGGTCACCTGGTCCAGCTGGTCGGTCGGGACGAACAGCCGGTCGCCGGGGGCGCCGCGCTTGGCGGGCGCGTATTCCAGGACCAGGTATTCGCGCACGCCGTCGCCGCCGCCGGCCACCTTGCGCTGGATGAGCTCCACGAACCGGCCGATGCCGTGCTGTTCGTGAACCACGTGGTCGCCCGCCACCAGCTGGAGGGGGTCGACGGCGTTGCGGCGCTTGGAGGGCATCCGCCGCATGTCCTTGGTGGACCCGGCAGACGTGCGGCCCAGCAGGTCGGCTTCGGTGAGCAAGCCCAGCTTGAGCCCGTCCAGGACGAAACCGCGGCCGACGACGGCAGTGGTCACCTCGATGATGCCCGGCTGGGGCTCGTGGTCCAGGCTGTCCACCCGGGCACAGGGGATGTCGTTTTCGTGGAAGAGTTCCGCCAGGCGCTGGGCCGGCCCGGGGCCTTCGGTGGCCACCACGATCCGCCACTGGTCCCGGACGTGGGAGCCGATGAAGTCCATCATCTCCGCCACGTCGCCCTGGTAGCCGCGGGGCTCCCGGGCGTGCAGGTTCAGGACATCGATCTCGGGGAGCAGTTCCGCGTCCTGCGCCAGGGACGTGATGGACCACCAGGACACGCCGTGCGCCAGGGCTGAGCCGCGGGTTTCAGCCAGCGAACGGAAGCTTGCCGAATGCAGCGCCGCGCTGGCCTGGGAGCTGAGGTCCAAAGGGGCCGCCCCGCCGTCGGACGCTGTGGACCAGGCAGCTTCGAGGAATTCCTCGTTGGTGGCGGCGAGGTCGTGGGCGCGGGTGCGCACCTTCTCGGGTTCGACCACCACGGCGATGGAATCCGCGGGCAGCTGGTCCACGAACGGGACCATGGCATCCACCAGCACCGGGGCGAGCGATTCCATGCCCTCCACGGCGATGCCGTCGGCGATCTTTTCCAGCATGTCCGCCGCGGCCGGAAGCTGGGCCTTCAGGGTGGCGGCCCGGGACATGACGGACGGGGTGATCAGGATTTCCCGGCAGGGTGGAGCGTGCAGTTCGGTGGGGTGGTGGATGCCAGGAGCGGACAGCGAGCGCTGGTCTGCCACGGCGAACCAGCGCATCTGGTCCACTTCGTCCCCGAAGAATTCCACGCGGATGGGATGGTCCTCGGTGGGCGGAAAGACGTCGATGATGCCGCCGCGGACGGCGAATTCGCCGCGGTGCGTCACCATGTCCACTCGGGCATAGGCGGCGTCGGCGAGGCTCTTCACCACGCTGCTGAACGGAACGTCCTGGCCCACCTTTAACGTGACAGGGACCAGGTCACCAAGGCCCGCCACCACTGGCTGGACCACGGCGCGGACGGGAGCGACGACGACGCGCAGCCGCCCCGCCGTCGAACTTTCCGGGTGTGCCAGACGGCGCAGCACGGACAGCCGGCGGCCCACCGTGTCCGAGCGCGGCGACAGCCGCTCGTGCGGGAGGGTTTCCCAGCTGGGGAATTCTGCCACGGCGTCTGCCGGCAGGTAGGCGCGCAGGGCTGCCGCCAGGTCCTCGGCCTCGCGGCCGGTGGCGGTGACCGCCACCACCACGCCGGGTTCCGCGCCGTCGGCCGCAGCCGCGAGCCCGTCCGCCATTTCCGCGAGGAGAACAGGGCGCAGGCCGGCCGGAGCGCTGATCTGGTAGTCCTGCCCCCGGACGGAGAAGCCCCTGGCAGCCTCAGCCGTGACGCGGGCGAACGTCTGGTCCGGTTCCAGGGCGCGGCGGAGCCCGTCCAGTGCCGGGCCTGTGCCGGGCTTACCGGTGGCGGTCTTGCCTGTGCTGGAAGTGCCGGCGGCGGACTGGCCGGAAAGACTCATGGCAGAAGCTCCTGTGGTGTTCATGGCGATCGCAGGCAACGCGAAAACCCGAAATTCGCTGCGAATCCCGGGTAGACCCAGCCTACCGCGCAGGAGTGACATGGCGGGCCGGCGCCAGCGGGCCTAGGCTGGCAGGGCCACGCCGCATTCGATCGGAACAGCCGTCCGCACGGGCTGCCGCTCCGAACCCCTTGGGACGAACAGGAGCCAGGATGACCGCAATGAGTGCCCAGCCAACACGCAAGACCGTCCTTGTCACCGGAGCCACCGGCTACATTGGCGGCCGGTTGGTGCCCCGGCTGCTGGAAGCCGGCCATACGGTCAAGGTCCTGGTCCGCTCCCCCGACAAGATTGCCGGCGTCCCGTGGCGGGACAGGGTTGACGTGGTGGAAAGCAGCCTCGAGGACGGTGATGCGCTCCGCGACGCCCTGGCCGGCGTCGACGTCTTCTACTACCTGGTCCACTCCATGGCCGCCGGCGCCGGGTTCGAGGCCAAGGAAAAGGCCATGGCCACCACCGCAGCGGACGCCGCAGCGGACGCAGGCGTGCACCGGATCGTATACCTGGGCGGCCTGCACCCGCAGGGCGTGGAGCTCTCGACCCACATGAGGTCCCGTGAAGCGGTGGGAAAGGTGTTCCTGGACGGCCCCGTGGACGCCATCGTATTCCAGGCCGGCGTGGTGATCGGATCCGGGTCCGCCTCCTTCGAAATGATCCGCCACCTCTCCGAAACCCTGCCCCTGATGCCGGCGCCCAGCTGGGTGCGCAACAGGATCGAGGCCATCGCCGTCCGCGACGTCCTCTATTACCTGGTGTCCGCCGCCTCGCTGGAGGGGCCCATCAGCCGGACCTTCGATATCGGCTGCCGGCAGGTACTTACCTACGCGGGGATGATGAAGGAGTACGCCGCGGAAGCGGGCCTGCCCTACCGTGTGGTGCTGGCGCTGCCGGTGCCCGCGCCCAAGCTGGCCGGGATGTGGGTAGCCCTGACCACGCCCATCCCGCTGTCCATGGCAGTGCCCCTGGTCCAGTCGCTCCAGCACGACGCCGTAGCCAACGAGCATGACATCGACCAGTACATTCCCCAGCCCGACGGCGGCCTGACCCCCTACCGCACAGCGGTGGCCCTTGCGCTGGGCAAGGAACGCGACGGCCAGGTGGAGACCACCTGGGCAAGTGCCGGCGCGGACTCGGATCCGCTCCCCAGCGACCCCGAGTGGGCCGGGCACAAGGTGTACATCGACGAACGGACCTTCCACGGAGACGTGGATCCCGCCCACGTGTGGACCATCATCGAAGGCATCGGCGGCCGCAACGGCTGGTACTCGCTGCCCCTGGCCTGGCAGGTCCGTGGCTGGCTGGACAAGCTGACGGGCGGGGCGGGGCTGCTGCGCGGCCGCAGGCACCCCCACTCCCTCTCCGCCGGCGAGGTGGTGGACTGGTGGCGGGTGGAGCGGATCGAGCGCGGCCGGCTGCTGCGCCTGCGGGCCGAAATGCGGGCGCCCGGCCGCGCCTGGCTGGAGCTGTCCGTGGAGCCCGACGGCGGTGGCAGCCGCTACCGGCAGCGCGCCATTTTCTTTCCCAAGGGCCTGAGCGGACGGCTCTACTGGCTCGCCGTCCTTCCCTTCCACAGCCTGATCTTCCCGGCCATGGCGCGGAACATCACCACGGCCGCGCAGAAACTTGCCGATGCGGAGCCCGCACCCATCACCCCGTAGGATGTTGGAGGCTTAATCCGTTCCCCACGTCCCAGGAGGACCCATGGCGCTGAGCGCAACCACCACCCTTCCGCACCCCGTTGACAGCGTCGCCGCTGTGCTGGTGAACGAGGACTTCCAGCGTCACGTCAGCCAGCTGGTGGGCGGCAGCCTGGAGTCCTTCAGCGTGGACGGCGACATCGCGGGGGCCTTCAACACCACCTCCGTGCGGACCCTTCCCACCACCCGCCTGCCGGAGATCGCCCGGAAGTTCGTGGGCGAGCACCTCAAGGTGACCCAGGTCGAAAGCTGGGACGCGCCCGCCCCGGACGGCTCCCGCCAGAGCAACATTTCGCTGAAGATCGCCGGCGCCCCCGTGGACGTCACCGCCGTGCAGCGGCTGGTGGCCGACGGCGGCGGAACCCGGGTGGAGCTTGAGGGCGCCGTGAAGTCCTCGGTTCCGTTCCTGGGCGGCAAGATCGCCGACGCCGCCGAGCCCATGGTGGCCAAGGCGCTGAACCTGCAGGCCGCACAGGCGCAGGCCTGGCTGGAAAGCCACTAACCCATGCAGCTTCCCGTTTTTCCCGCACTGGTCCTGATTGTCGCCGGTGTCTGGTCCCTGGTGGTCTGGCCGCAGTTCCTCCGCCGGGTCATGAAGGACCCCCGCGCCCGCGACACCGCAGGCAAAGCGACGAAGTTCCTGACCGTGCACGTGGTGCTGGTGAGCATCTCCATGGTGCTCGGCCTCGCCACCGCGGTGATCGGCGTCCTGGGCCTGCTGGGCTAGAGATCCAATGCAAAAGGCTCTCCTTCCGTTGGAAGGAGAGCCTTTTTGGTGTTCCGGACCGGCGGCTCAGGCTGCCTGGTTGAGGGCGTCCTCCGCGGCGACCCAGGAGATCATGGCGCACTTGACGCGTGCGGCGTAGCGAGCCACCCCCTCGAAGGCCGCGGCGTCGCCGAGCAGCTCAGGATCGGCATGGACCTTGCCCCGCGAGCGAAGCACCTCACGGAAACTGTCGATGACCCCGTGCAATTCGGCCACGGTCATGCCCTCGGCAAGGTCGGTCAGGACCGAGGCAGAGGCCATCGAAATGGAGCAGCCGGCCCCATCCCACGCGACCTGCGCCACCTTGCCGTCCCGGACCGCAAGCCGGAGGGTCACTTCGTCGCCGCACACGGGGTTGAGCTGGTGCGACTGGCCCGTGGAGGTGCCGTCCGGCGCTTCGGTTGCGGCCAGGCCGCTGCCGTGCCGGGCCTTGGAGTGGTCAAGGATGATCTGCTGGTACAGCTGGTCAAGGCTCATGGTGTCCTCTTTCGTCCCGCCGCTAGGCGCGGAAGTAGGCCCGGACGCCGGCCACTGCTTCCAGGAAGCGGTCCACGTCATCGGTGGTGTTGTACAGGTATGTGCTGGCCCTGGTGGTGGCGGTCAAGCCGAGCCTGCGGTGCAGCGGCTGCGCGCAGTGGTGCCCCACGCGGACGGCGATGCCCCGGGAGTCGAGGAACTGCCCCACGTCGTGGGCGTGGACCCCCTCGACGTCGAAGGCGGCCAGGCCAATCCTCTCCTGTCCGGCGGCCGGGCCAAGCACACGGATGCCGGGAAGGGCTTCCAATCCGGCCACCAGGCGCTGGCCCAGGTGTGCTTCCCAGGCGTGGATGCGGTCCAGGCCTGTCTCGGTGAGGTAGTTGGCAGCGGCGGCCAGGGCCACCGCCTGGGAGATGCGCTGCGTGCCCGCTTCGAAGCGCTGGGGCGCCGGCAGGTACTCCGCCCTTTCCATGGTGACGGTGGTGATCATCGACCCGCCGGTCAGGAACGGCGGAAGGATGTCCAGCAGCTCCTGCCGCCCGTACAGCACGCCGATGCCGGTGGGGGCAAGCATCTTGTGGCCCGAGAAGACGGCGAAGTCGACACCGAGCGCCTTGACGTCCAGCGGCAGGTGCGGGGCGGACTGGCACGCATCCAGGACAACGAGGGCGCCGGCGTTGTGGCCCAGGGCCGCCAGTTCCTGCACCGGGTTGATGGTGCCCAGGACATTGGAGGCGTGGGTGAAAGCCAGGACTTTGGTGCGGGAACCGATGACGGCCGCGGCCTGGTCCATCAGGAGGCTGCCATCGTCCCCGATGGGGATGTAGCGGAGGGTGGCCCCGGTGCGGTAGGCGAGCTCCTGCCACGGGATGAGGTTGGCGTGGTGCTCCATCTCCGTCACCACGATCTCGTCGCCGGGCTTCAGCGCCAGGTCCTTGAGCCCCTGGTCCCCCCGCCCCTGGGCGGCCCACAGTGTCGCGTTCGAGAGCGCGTAGGAAAGGAGGTTCAACCCCTCGGTGGCGTTCGATGTCCAGATGGTCTCCGCGTAATCCGCCCCGATGAAATCGGCGAGGGTCTGCCGGGCATCCTCGAAGGCGTCGGTGGCCTCCACCGCAAGATGGTGGGCGCCGCGGTGAACAGCGGCGTTACGCTGCTCGTAGAACTCCTGCTCCGCCTCGATGACGCTGACCGGGTTTTGCGAGGTAGCCCCGGAGTCGAGGTAGACCAGCGGCTCCCCGTTGACCAGCTGGTTGAGGACCGGGAAGTCGTTGCGGATACGCAGCACCTCGGCATTGTCCATGGCAGGTACGGCGCGCTCCAGTGTGGCTGGCGTTGTAACGAGGGCCAAAACGAACTCCTTGGGCTGCCAAATGTCTGACACCCAATTGTCCCACACACGGCTGTGGCGGNGGGGCAGCCGCCACCGCAGTCCCGGGCTTCAGCCGAGGGAGCAGAGGGCCGGCGACGGCTGGGGGGAGAGTCTCGGTCTCAGAAGACTCTGACGTCGCCGGCCCCGTCTATGCCCGGTCCAGGGACCGGAAGTCGAGAGGGCCATCATGTCCTGTCGGCTGCTCCGCGACCTCCAGCCTGCCGCTTTGCTTTGCCTCCTTAAGTAAAGCTGCCGGCGTCGTGCCGTACACGAGTAGGGTGTACTCGAATCCGGGCGTGGGGACTACGGGGAGGGGGTTCCTGCCCCTTCACATGGGGAGTCGGGAGCCGTCCCGAGGCACGACAATGCCGACGCCGGGGCGTCAGGTGAGTGCCGGCGTCGGATCTTCCAGCTGGGCGGCAACGTCCAAGTGCCACCCTGCGTGGGTCGCCGACAGCCTACTTCGGCAGGGCCGCCTCGAGTTCGTCGCGGCTGCGGACGCCGAGCTTGACGTAGGTGCGGTAGAGGTGGCCTTCCACGGTCCGGACGGAAACCATCAGCCGCTGCGCAATCTCCCGGTCGGTGAGCCCCTGGACGGCCAGCTCCACGATGTCCTGTTCGCGCCGGGTGAGGCGGACGGTGGGCGCTGCAGCAATGAAGCGCCCTTCGCGGAACCGCTCCCCCAGTTCATGGTCGCACTTCTCGCGCTGGGCTACGGCCTGCCTGGACCGGCGGCGCTCACCGGCCTGATCCAGCACGGTGCTGGCACGGGCGTAGGCTTCACGGGCCATGTTGACAAAGCCTGCTTCCTCCAGCGAGGCAGCCGTTGCCATCAGGGCGTCCCCATCCGCGTCTTCCCACGCAGTGGCCAAGGTCAGCAAGGACTCTGCCCACCGGCCTTCCACGTCCCGGGCCGCGGCCTGGACCATGGGAACCACCGAGGGGTCGCCGAGGTCCCAGCACATGGCCAGGACTTCAAGGAGGTTGCCGGTCCGGGCGGATGCCTCCGTGGTGGTCATGAGCGTTTGCAGGGCGGCGAGGCCCTTGCCGTCGTGGGCCAGGTATTCGGCGGCGGCCGCCACATAGGCCTCGGCAAGGAGGTCATGGGCCGGCCAGCCGGTATCGGCGTCCTTGTGGTCCCGTTCCAGGCGCCGTGCCTGCTCCGTGTCGCCAAGCCTGGCTGCGGCGTAGAAGCCAAGCGCCGTGCCGAAACGGTACAGCTGCAGGGGGTCGTTCAGCCTCAGTGCTTCCACAGCCGGCAGCAGCACCTGATAGGCGCGCTCCATTCGGCCCTGCCGCAGCAACGAATAGCCCCGGAGCAGTTCCAGGCTGCCGTTGAGCGTGGCCGCACCCGGCATATGCCCGGCGGCGTAGTGGTCGAGTTCCCGTTCCGCCGATTCCCATTCCCCCATGGCCAGGTAGTCGGACACGAGCCTCCCCAGCACGAACTCGGGGAAGAAGAACAGACTGCCGTCCAGCGGGGGAAGCTCCGAGGCTGCCAGCAGTGCAGCCTCCAATCCCTGGACCGGACGCCCCGCCGAGGCGAGGGCATGGGCGAGGAGCCCCTCGGCCAGGACGCGAAGCGGTTCTCCGCCCGACTCCGCTGCCGGCTCCCTCCGCATGGCGTCTACTTCGTCGGCCAGTTCCTGGAAATTCACCTCGGCGCCAAGCTGGAGCAGGTGCAGCAATTCTGCCTGCCAGCTTCTTTCGCCGTCGGGAAGCGCGCAGTGCTTCTCGACGTCGTCGGAAACCGAACCCAGGAAATTGCCCATGGCCCTGTGCGCTGAAACCCGGAGCAGCAGTACGGCGGGTCCCTGGGGGTCCCCGGCCAGCGGGAGCCAGCAGGCGTCGAGCAGGGCCGCGGCCTCGGCGTAGGCTCCTTCGTTGTACAGTGCCCGCGCCTGGATGGCCTGGGCAAGCGGGACCAGGGCAGGCTCGTGGATGCGGGCTGCGATGGACCGTGCACTGTGGTTACGGAACCGCAGCAGGGCCTCGCGCGCCGCGGCCAGCATGTCGTTCTCGCTGACCCGCACGCCGCACTCCAGCGCCCATTCGACGGACCGCAGCCTGCCTTCACCGTGGAGGAGGGCAGGGTCCTGGTGGGCCTTGACCTTCTCAAGGAGTTGAAGGCTGCGGGACACCGACACCGTGTTCCTGATGGCACCGGCGAAAAGCCCGTTCCAGATGGACAGCTCGGCCGGGATGCCGGACGATTCCACAATCATCTGCTGGTCCAGCAGGGAGCGGACCACGGCCGCCCCGCTGATGTCTTCGATCACTTTCCTGCCGACCGGCCCGGCGAGGGCAATCAGCTTCAGCGCTTCCTGTTCCTCGGTGCGCCGCCTGAGGTGGTCTTTCGCCACCACGGCCGCCAGGCGGGGACCATCCGTGGGCAGGGCGCCCATCAGCATCCAGATTCCATTGCGCTTGGCCAGGATGCCGGCTTCGGCGGAGTCATGGAGCACGGCGTCGAGGATCCGGGGGTTGCCTCCTGTGGCGTTCCAGACGGCATCAACCGTTGCCCCGGGGACGGTCCCGTCGAGGACGTGGGCAAGGACCTCTTCGATCTGTTCCCGGTTGAGCGGCCGCAGGTCAACGCGTTCGGCCAGTCCGTCGTACCAGAGCTGGTCGAGCGGTTGCGGCAGGCCGGGCCGGGGACGCGCCGCTGCCAGCACTGTTGCCCATCCTGCCGAGATCACCTCGGCGAGCACGCCCGCGGATGCATCATCCAAGTGGTGGGCGTCGTCCACCGCCAACAGGACGGCGGCCCCGTTGCCGGCCTTCAATTTCTCGAAATAGGACCACATGGAGCGCAGCACCGCCACGGGTGAGACGGATTCCTCAGCGGTGAGCTCCCCCGTATAAGGGGTCAGGACCCCGAACGGCACCCCGGCCAGGGCTGAGCTGGCATGGATGCGAAGGACGTTCATGTTCCCGGCCAGCCGCTCCGTCACGGCATCAGTGACGGCCGATTTTCCAATGCCTGGACCGGCCATGATAAAGACTGCCTGGTGCGTACCATTACGGACCAGGTTGCAGATGCGCTCCACCGGTTCCCGGCGGCCTGTCAGAAGCCGGTGCGCGGCCGCCGGCTTGTGCCCGTTAGACGAGTCCAGTCAGATCACCCCTCGAAGTCACGCCCAGTTTGGTGAAGACCTGGTACAGATGGCCTTCCACCGTGCGGACAGACACGCCCATTTCCATGGCGATGTCACGGTTGGAGGCACCGCGGCCGGCCATCCGGGCAATTTGCCGTTCCCGGCTGGTCAGCAGTGGGCTTCCGCTGCTGGGCACAATCGGCAGGTTCGCCACCGTGGCGGCCAGGATATCCAGCCGGGCCTGCGCGGTCCTCGCTGAAAGGGAGTCCCCGTCCTGGCGGGCGAAATCAACAGCCAGGGCCATGCACCGCGCCTCCACGGCATCGAGTTCCAGGGTGGCCGCGAGTTCGCCGCCTTCCAGGAGTGCTTTGGCGTCCTTTGTCCGGGTTCCGACGGCGATCAGCCGTGAGACTTCGGCCAGCGGGCCCTGCCTGTTGGCCGCGATCTCCTCGAGGAGGCGGAAATCCGCGTCACTGCCGTTGACCGTTGCCGCGAGGAGGTAGACGCCGGCCACGGTGTGCCGGCCCGCCTCCACGTTGCGGCGCGTGCCCTGTTTGAGGGCTGCTCCCGCCTCCGGGTCTCCCAGCCAGCGGCCGGCGACGAGGGTGCAGAATTCGATGATGCTTTCCGCCGCGAAGCCCGCCTTGCCGGGTGTCTTTTGCAGTTTCGCGAGGGACTTGCGGGCGAGCGCGGCGTTCCCGGCCTGGGCGTAGGCCAGGGCCGTGGCTGCGTACGCGGTGCGCAGCGCAGTTTGGACGGGCTGCAGCTCCAGCTGGGCAGCAGCGGAAATCAGAGGTTCCAGGGCAGCTTCGCCCCTGCCGGAGAAGGCGTAAGCGACGCCGGCCGCGAGTTCAGTGGCGGCGCTGCGGTACGGAAGCCGGTGGGGCTGCCCTGTGCTGAAGGGGTTGAGGAGGTCGATGCAGCGCCGCCACTGGCCGGCCATCAGCAGGACGAAGTAGGCCTCCCTGGTGTAATGCTCACGCAGGCCGACAATGTGTGAGTAATCGGTGAGTTGACCGCCGATTTGCCGCATGAGGCCCAGGGCGTCCATTTCGCGGCCCGTCAGCGCAAGTGCGCTCATCAGGAGGACCGCGGACTGGATCCGGAATCCGGGGTCCGGGTTGGCAGCCGGATCGGCGGCACGCTCCAGCGCCGGGATCATGGCCGCGTAGTCGCCGGCGTGGGCCTGGTATTCGAATTCGCTCAGCGAGATACGGTTCGCCGCAACCGCCGCCGGGGCCGGCCACTGCGGGTGCTCACCGAACTGTTCCAGCCGTTCCCGGGCTGCGTGGAGCAGTTCCGGGACTTTGCCGGCCTGCTCCGGGATGAAGAGCATGACCCGGGCCTTGGCGGCAATGACCTGGGCGTACTCCAACGGGTCCAGGGCTTCAAGTTCAGGCCGCGAGATGTCATCCAAGGCGGCCAGGGCCTGGACGGGCATGTCGAGCAGGAGGTAGGCAGCGGCCTTCTGGCGTTGAGCCGGAGCCCATTCGGCATCGGTCCGCTGGAGCATGTCCGCATACGTCAGGGCGAACCGGGGGTCGAAGAGCTGGACCGCGGCCTGGGCGGCTGCAAGTGCAAGCGCCGGACTCAGTTCGGCCTCGCATTCGTGCGTCCAGGCTGCAAAAGACATGAGTTCTTCCACCGTGAGGGTGGCGGGATCCGGCTCCCGGCCGCCCAGCAGGATGCTGCGGAGCTCGCGGCGCCGGGAAATACTGAGCCACGTCCTGACGACGTCCCCGATGTATTTTTCGCGCAGCGACACCCAGCGCTGCTCGGAGTCGTCAATCTCCAGCAGGCCGCCGTCCTCCATGTCCGCAACAACATCCGCGCCGTAGATGGCGGTGAGGCTGGACAGCTCCACCCGGCGGGCGCAGGAGAGCATTTCGATGACTTCGCGCGTTTGGGGTGTTTCCCTCGACCAGCGGGACCGGACGATGTCGTCGAGGCTTGCCGCGCCGTCCAGCACCACTTTGTCCCGCAGTGTCCAGACGGAGTCCGACAGGACCAGGTTTCCGGAGAGCTGCTGTTCGGTGACCAGGGCTTTGAGCAGCAGGGGGTTGCCGCCCACCATCTGGTGGTAGGTGCTGACCAGGGATGAGGCCACCCGGTGGCCCAGCAGCGACAGCAGGACCTGCCGGGTCTGAAGCTCGTTGAGGTTGCCGAGCCGTACCTCCGTCAGCTTGCGGTCGGTCAGCAGCCAGTGGAAGTCTGCCGGAAGGTCGCTTGAATTGGGTGCGACGGCGACGATCTTTGCGGTGCCGGTGAGCAGGACGTTAAGCAGCACGCCGGCACTCATGTCGTCAATGGTGGCCGAGGTGTCCAGGGTGATGATGCAGGGCCTGCCTGCGGCGTCGCTGCGGATCAGGGAGGTGATGCCGCGGAGGATGGCTGTGGGCGAACCCATATAGGCCTGCGGGAGCCGGGCCAGCAGGAATGACAGGCAGCCATAGGGGGTGGTGGAGCCTGACGGGCCGGTGCGCAGCTGCAGGGACCAGACATCGGGGCCAAGGTCTGCGACTGCGGCGCGGGCCAGGGAGGACTTGCCAACTCCCCTGGCCCCGGTGATGACGACACCCAGCGAGTTTTCGCTGGTCAGTGCGGTGCGGACGGCGTCGAGGTTGGCGCTGCGTGCGGACGTGGACCATTGCTGACCCTCCGGCGCCGCGGAGGATGGTGTGGGCAGCCCGTTACCTTGCGGTGTTGACCCACGTCCCCAGCTGAGTGGCTCGATCGACATGAACTTATCCCCTACATCCTGCAATAGCGGGATGTAGCCCCATTGCTCCCCCGCATAGGAAGAAGCGTACCCCGAGGCACAGACAAGGAAATAGGGTCGAACGGAACTTTTACGATTCGGGTTGCCGTGATCCCGGTTTGACCGGGTGGAACTTCTGCTGTGCAGCGGTCAGTCCGTCGCGGAGCAGGGACTCCACGGCGTCGGCGGCATCATCCAGCAGGAACGGCAGTTCCTTCCGTTCCGTGGTGCCGAAGTCGCGGAGCACGTAGTCGGCGGTGTCCATCCTGCCGGGCGGTCTTCCGACCCCCACCCGGACCCGCAGGTAATCCTTGGTGGCCAGGGCCTTGGAAATGTCCCGCAGCCCGTTGTGGCCGCCTTCGCCGCCGCCAAGCTTGAGCTTGACCGTGTTGAAGGGAATGTCGATCTCGTCATGGACGGCCACCACATGGTCTGCAGGGATGCCGTAAAAGTTTGCCAGGGCGGAGACAGGGCCGCCGGATACGTTCATGTAGCTCATGGGCTTGGCCAGGACCACCCGCGGACCGCCGATGCCCATCCGGCCTTCGAGGACCTGGGCCCGGGCTTTGTGGGCTTTGAACCCCGCACCGATGCGGGTTGCGAGTTCGTCAAGGACCATCTGGCCCACGTTGTGCCTGTTGCCTTGGTACTGTGCGCCGGGGTTGCCGAGGCCAACGATCAGCCAGGTATCTGTCATGGAGTCAATCCTAGGGGGACGGTTTGGGGCGGAAACGGCACTGTTGAAAGCGGTAACGGCACTGCTGAAGCGGGAACAGCACTGTGCAGACATGGCAGTGGNGTCCGGCCACTGCGCGGAATGCTGGAGTGGTTACTCGGCTGCGGCTTCTTCGGCTGCCGGAGCTTCCGCTGCTTCGCCCTCGGCGGCAGCTTCGGTTTCTGCTTCGACGGACTCGGAGATGTTGACCACGAGTGCCTCGGCGTCGGTCAGCAGGACAGTGCCCTTGGGCAGGGCCAGGTCCGAGGCGTGGACGTGCTCACCGGCAGCGCGGCCTTCGATGTTGACGACGACAGACTCGGGGAGGTGCGTAGCCTCGGCTTCAAGGGACACGACGGTCAGTTCCAGGTTGTGCACGGTGCCGGGTGCGGTTTCGCCCTCAACGTGGACCGGAACGTCAACGGTGACCTTCTCGCCCTGGCGGACGGTCAGGAGGTCGATGTGCTCGATGATCTGCTTTACGGGGTCACGCTGGACGTCCTTGACCAGGGCCAGGTGGCCTTCGCCGTTGATGTCCAGGGACAGCAGGGCGTTGGCGGTGCGGACGGCCAGGGTGGTGGCCTTTGCCGGCAGGGTGACGTGGATGGGCTCTGCGCCGTGGCCGTAGATGACGGCGGGGATCTGGTGGTTGGCGCGGGCGCGGCGGGCGTAGCCCTTGCCGAATTCGGTGCGCAGTTCTGCTGCGAGCTTCTGCTCAGACATGGAATTCTCCTTGAAGACTAAACGGGGTTCAGCAAGGGCGGAGGTCTGGTGTGACCTTCAACGCCGGGCGGCCCGGAGGCGGCCCTTCAAGAAGGCAGTCCTTCAACAGAAGGACAAGCAGACCCAGTCGATAACGGAGGCTATGCGCTCCCTCGCCAAGGTATCGGGATCCAGCTTAGCAGCGGCGGGGCCGTTTCCTGAAAACGGGCGGGTACGGAGGTTGGGCCTGTCGAAACCGCGAAGCCGNCCCAACCAGGGGATGCTAGGCCTTGCCGTCGAACAGGCTGGTGACGGAGCCGTCGTCGAATACCTCGCGGATTGCCCGGGCAATCAGCGGTGCGATCGACAGCACGGTCAGCTGCGGGAAGCGCTGGGACGAGGTCAGCGGAAGGGTGTTGGTCACCACCACTTCACGCGCACCGGACTCGGAGAGCCGGCGGGCCGCGGGGTCGGAGAAGACCGCGTGGGTGGCGGCGATGATGACGTCCTTGGCGCCGGCGTTCTTCAGGACGTTGACGGCGCCGGAGATGGTTCCGCCGGTGTCGATCATGTCGTCGATCAGGACGCAGGTCCGGCCCTCGATCTGGCCCACCACGGTCTTGGAAACGGCCTGGTTGGGCACGGTGAGGTCGCGGCTCTTGTGCACGAACGCGAGCGGCGCGCCGCCGAGGCGTTCGGCCCACTGCTCGGCGACCCGGACACGGCCGGTGTCCGGGGACACGACGGTGATGTTCTCTGCGTCCACGCGGGTGCGGATGTAGTCGGCGAGCAGCGGGATGGCCATCAGGTGGTCCACGGGGCCGTCAAAGAAGCCCTGGATCTGGGAGGTGTGCAGGTCCACGCTCATGATGCGGTCGGCGCCTGCGGTCTTGTAGAGGTCCGCCACCAGGCGCGCTGAGATGGGCTCGCGGCCGCGGCCCTTCTTGTCCTGGCGCGCGTACGGGTAGAACGGCGAGACCACGGTGATGCGCTTGGCGGAGGCCCGCTTCAGCGAATCGATCATGATCAGCTGTTCCATGAGGTGGTTGTTCAGCGGCGCGGGATGCGCCTGGATGACGAACGCGTCCGTGCCGCGGACACTCTCGCCGGCCCGGACGTAGATCTCACCGTTCGCGAAGTCGTAGGCGTCAACGGGAAGGAGGTCAGTGCCGAGTTCCTTGGCGATCTCCCGGGCAAGCTCCGGATGGGCCCGCCCGGTGGCGAGCACCAGCTTCTTCTCGCCGTGCGCCGTAATTTCACTCATTGTTACTTGCCCTCTTCTGTAGATGCCGGGGTACTTGAGGAGTTCTTGGTGGCCGCCTGGGCCAGTTCGGCGGAGCGGGTTCCCGGACGGTTCGCCGGAACCCAGCCTTCGGCGTTGCGCTGGGCAGCGACGCTCAGCGCCAGCGCCCCTGCCGGTACGTCCTTGCGGATCACCGCGCCGGCGCCGCTGTAGGCGCCGTCCCCCACGGTGACCGGGGCAACAAAGACGGTGTTGGAACCTGTACGCACGCCCGAGCCGATCACCGTGCGGTGCTTCTTCTCGCCGTCGTAATTGGCCGTGATGTTGCCGCAGCCAATGTTGGTGTCCTCGCCGATTTCGGCGTCGCCGGCGTATCCCAGGTGGGACAGCTTGGAGCCGCGTCCGATGGTGACGTTCTTGGTTTCATAGAAGGCGCCGATCTTGCCCTTTTCACCCAGGACGGTGCCCGGGCGCAGGTAGGTGAACGGGCCGACGGCGGCGCGCGGGCCAATGACCGACCCGGAGCCATGGGTGCGGACCACCGTGGCACCCTCGCCAACCGTGACATCGGTCAAGGTGGTGTCGGGGCCGACGACGGCGTCCCTCGCCACCGTCGTGGCGCCGTGCAGCTGGGTGTTGGGCAGCAGGCGGACGTCCTCGTCCAGGGTGACGGACGAATCGATCCAGGTGGTGGACGGGTCCACCACCGTGACGCCCGCCCGCATCCAGGCTTCCACGGTGCGGCGGTTGAGTTCGGCGCCGAGCGCGGCCAGCTGGACGCGGTCGTTGGCGCCCTCCACCTGCCAGCGGTCGGCGGTGACGACGGCGGCCACGCGGCCGCCTGCCTCACGGGCCAGCCCCAGCACGTCCGTGAGGTATTTTTCGCCCTGCGCGTTGTCGGTGGTGACCTTGGCCAGCGCGTCGCGGAGCACCGCAGCGTCGAAGGCGTAGATCCCGGAGTTGACTTCCCGGATCAGCTTTTCGGCTTCCGAGGAGTCCTTGTGTTCCCGGATGCCGGTGACGGAGCCGTCGTCGCCGCGAAGGATGCGGCCATAACCGGTGGCGTCGTCAAGGACTGCCGTGAGGACCGTGACCGCGTTGCCGTCGCGCTCGTGGGTGGCGACGAGTTCGGTCAGCAGTTCGCCGGACAACAGGGGGACGTCGCCGTAGGTAACCACCACGGTGCCTGCCAGGTCCTCTTCCGCATGCAGGGCGTGGAGGGCTGCTTCGACAGCGCGGCCGGTGCCGGGGACGTCGTCCTGGTCCACGATGACGGCCTGCGGATCCAGGGCCGCCACATGGCTTTCCACCAGGTCCCGTTCGTGGCGCACAACGATCGCGAGCCGCTGCGGGCTGATGCTGCGGGCCGCACGGAGAGCGTGGCCCACCATGGAGAGGCCGCCGATTTCGTGGAGGATCTTGGGGGTACGCGACTTCATCCGGGTACCGGCGCCTGCTGCCAGAACGATTACAGCGGCCGGGCCGGCATTCTCGGGGATCACGTACGGGCTCTCCTTGCTTCATTGTGCTGGCGCTTTGCGGCATCCGGCGGCCCAGGCCGCCAGGCACCGGGTGCCATCCTCGTGATCGCTCCTCGCGCAGCAGTTCCGCCCATAGGATTCGAACCTATACTCCACGGCTCCAAAGGCCGGGGTGCTGCCGTTACACCAGAGCGGACCGTGCCGTAAGACTCAAGGCCCGGGCACAAGTCCCTATTTTGCCACGGGTTCAGGGCACTGCGCGACACAACCCCTTCCGCCCCCGCGCGTGCCGCCGATTCCTGCTGCCAGCGGTGAGGCATGATGGGAAGGTGAGCAACAACCTTCCGCGGATGCGGATGACTGGCCTGCAGCGCAGAAGCCAGCTGATCGACGTCGGCCGGGGCCTTTTCGCCGCCCGCGGGCTGGACGGCACCACCATCGAGGAGATCGCCGCATGCGCCGGCGTGTCCAAGCCGGTCATCTACGAACACTTCGGCTCGAAGGAGGGGCTGTACACCGAGGTTGTCGACTGCGAGTTCCACATCCTGCTGGACGCGATCAACACCGCCCTCACCGAGGAAGCAAAGCCCCGCGTCCTCGTCGAACGCGCCGCCCTGGCCCTGCTCACCTACATCGAGGACCGGACGGAAGGCTTCCGGATCCTCATGCGGGACGCTCCCCCCTCCCAGCCCGAGGGTGCCTTCTCCACCCTGCTGTCCCATGTCACCGCCCGGGTGGAACACATCCTCGCGGACGAGTTCTCCCGCCGCGGCTTCAGTGGCGACGACGGCGCCATGTACGCCCAGATGCTCGTGGGCATGGTAGCCATGACCGGCCAGTGGTGGCAGGACAGCCGCCAGCCCGACAAGCAGACCGTCGCCGCGCACCTCGTTAACCTCGCCTGGAACGGCCTGACCGGCCTCAAGAAGGACCCTGAGCTGCAGTCCGAGGTGTGAGGCTCAGTCGCCCAGGAGTTCTGAGGACTCCAGCCATTCGAGTTCCAGGGCGTCCTTTTCGTCAGCGAGGTCCTTGAGCTGCTTGTTTTGGTCGGCGAGCTTGTCAAAGTTGCCGGCCTCGGTGGTCTTGACCATGTCGTCGTGGAGCTTCTTCTCCTGCTGGTCCAGCTTCTTGAGCTGCCGTTCGATCCGATTGAGGGCCTTGCGGGCGTCGCGCTTCTCGGCCTCAGAGGGGCCGGACGTTCCACCTGCGGCCGGCGCCTGGCCCGCGCTGGTGACCGGGTTACCGCCGCCGGCCACTGTGGAGCCCGCAAGGGCGGCTTCGCGCAGTTCCAGGTACTGGTCCACGCCGCCGGGCAGGCCGCGGAGCCTGCCGTCACCGAGCAGTGCCATCTGGTGGTCCGTGACGCGCTCCAGGAGGTAGCGGTCGTGGCTGACCACCACAAGCGTGCCGGGCCAGCCGTCCAGGACATCTTCCACGGCGGCCAGGGTGTCGGTATCGAGGTCGTTGGTGGGCTCGTCGAGCATCAGCACGTTGGGCTCCCCCACCAGCAACCGCAGGAGTTGCAGGCGGCGCCGCTCACCGCCGGAAAGGTCCCGGACCGGAGTCCACTGCTTCTCGTTGGTGAAACCGAGCTGCTCTACCAGCTGCCCGGCGCTGAATTCCTTGCCGCCGACGTTGAATGAACGCTTTTCCCGCTCAATGACCTCGATGACGCGCAGGTCCGCCACGTCGTCGAGCTCCTTGACCTCCTGGGTGAGGACCGCTGTGACCACGGTCTTGCCCCGCTTCAACTTGCCGGCGTCGGGGGTGATCTCCCCGTTGAGCAGCTTCAGGAGCGTGGTCTTGCCGGCGCCGTTGACGCCTACCAGGCCCAGGCGTTCACCGGGCGCCAGCCGGAGGGTGATGTTGTCGAACAGCTTCCGGCCGTCGTCTCCGCCCTGGAAGTTCAGCGAGACGTTTTCCAGGTCCAGGACGTCCTTGCCCTGGCGCGCGGTGGCCATCCTGTTCAGCGCCATGGAGTCCCGTGGCGCGGGAACGTCGGCGATCAGGGCGTTTGCGGCCTCGATGCGGAATTTGGGCTTGGCAGTGCGGGCCGGGGCGCCGCGGCGAAGCCAGGCCAGTTCCTTCTTGACCAGTTGCTGGCGTTTGCCTTCCACAACGGACGCCATCCGGTCGCGCTCCGCGCGGGCCAGGACGTAGGCCGCATAGCCGCCTTCGAACGGGTCCACGATCCCGTCGTGGACCTCCCAGGTCTTGGTGCAGACCTCGTCGAGGAACCAGCGGTCGTGGGTGACCACCAGGAACGCGCCCTGGTTTGCCCGCCAGCGCGTCTTCAGGTGCCGGGCCAGCCAGGCCACGCCTTCGACGTCGAGGTGGTTGGTGGGCTCGTCCAGCATGATGACGTCGTGGTCCTCGATGAGCAGCTTGGCAAGGGCCACCCGCCGCTTCTGTCCGCCGGAGAGGGCATGGACGTTGGCGTGCCAGTCGACGTCGGACACCAGGCCGCCCATGATTTCCCGGATCCGCGGGTTTCGTGCCCATTCATAATCCGCCTGGTCGCCGACAATCGCGGCACCCACCGTCAGGTCGCCGTCGAGCACGTCGCTTTGGTCCAGGTAGCCCACATTCACTTCGCCGCGCTTGGTGACGCGGCCGGAGTCCGGGGTGGAGCGCAGCGACAGGAGCCGCATCAGGGTGGACTTGCCGTCACCGTTGCGGCCCACCATGCCAATCCGGTCCCCTTCCTCCAGTCCCAGGGTGATGCCGTCCAGGACGGTGCGGGTTGCGTAGGAAACCGTGAGGTTCTCGCCGCCAAGAAGGTGTGCCAAGGGGAACTGCTTTCTGCTGCCGGACTGGAAGAGTGTTAAAGGAGGGTGTCGGAGATGATGCGCGCGCCGGGAACCGGCCCCTGGACGGGGAGGGCAGTCAGGCCAAACCGCTGCAGATCCTCCGCGAGCGCTTCCGCGGCAACGGAGTCCTCAGCCAGCAACGCCACCGTGGGCCCGGAGCCGGACACGATTCCCGCAACCGCACCGTGCGATTCACCGATCCCCAGCGTATCGCGCAGCGCGGGCGACAGTTCAATGGAAGCCCGTTGCAGGTCGTTGACCAGCACCCGGGCCAACGAGTGGGCATCACCGCCCCTCAGTGCCGCCAGGATCTGTGGGTCAACCCCAGTGGGCTCCCCGGCCTCGACGCCCGCGGAGGCACGCAGCCGGTCCAGCGTCCGGTACACCTCTGGGGTGGACAGGCCATAGTCGGCGACCACCAGGACCCAGTGGGTCTGTGCCTTGGCCAATGCGGGGGAAAGTTCATCGCCCAGGCCCAGGCCGACGGCGGTGCCGCCCAGGAGCGAGAACGGGACATCCGCACCCAGCTCCGCCGCCAGGTGTGCCAGTTCCTCGCGGGACAGGCCACTGTTCCAGAGGGCGTCGCAGGCCAGGAGCGTTGCGGCCGCATCGGCTGACCCGCCACCCATCCCGCCGGCCACCGGAACACGCTTGGTGATTTCCAGGTGCACGCCGGTGGCGTGTTCGGAGACGTCGGCCATGATGGCCGCGGCTTTGTAGGCCAGGTTGTCGCTGTCCAGCGGGATGCTGACCGAATCGAGGTCCAGGGTACTTTCGGGGCTGAGGCTGATGGTAATGCCGGGGGTGGCGGTGCTGGTGACTGCCACTTCCTCGTAGAGGGATACGGCCAGGTAGACGCTGGCCACCGAGTGGTAGCCGTCCGGCCGGAGCGGCCCTACCGCCAGGGAGACGTTGACCTTGCCGGGGGCCTTGACCCGCACGGTCCTTGCAGCGAACCGGCCTGCTGCACTCACTGGCGGTTTTCCTTGGCTTCAGCAATCCTGGCGAACGCGGTGACGTCGATGACCTCGCCCCGTGCGGTGGGATCGACTCCGGCTGCAAGCAGGCACCGCTCCGCTTCCGGCGCTCCTCCGGCCCAACCGGCCAGGGCCGCCCGCAGCGTCTTGCGGCGCTGCGCGAACGCGGCATCCACCACGGCGAACACTTGTTCGCGGGTTGCGGTGGTGGCCGGTGGTTCACGGCGGGTGAAGGCCACCAGCCCGGAGTGGATCTTGGGGGCCGGCCAGAAGACGTTCATGCCGATCACGCCGGCTTTACGCATCTGGCTGTACCAGGCAGCCTTGACGGACGGCACTCCATAGGTCTTCGATCCCGGGGGCGCGGCGAGCCGGTCGGCAACCTCGTCCTGCACCATCACCAGGCCGTGCTGCAGGCTGGGGAAATGCTGCAGGAGGTGCAGCACGACGGGAACGGCAACGTTGTAGGGCAGGTTGGCAACGAGTGCCGTGGGTTCCACCGGCAGTTCAGTCACCTTCATGGCGTCCGCCTGCACGAGGTGGAAGGCATTGGCGACGGACGGCCGCCATTGCTCCACGGTTTCCGGAAGCTTTGCCGCCAGGATGGGATCGATTTCGACGGCGACGACCGCCGCTGCCGCGTCCAGCAGCCCCAGCGTGAGCGAGCCAAGCCCCGGACCGACCTCGAGCACTGTTTCATCCGGGCCTACGCCGGCAGCGGCGACAATCCGGCGGATGGTATTTCCGTCGATGACAAAATTCTGGCCCAGCGTCTTGGTGGGCCTGACCCCGATTTCCTCTGCCATCCGGCGTATATCGGAAGCACCAAACAAGGGTGCGGGCACGGCAGGGATGGGTTCAGTCACCTAGGTATCCTATCCCGCTCCACCCCGCGGCCCCTGCCGGTTAACGAACTGTGGCCGGCCCGGAGAACCCGGGACCGGCCACAGTTTTACCTGATGCGTGGATCGTGGAGGATCAGCTGCTTGCCGCCCAGCCACAGCCCCACGGGGACAGTCCGCGCTGCGCGTAGACGCGGTTGGCGATGTCGATCTGCTGTGCCTTGGTGGCCAGGCTGGCGTTGGGAGCGTAGGCGCCTCCGCCGGCACCGATCCAGGTGCGGATATCGAACTGGAGGCCGCCGTAGTAGCCGTTACCGCTGTTGATGCTCCAGTTGCCGCTGGACTCGCACTGGGCGATCTTGTCCCACATAGCTTCGTTCATCATGGCCGGAGCTGCCGCGCCGGTGTTGGCTGCGGCAGGCGCAGCTGCCGCCTGGGGTGCAGGCTTGTCCTTGGTGCCCACGGTGACCTTCTCGGTGACCGGCTGGACAGCGACATTCTCTGAGACCAGGGTACGGGAGGCTTCCCGTCCGTCCACGAGCACCAGCTTGAAGGTGCGCTCGAGCTTTCCGGCCGCACCGGCCTGGGTGACTTCCTTCTCACCCTTGAGCATGTCTGCGTTCTCAGCGGTGACGGTCTGGAAGGGCACGTCTTCGCTGGTGACTGCGGTCTGGCTGGTGTCCACCCGGGAAACCTTGATGACCATGTTGTTCACCACATTGGCGTTGGCCGGCTGCGAGGTGCGGTCGTTGGCGCCGAGGGTCACGCCCGAATCTTCAAGGACCTTGCCCACGGTGGGGGCGGTGGTGGTGGCTGTGTTCACCTTGCCGTCGGCAACGATGCTGACGGTCTTGGGGGTGGAAATCGAGACATAAGAACCGGCGAGGGCGAGCGTGGCGTCCTTGGGTGCCGAAACCGACGACGCGCTGGCGACACCAAGTTCGGTGACCAGGTCTTCCACGTCCTGGGCCGTGGTGTTCACGGTCTTTTCAGCGCCGTCGAGGCTGACCTTGACTTCCTTGGCCTGGTTGATGTTGATGACGGTGCCGTTCTGGACGGTTGCGTCAAGGGAGGGCGACACCCGGTCGCCGGGCTTCAGTTCCAGGTTGGCGCTCTTGACCACCTGTTCAACCGTTCCACCAAAGGACTGCACGGACGACGCTTTGCCGTCCACGTTGAGCGTAATTGTTTTGTTATTGCCCACGAAGGCTACGAGGCCTGCGACCAGGCCGCAAAGCACCAGCAGTTGGGCGCCAACCTTGATAAAGCTGAACTTGCCGTCCGATGTGAAGAACTTGATCACGATTGCCCGTAACTCTCGGTCCATCCGGGCACGGGGAAACGCGCAGAAAAATGCCCGGTACAACCGCGGATACGGCAGTCCGGGCATCGATGCGCCGCCACGCTCCACGCAGCGGCATGGCTGGCCTTGGACAGGCTGGACCGGCTGCAGTTGGAGCGAAATTACCCGTTGGCCTTCCCCGACCCCGGCTAATAGTTTTCCACTGTAACCGTAGCGTTATAAACCGACCAACATTTTTGCATACCAGATATGCATTTTAGTTGTTATGTAGAAGCGGGTCTCAGTGCCAGGATCCGTATGCCCGCACCGTATTTTCGGAGATCGCGGTGCACAGCCCGGCAAGGTCGGAGCCTGTCAATTCTGCCATGGCCCGAACCGTGTACGGGACCATGTAGCTCGCGTTCGGGCGTCCCCGGTGGGGGTGCGGGGTCAGGAACGGGGCGTCCGTTTCCACCATGACGAGCTGCGGCTCCGCCACGGCGAGCGCCGCCCGGAGGTTCCCGGCGTTCCGGAATGTCAGGGTGCCGGCGAAGGACATCCACCAGCCCTGTTCGTTGCAGGTCCTTGCCAGTTCCCTGTCACCGGAGAAGCAATGGAACACCACCCTTTCCGGCGCCCCTTCTTCCTGCAGCACCCTTACCACGTCGCTGTGCGCGTCCCGGTCATGGATCTGGAGCGTGAGGTCCAGCCGCTTGGCGATGTCGATATGCCGCCGGAACGAGTATTCCTGATGGCGCAGTCCCTCGCCTTCGGTCCGGAAGAAGTCGAGGCCGGTCTCGCCGATGGCCCGGATCCGGGGATGAGTTGCCAGGCGTTCGATCTCGGCAAGCGCCTCCTCGAGTTGGCCCCGGGCCGCATAGTGCGGGGCATCGTTGGGGTGGAGCGCCACGGCCCCCAGGAGCCGTTCGTCGCGGTCCACGGCCTCCACGGTGAAGCGTGAGGATTCCAGGTCGCAGCCCACCTGCACTGCGCCCTGCACGCCCACCGCGGCTGCTGCGTCCAGGGCAGCCTTGATTCCCACCGGCCCGTTGCCTTCAGGGAAGTCCAGGTGGGTGTGGTTGTCCATGACGGGCACGGGCAACGGTTCGGGCGCGGGCGGGAAATCCTTCCGGCGGCCCGCTTCGGAGCCAGGAGTTCCATCTTCGGCGGGGAGCCGGTAGGCAGCTGGGATCGACGAATCGCACATCCATCCAGCCTATCGGCCGCCGGCAGCCACATATTTGCCGGAACTCTCTGTCAGGCACGGCAGTTGTGTTAGTAGTCTGGAACGAACACACGCGCACGCCCACCGAGGGGCGAAGGCAGGCCTGCTGTCCCGTCCAGGTGAAACCCGGGCTGAAAGGTTGCCGATGGAACCCCACCGACGCACTCCCAACAGTGCAGCCGCGCCGAACCTCAACCTTGCCGGTGTCGCAGATTCCGTCAGCCACCTGAACGGGCACCGTGCGCCGGCCATGGACCCTGGCTCCTTCCACGCGGCGGCCCAGCGCATCCTCAACACGGTCAACACCGTCATCGACGGCAAGTCCGATGCTGCCAGGCTGGCGCTGACGGTGCTCCTCGCGCAGGGACACCTCCTGGTGGAGGACGTGCCCGGCGTCGGTAAAACCCTGCTGGCCAAAACCCTGGCCCGCACCATTGACTGCACCGTGAACCGCATCCAGTTCACTCCCGACCTGCTGCCGTCCGACGTCACCGGGGTGTCCATCTACAACCAGGCCTCCAGGCTCTTTGAATTCCGGCCGGGGGCGGTGTTTGCCAACATCGTCATCGGCGACGAAATCAACCGGGCATCAGCCAAGACGCAGTCTGCCCTTCTCGAATGCATGGAGGAACACCAGGTCACGGTGGACGGCACGTCCTACAAGCTCGACGAACCATTCATGGTGGTGGCCACCCAGAATCCCATCGAAATGGAGGGAACCTATCCCCTCCCGGAGGCACAACGCGACCGCTTCATGGCCCGCATATCCATGGGCTACCCGGACAGGGACGCCGAAATCGAGATGCTGGAAACCCACCAGGCAGTCTCGCCGCTGGCGAAGGTCTCGGCTGTGGTCACGGCATCGGACGTGGCCGCCATGATCGCTACCGTCCAGCAGGTCTATGTCTCCCAGGCCGTCAAGGAATACACCGTGTCGGTGGGCAGGGCCACCAGGGAGAGTCCGCTGCTGCGGCTGGGTGCGAGCCCCCGTTCCATGCTGCAGCTGCTGCGGGCCGCCAAGGCCACGGCCGCCCTGGATGGCCGCGACTTTGTCCTGCCGGATGACGTAGGCGATGTCGCCGAATCCGTCCTGGCACACCGCGTCATCCTGGACCGCAAGGCTGCCGGGTCCGGCGAAACCCCGCACAGCGTCCTGCGCGGCATCCTGTCCCGGTTGCCCGTGCCGCAGGGCCAACCCGGGCAAGCCGCACGGACGGCCGCCGCCGGCAGCAGGAACCCCTAGGCCAGCCATGGCCCTGTTGGACAGGCTTCCGCGGCACCTGTTTACCAGGCGCGGCTGGGGCATGCTTGCGGCCGGGGCCTTCGCCCTGGCCGCAGCCCAGGTCATGGGGCGCCGGGATCTCCTGACGCTGGCGCTGTTGCTGCTGGTCCTGCCGGTGGTTTCCCTTGCCGGGGTCCGGCTGGTCAAGCCCCGGTTCCGGGTCTACCGGGAATTCGACCCCTCCCCCGTCGAAACGTCGGCTCCTGCCACTGTGCACCTGGCGGTGGCCAGGACGGACCCGGGCAGCGGGCGGGTTGCCATGGAGGAGCGTCTGCCCGCACAGTTCGGCCAGGCACCATCCTTCCGGTTCCCGTCGCGCTCCGCCTCCGGTGGCACAAGCCGCTACGAATACCACCTGACGTCCAGGCACCGGGGGCAGTTCCGGATCGGGCCGGTCACAGCCGAGTTCACCGACCCCTTTGGACTCTCGCTGCACCGCCAGGCAATTGACGACGGCGACATCCTCACCGTGACGCCTGCCGCCGTCGTGCTTCCTGCCACGGGCCTGGCCGGAGCCCGCGGCAGCGACGGCGTCACCGCCACCCGCGTCCGCGCCAACCCGAGCGATGACGACGTCATGACCCGGGAGTACCGCCACGGAGACCCGATGCGCAGGGTCCACTGGCCGGCTACGGCCAGGCACGGGGAGCTGATGGTCCGGCAGGAGGAATCCGTCACCACTCCGGAGGCCACCATTATCCTGGACCACCGGTCCGGTGCCTTCGCGGGCGGCCCCGGAACCGCAATGCCGGGGCTGGCCGGCCAGGACGGACATGCCAGGACCACCAGCGACACCTTCGAGTGGTCGGTTGTTGCCGCCATGTCCGTCAGCGCGCACCTCACTGAACGCAGTTACAGCCTTCGGGTGCTGGACACCGGCGGGGATCCCGCGTTCCTGCATTCGCCTTCTTCGCCCGAACCGGCGGCCGAGGAGTACAGCGGGACGGCAGGTTTGCAGTCCATAGCCGAAAGCCTGGCCGCCATCCACCTGTCCGGCACGTCCCACCAACACCGTGCCGGCATGGTTCGGGACCTCACGGGCAGGGATGCCGGGCAGCGCGGGGCGGCACCGGGCCGCTCGTCGGCGGACAGCGAGGCGGGACCGCCGGCGTTCGATGACCGCCTGATGGACAAGCTGTCCGCGCACCGGATGCGGGGTCCCATCATCGCCGTCCTGGGCCGTATCACCGCTGAAGAGGCCCTGGCCCTGGCGCCGGCCGCTGCCTATGGCACCAACGCGTTCGCCATGGTGGTGGTGGAACGGCCGGCAGAGTCGCGGGACGTCCTGGCGGTCCTTCACCAAGGGGGCTGGCGGGCTGTGGCGGTGGCCCCCCGGACACCGACTGCTGCCGCGTGGGTTCAGTTCGACCAGGATCCCGCCCTGCCGGCCGCGCCCGTTTCCGAGGTCCGGCGGGGAGCGGGGGTGGCGACATGACCATGGCACCGGCCCGGCCTACGGATGCAGGGCAGCATGCGACACCGCCACCGGAGCCTGCCGCGGGCCGCTTGCGGTGGGGAGCCTACCCGTGGGCCATGGCCGCAGCCATCGCGGTGGCCTTCTGCGGGGCTGCACTGTCCCTGAACGGTGTCCTGCGCGGCTGGAACTGGTACTGGCCGGCGTTGACCACGGTACTGGTGGTGGCGTTCACCCTGGCAGCACTTCGGTCGGTCCGGGCGCATCCCCTGCTGGTCACGGCGGGAGGATTCGTTGCATTAGGCGCCGTGCTGACGCTCACCTTCTTCCGCAGTTCAAGTTTCCTTTGGGTCTTCCCCACCAGTTCCACCTTCCCGGACCTGGACCGCCTGATCAGACGGGCCAGTGAAACCGTACTCGGGGAAACTGCCCCCGTGGCACCCAATGCCGGCATCGTCATGGTGGTCTGCGCCGTGCTTGGCCTGGCGGTGATCCTGGTCGACGCCCTGGCGGTTCCCCTTGCCATGCCGGCCGCCTGCGGCACAGGCCTGCTGGCGCTGCTGGTGGTTCCTGCCATGATCAAGCCGCAAAGCGCGGGAGTCTTGAGCTTCGTTGCCACCGCGGCCGGATACCTGCTGATCCTCGCGTGCAGCCAATGGTTTGCCCCGGATGGCAGGCTCCAGGGCGGCTCCACCCGGAGCCCCGGCCTGCTCCGCCGCGCCGCACTGACCGGCGCGGTGGCCATGGCCGCCACCCTGGTACTTCCACTGGCCATCCCCGGGTTCGACCATGGCACGTTCCCGCAGGGATCCCGGATCAATCCGTGGGGCACCACCACCGGCCTAAATCCCATGATCACGCTCGGCAACAGCCTCCGCACCCCTGACGGAAGCGGCCGGATCACCTACGGCACCACATCCCCCGTGCCCCTCTACCTGCGCTCGGTGACGGTGGACAGTTTCGACGGCGACTCATGGGGACCGGATGACAGGGCGGCGTCGCGCCTGCCGCTGGATGGGCGGATTGATCCTGGTTATGCGGTCCTGGCCGACGAGCAGGTGCGGCTGGTCACGGCCATCGACGCCGGATCCTTCACCAGCCCCTACCTGCCGGTCCCCTATGCGCCTGAGACCGTGCGCGGACTCGGCGGGCAATGGACATGGGATCCAGCCACACTGAGCATCAAAGGCACGGACACCACTACCCGGCGGCAGGAGTACACGGTCACCTCGGCGGTACCCAAACTCACCGCGGCGCTGCTGGCCCAGTCCTCGGCACCCGTGCGGGGTATCCCGGACGTCTTCACCAGGGTCCCGGGCAACGTCCCGGACATTGTCAAGAACACTGCGCAGACCGTCGCAGGGGGCGCCGGCACGCCGTACCAAAAGGCCATGGCCATCCAAGGGTACCTGCGATCTGCCGAGTTCACGTACTCCCTGCAGTCGCCGGTGCAGGGCGGCTACGACGGAAACGGGCTCTCCGTCCTGGCGGACTTCCTCCAGCAGAAAAGCGGCTACTGCATCCATTACGCCTCTGCCATGGCCGTGATGGCCAGGCTGGAGGGAATTCCCAGCAGGATCGCCGTAGGGTATGCCCCCGGCAGGCTGACGGGGGCCACGGTAACGGTAGCCGGCCAGGGCGCCCTGCCGGAGTACGAAGCAGACGCCCGCGACGCCCACGCGTGGCCGGAGCTGTATTTCCAGGGGCTCGGATGGGTCCAGTTCGAGCCAACCCCGTCACGGGGGGTGGTCCCGGACTACGCCACCGAGGCATCCGTCCCATCCGTCCCCGATTCCCTGGGCAACAATGACGGCCTCATTCCCGATGCTGCCCAGGCGCCCAGTCTGTCCCCCAGCGCAACGGCACCGGCTGTTCCCGGTGCCGGGAGCGGCAGCGGCGGCGACAGCGCCCAGTTCATGCCCTGGATCCTTGGCGGCGCCGGTGCAGCGGGCCTGGTGCTGCTGGCGGCTGCCCCGCACCTGGCGCGCACGGGCATCCGCTCGCGCCGGCTGCGTCCGCGGCGCCCGGACCAGGCCGTTCCGCTGGCGTGGAGCGAGTTGCGGGACCTCGGCATGGATTACGGAGTACCGGCCGGAGAGAGCGAAACCCCGCGGGGGTACTCGGTCCGGTTCCGGGACCAGCTGCTCGGCGAGTCCGGCGGCATGGACCGGGAGGCGCACGAGGCCGTCATCTTCCTGACCACAGCCTTCGAGCAGTACCGGTACGGCCGGCCCGCGGACAGCCATCCCCCGGACACGCGAAGCGCACCGGGCACGCCCGGACAGGACTTTGCGGCGGGAATTGCAGCAGTGGAAACTTCGCTCCAGGCAAATGCGACACTGCCCAGGCGGTTGGCGGCGGCCTGGCTTCCGCCATCCGTGACGCGGCGGCTTGGACTGCTGGCCAGGTTGCCGTTCAGCGCGGCCCGCGCGGCAATCCGTAAGGCGGCGGGCATTGTTGCGGTATTCCGGCCAGGCTCACCGCGGGGAAGGCACGACGGCGGCCGCAGGGCGGCAGGGCATTAAAACCGAACGTGCCGGCCGGGGAAGCCCGGCCGGCACGTGAGGGTTGCTTTCGGTTCGGAAACCGCCGGGACTAGCCGGCGTAGGGGTCCGCGATGCCGATGTACTGCGTGTAGAGGTATTCCTCGATGCCCTCCAGGCCGCCTTCGCGTCCCAGGCCGGACTGCTTCACGCCGCCAAAGGGTGCCGCAGCGTTGGAGATGACTCCGGCGTTCAAGCCCAGCATGCCCGTCTCCAGGCGCTCACCCATCCGGATGCCGCGGTTGATGTCCTTGGTGAAGACGTAGGCCACCAGGCCGTATTCGGTGTTGTTGGCCAGCCGTACGGCGTCGTCCTCGTTGCTGAACGTGATGATCGGGGCAACGGGGCCAAAGATCTCCTCGGAGAGGATGCGGGTTCCCTCGGTGACCCCGGAGAGGATGGTGGGCTGGTAGAAGTAGCCCGGTCCCTCCACGGGGCCGCCGCCTACCACTGCCTTGGCGCCGGATGCAACGGCGTCTGACACCAGCTCGTGGACCTTGTCCCGGCTCTTGGCGTCGATCAGCGGTCCCACCTTGGACTCGGGTTCGGTGCCGCGGGCGGTGGTCATTTCCCTCATCTTCGCGGCGAACTTCTCGGCGAATTCGGCAGCAACAGACTCGTGGACGATGAAGCGGTTGGCAGCGGTGCAGGCCTCGCCCATGTTCCGCAGTTTTGCGGCCATCGCTCCGGTGACGGCGGCGTCCAGGTCAGCGTCCTCGAAGACCAGGAACGGTGCGTTGCCGCCCAGTTCCATGGAGGTCCGGAGTACGGTCCCGGAGGCATCGGCGAGCAGGCGCCGCCCAACCTCGGTGGAGCCGGTGAAGGACAACTTGCGCAGGCGCGAATCCTTGATCAGGGGCCCTGTGGTGGCACCAGCCGTGGAGGTGGGGATGACGTTGAGGACACCCGCGGGCAGGCCGGCCTCCTGCATCACGGCGGCGAACAGCTGGGATGTCAGGGGCGTCAGGTTGGCCGACTTCAGCACCATGGTGCAGCCCGCTGCGACGGCCGGGGCGATCTTGCGGGTGGCCATGGCCAGCGGGAAGTTCCACGGGGTGATCAGCAGGCAAGGGCCGACGGGCTTCTTCGTCACCAGGAGGCGGGACTTGCCGTCCGGTGAGACGGAGTAGCGGCCGAAGGCACGGACGGCTTCCTCCGAGAACCAGCGCAGGAACTCGGCACCGTACGTGACTTCACCGCGGGCCTCGGCCAGCGGCTTGCCCATTTCCAGGGTCATCAGCAGGGCGAAGTCCTCGGCCCGTTCAGTCACCAGGTCGAATGCCCGGCGCAGGATTTCGCCGCGTTCGCGGGACGGAACCTTCGCCCAGGATTCCTGGGCCGCGGCGGCCGCGTCCAGGGCCGCGGCACCATCTTCGGGGCCGGCGTCGGCAATGCTCAGCAGCACCTTCCCGGTGGCGGGATCCTCGACGTCGAACGTCTTGCCTGAAGCGGCCTCCCGCCACTCACCATTGATCAGCAGTCCGGTGGGAACAGAGGCCAAAAGCCTGGTTTCGCGTTCGGCGGTTACGGCCGGCTGTGCAGTGACAGTCACAATGACTCCCTCGTCAGTAGGGTTGTGGCAGCCCGTTGCCGCGGCCGGAGTGACCGGGATCATGGGGCTGATTAACAGCCAGACTACTGCGGGGCACCCCGGTGGTCTACGCCCGCGCGCACTGCGGAGTCACCGGTTTGCTGTGCAGCTGCACAGGGGTGGAAGGTGGTGCCCGCAAGCCCCTACCGGGCGGCGAGGACCGCTGAGTACAGCTCCCGCTTGCTGACGCGGGCATCCTCCGCGACGGCGGCGACGGCTTCCTTCAGCCGGATGCCCTGTGCCACCAGCCCGTTCACTGCGGCCACGTGGTCCTCCGGGGTACCGGCAGCCTGCTCGGGGGCACCGCCGGCCACCACGGCGATCTCGCCGCGCACCTCGTTGCCCTCCGCCCACTGGAGAAGTTCATCCACGGTGCCGCGGATGACTTCCTCATATGTCTTGGTCAGTTCCCGGCACACTGCGATGGGGCGCTCCGGGCCGAATTTCTCCCGCAGGGCCCGCAGCATTGCCTCCAGCCGGTGCGGCGCCTCGAAGAACACCATGGTGCGGCGCTCCCCGGCCAGGTCCGCGAGCCGGGAAGCCCGCTCACCGGCCTTGCGGGGCAGGAACCCCTCGAAGCAGAACCGGTCCGTTGGCAGGCCGGAGAGCGCCAGTGCCGTGAGGACCGCGGAGGGACCGGGAACCGCCGTGACGGGAAGGCCCGCCGCGATGGCGCCTTCAACGAGCCGGAAGCCCGGGTCGGACACCGCCGGCATCCCGGCGTCGGTCACCATGAGCAGGGTGCTGCCCGCGCGCACCTGGTCGAGGAGCTCAGCAGTCCTGGTGGCCTCGTTGTGCTCGTGGTAGCTGATGACGCGGCCTGTGACGGCAACACCCAGGCTTTGGACCAGGCGGTGGAGGCGGCGCGTGTCCTCGGCGGCAACGATGTCCGCCGTGCCGAGCAGTTCCACCAGGCGGGCGGAGGCATCACCGGTGTTGCCGATGGGTGTGGCGGCCAGGACGATCCTCCCCGCGGTCGACGGGCCGGGTTCGGAAAGGGTGCTCGGGTTCGGATCCACCTCCCAAGCCTACTGCGGCCTGGTCTTCCAGCCGCAAAAGGTAGCATGGGGCTCGTGACGCAGACCTCGACGCGGCCCGCGCGGCCCTGGATCAGCCGGCCGGATGAGGCATACACATTCGAGGCCTTGCGCGCACGGCTCATCGGCCCCGGCCCCGCCTGGCGGGATTACCCGCCGTCGCTTCGGCTCTGGTTCATCCTGGTCCCCGTCCTGACGGCGGTGGCCGGCGGACTCCTCCGGTTCATCCGCCTCGAGGTGCCGCACAAGCTGGTGTTCGACGAGACGTACTACGTCAAGGACGCCTATTCGTACCTCATCAGCGGCTACGAACGCAGCTGGCCGGACAAAGCCAATGATGCCTTCAACGCCGGCAATCCCGATGTCCTGCTGAATACTGCCGAGTATGTGGTCCATCCGCCGGTAGGCAAATGGATGATCGCGGCCGGCATGTGGCTTTTCGGGCCCGGGAATCCCTTCGGCTGGCGTTTCGCGGCGGCGCTCACCGGCACGCTTACCGTTCTCCTGGTCGCGCTGATCGCCCTGAAACTGTTCCGCTCCCTGCCGCTGGCCGGAGCCGCCGGGCTGCTCCTGGCCATCGACGGCCACCACCTGGTGATGTCCCGGACATCACTGCTGGACGTTTTCCTCACGTTCTGGATCCTTGCCGCCTTCGGCGCACTGCTGATGGACCGCGACGACGGGCGGCGGCGGCTTGCCGCACGCCTGGCGCGGGCCGCGGCCGCTAACGGCGGGCAGCCGCCGGCCGGGGCGCTGCTGGCCGGCCCGTGGCTGGGCGTGCGGTGGTGGAGGGTAACCGCCGGCGTGTGCCTGGGCCTGGCCGTGGGAACCAAATGGTCCGGCCTGTTCTTCCTCGCCGCGTTCGGCCTTCTCACCGTGTTGTGGGACCTCAACGCGCGGCGGGTGGCAGGCGTCCAGGGCTGGATCAGCGGCGGCGTCATCCGGGACGGAATCCCCGCGTTCCTCAGCATGGTCCCCGTGGCAGGGATGGTCTACTCCGCCACCTGGACCGGCTGGTTCCTGTCGGACAACGCCTACTACCGGCATTGGGCCGAAAGCAACCCGTCGGCAGAGTGGGGATGGCTCCCCGATTCTGTCCGGTCCCTGGCCCATTACCACCTGGAAGCGTACAAGTTCCACCAGGGCCTCAGCTCGGAGCACCCTTACCAGGCGAGCGCATGGAGCTGGCTGGTCATGGGCCGGCCAACGTCGTTCTTCTATGAATCCCCGCAACAGGGCACGCCGGGCTGTGCGGTGGAAAAGTGCACCTCGGCCATCCTGTCCGTCGGGAATCCGCTGATCTGGTGGACGGCCGCCATTGCGCTGGTGGTCCTGCTCTTCTGGTGGGCGGGACGGCGGGACTGGCGTGCCGGGGCCGTGCTGGCCGGCGTCGCCGCCGGCTACCTGCCGTGGTTCATGTACCCGGAACGGACCATGTTCTACTTCTACGCGGTCTCTTTCGAGCCGTTCCTGGTCCTGGCCCTGGTCTACTGCCTCGGGCTGGTCCTGGGCAGGGCCACGGACCCGCCCTGGCGCCGGCGCTCGGGACTCTACCTGGTGGTCCTGTTCCTGGCCGCTGCCGCCCTGCTGTCGGCGTTCTTCTACCCGATCTGGACCGCAGAAGTAATTCCCTACGTCGACTGGAAAGTCCGGATGTGGATGCCGTCCTGGATCTAGGGCAGGATGGCAACAGATACCTGAAGGAGCCGCTGCCGCGGCGTGGCAGCGGAAACGGAGACCTGTTGTGAGAGAAGCAAGCACGGAACTGCTGGTGGAGCTGGACGCCAACAGCAACGTGACTGACCTGCTGCTGGAGCAGCACGCCGCCAACCCAACCCGCGCCCTGTACCGGCGGAAAGGGCCCAACGGCTGGGTGGACGTGCCCGTGCAGAAATTCCTCCAGGACGTCAGCGCGCTTGCCAAGGGGCTTATCGCCGGCGGACTGGAACCCGGCGACACTGTGGCCGTGATGTCCCCCACCTCCTACGAATGGACGCTGGTGGACTTCGCGGTCTGGTTCGCGGGCGGGGTCACGGTACCCATCTACGAAACGTCGTCCCCGAACCAGGTGGAGTGGATCCTCCAGGACTCAGGGGCCCGCCGCGTCTTCGCCGGCGACCGGGCAACGGTGCAGCTGGTCGCCAACGTCGTCGCCGGTTCCACCGAGCTCAGCGACCGCCTGGTCAATGTGGTGCGGATGGATTACGACGGCGAGGCCCCGGACCTTGCCAGCCTCGCCGCGGCGGGCGCCGGTGTCAGCGACGCCGAGCTGGAGCGGCAGCGCAGCCGCGCCGGCCTGGCTGACCTCGCCTCATTGGTCTACACCTCGGGTACCACGGGTAAGCCGAAGGGCTGTGAGATCACCCATGGGAACTTTGCCTTGGTGGCCAAGAACATCGTGGCGTTCCTGCCCGAGATACTGCAGGAGGGCCCGTCACGCACCTTGATGTTCCTGCCCCTGGCCCACGTGCTGGCCCGGGCTGTCCAGGTGGTGTGCGTGGCCGCCGGCGCAACGCTGGGACATACGCCGGGCGCGGCCCAGCTGCTCGAGGACCTTGGAACGTTCCGGCCCACCTTCCTGCTGGTGGTGCCGCGCATCTTTGAGAAGGTCAGGGCAACGGCGGCGCACAAGGCCGCCGTGGCTGGCAAGGGCAGGCTCTTCGAGGCCGCGGCAGCTGCTGCCATCGACTACTCCCGGGAACAGGACCGGCACAGCCGGGGCGAGGGGCCGGGCCCGGGCCTGTTGAGCCGGATCCGGCACGGGGTCTATGACCGGTTGGTCTATCCGCGGCTGCGCCAGGCACTCGGCGGCGAGGTGGGGTACACCGTTTCCGGTGCCAGTCCCCTGGCCTCCGAGGACGCGCACTTCTTCCGCGGCGCGGGCATTCCCGTCCTCGAGGGTTACGGACTGACCGAAACCACGGCTCCGTGCACCGCCAACACCCCGTCCCGCACCAAAGTCGGAACGGTGGGCATCCCCGTGCCGGGCACCACGATCCGCGTGGCGGAAGACGGCGAAATCCTGGTCAAGGGAATCGGCGTCTTCAGGGGCTACCACCGCAACCCGGCGGCCCAGGCAGAGGCATTCGTGGACGGCTTCTTCCGCACGGGCGACCTGGGCGAGCTGGACAAGGACGGCTTCCTTACGGTCACGGGCCGGAAGAAGGACCTTCTGGTAACGGCCGGCGGCAAGAACGTGGCCCCGGGGCCGCTGGAGGAGAAGATCCGCGCCCATCAGCTGGTGGCCCACGCCGTGGTGGTGGGCGACGGCAAGCCCTTCGTATCAGCCCTGCTGACCCTGGACCCGGAAGGCGTCGCCAACTGGCGGTCGGAGCGGGGCCTGCCGCCACTGCCCCTCAGCGAAGCCATGGACGACCCCCAGGTCCTGGCGGCCTTGCAGGAGGCCGTGGACCTGGCCAACCAGATGGTGTCCAAGGCCGAATCGGTGCGGAGCTTCAAACTCCTGGACACCGAGTTCAGCGTGGAGTCCGGTCACCTGACGCCCTCGCTCAAGCTGAAGAGGTCCGCCGTCGTGAAGGAGTTCCAGGCGGAGATCGCCGAAATTTACGGCTGATCCACTGTTGCGGCCTTGGCCGGCTTGGCTTCGTGCGCAACCCCGCGCCGGCGGCGTGTGGGCCAGGTGAAGACCAGCGTCACGACGGACGCCAGGAGCACCAACCCGGCGATGGCGATGCCGGCATCCATCCAGAACTGGCTGGGGAACAGCCGGATCAACGTGTCATCCAGGCTGAAGGTCCATGACCCATCGGCAAAGAAGATTCGGTGGAATTCGGTGAAGAACTGCTGCCAGCCCAGCACTGCAAGCGTGCCCAGGCCCAGGATCAGGACCAGCATGATGATGGATCCGGCGAAGAGGCCGCGCCGGATGCCGCCGGTGCTGCGCTTGCGCAGGTACAGGATGGCGATCAAGGCCAGGAGGAGCAAAAGCGTCCCGGCACCAAACGTGGACAGGATCACCGCCTTGACGTCCGCCATGTGGCTGACTTCGCCGTCTTTGAACAGTTTCTCGCCACCGCGGTGCACCAGGTCGCCCAGGTAGCGGGGGCCGGCCCAGTTGCTGAGGTAGTCCACAGCGTATGAGCCGTACGTCATCCTGTCGTCGGTGCTGAAGCCGTAGCCGTCACCGGGAAAGCCCTGCCGGTTGTACTCGACCCAGAGGAAGAGCGGGCTGGTCACGGCCCGGACGGCCAGGACCAGGAGGATCACCGGATAGATGATGGCGAGCAGGACCTGCATGACGCGCGGCGCCACCGGTTTGGCATTCGCGGCGCTTTCCCGCTGGGCGTTGCGGCGCGCCACTTCCTCCTCCGGCGGGCGGACGTGCAGCGCGGACGTGGGAAGGGATTCCTTGAAGACCGGTGAACCGGCACCCCCAGGATTACCGGCGGCAGCAGTAGCGGCCGGGGAGCCGGCCGCAGGACGGGCCGCGGTGGAAGACGCGGGTGCAGGACTTTCGACGGCGGAGGACCCGACGGCGGCTTCCGCAGCCTTCCGGTCGGCCCGGCTTTCGGGCTGCAGGGTTTTGCCGGTTTCAGCTCCGGCCTTGGGGGCTCCCGATGGGGCCGCTTCAGTTGTGGCGGGTTCAGGGGTGGCCGGCACGGTTCCTTCGGCTTCAGCCCGGCCTCCGCCCTTCGCAGGACCGCTTCCAACCGGCTTGTCATTGACAGCTTTTTCGTTGCCAGGCGCATCCCCGCCGGCAGGTGTCAGCCAGGAGAACGCGGGCTCGTCGGAATCCCCGGATGTGTCCAGGAACGGCTCCGGCTGCGGCGTGGCGCTTTTGGCGCGGGCCGGTGTTTCGTCATTCACAGCAGCGTCACTTCCGTTGGGTTCCGCACCGGTCCCAGTGCCGGCGCGATTCATTCTCCTGTCGAGCCTACCGTCCGGGACTTGCACGGGGCGAGGAACCACCCCGGCAGGATTACAACGATTCAGGCAGCGATTTCCGTGTAGCCCGCATCTTCGCGGCGAAGGTCTCCGCGCTCCCCGGCAAGGACGGCCCGCCTGCCGAACACGAGGACGTACAGCCAATACGCGGCCAGGACGGCCGCGCCGATCCCGATCCGGGCCCAGCCAGGAAGCGGGCTGGGAGTGACAAACCCTTCCACCAGGCCGGAGACAAACAGCACCAGGACCAGCCCGAGGGCTACGGTGATCAACGACCGGCCCTCCTCCGCCACCGCCCGGCCCCGGGTCCGGGGTCCCGGCGCCACCATGGCCCAAAAGATCCGGAGGCCGGCGGCACAGGCGACGAAGACTGCGGTCAGTTCCATCAGTCCGTGCGGCAGGATGTAGCTGTAAAACACGTCCGATTTTCCGGCTGACGCGAATATTCCGGCGGCAATGCCGACGCCCTGGGCGTTGCCGAAGAGGATCATCGGGACCCAGACCCCGGTAATACCCAAAGCCACCGCCTGGGCACAGATCCAGGCGTTGTTGGTCCAGACGGCACCGGCAAAGGACGCGGCCGGATTTTCTGAGTAGTAGTTGATGAAGTCCTGGTCGACGTACTGGGCGGCCGCGGCCTCGGAGGCCACTGCACGGAGCGCCTCGGCGGATGTTCCTATCCAGGCGGCGTACGCTGCTGCGATGATCACGAAGGCCGTTCCGCAGGCCACGGTAAGCCAGGCCAGGCGGTACAGCGCCGCCGGCAGGGCCGCCACAAAGAACCTCGCCAGGTCAGCCATGGCGTTGGAACGTGCACCGGTGAAGCGGGTCCTGGCCAGCGCCAGCGTTGCTGACAGGGAGGCGGACAGCGCGCTTTCGGGGGCCATGGAGCGGACCAGGGACAGGTGGCCGGAGGTTGACTGGTAGAGCGCCAGCAATTCGTCGGCCTCGGTTCCGCTGAGCCTGCCCTTCCCGGCAAGTTCCTGCAGCCGCGCCCATTTATCCGCGTTGACGGCGGCGAAGGCATCCATGTCCACCGCTACAGCCTAACGCCCGGCATTAGACTTTGACCGTCCGCTATCCGACCATCCATACCCATCAGCTGCGAAGGGCAGGGACGCAGTGTGAGCCCGATCATCACCGGCGAGGCCGTAGTCCTGGAGCTTCGGCCCGCGAGCTTTGCCGCGCGGGCCCTGGGCCTTGCCATCGACGTCGTCGTCCATGTGGTGCTGCTCATCCTGCTCATGATCGGCTTGTCCGCCGCCGGCGCGGATCTGGACCCCGCAGCGGCCCGTGCCCTGGGCCTGGCTGCTGTGGCCTTCAGCCTGGTTGTCGTGCCGGTTGCTGTGGAAACAGTGACCCGTGGCCGCTCCCTGGGAAAGCTGGCCACAGGCCTGAGGGTGGTCCGCGACGATGGGGGCGCCGTCCGGTTCCGGCACGCTGTGATCCGCGGGCTTGCCGGATTCCTGGAGATCTACCTGACGTTCGGCGGCCTTGCCTTCGCGGTGGCGCTCTTCAATGACAAATCGAGGCGCCTCGGCGACCTGCTCGCCGGCACGTATTCGGTGCGCAGCCGGGTGCCTGCTGACGAGGCCGTCCGGGTCTTTGTCCCGCCCCACCTGCAGGCCTGGGCCGCTGCAGCGGACATTGGCCGTATCCCTGACGCAACGGCCCGCCGGGCGGCCCAGTTCATCCGCCAGGCAGGCAGGATGGTTCCCTTTTCCAGGGCCGGCATGGCGCAGGCGATCGCAGCAGAGCTGTCAGCCCACGTGGCCCCGGCGCCGCCGCCGGGGACCGGCCCCCATGACTTTCTGGCCGCCGTCGTCGCTGAGCGGCGGAACAGGGAGTACACCAGGTTGTCCCAGTTACGCCGCCGGAACACGGAAACGGGGCAGCGTCTCCAGCGCCTGCCGTTCGGCGACTGAATCAGTTGTCGTACTCACTCCAGGGAATGTTCCAGTCGCCGAACCCGTCGGTGTTCGCCGCGTAGTCGCCCTCAGTATTGATGATCTGGACCACGTCACCGGTGCCCATGTTGTCGAACACCCATGCCGCGCCGTCGGGCAAGAATCCAATGCAGCCGTGGGAGACGTTGGCGTTTCCGATATACGGGAAAGCGGACTCAAGGGCCTGGTGGATGTAGGCGCCGCTGAGGGTAAGGCGGATGGTGTATTCGACGTCGGCCTCACCGTAGTAGGCGGGGTCACCCGGCTTCAGCCCGATGCTCGCCGCCCTGAAGTGGTCGAAGCGGTTCTTCTCCATCAGCACTGCGTATCCCTTCGCGGAGGGGAAGGCTTGTCCCCCATGCTGACCGGCAGCGTCTTGACGGGCTGGTCATTGACACTCAGGGTGAACGTGTGGGCCGTGGCGTCAGCGATGGCCACCTTCTTGTCTCCAATGGAAACGTTGACCTTCTTATTGAAATTCGCGATCTGGCCGTTGCCCAGGTCGACGCCGAAAAGCTGCATGTCCATGGTGACAGTGGAGTTCGCTGCCCAGAAGTTCTCCGGGCGGTACCGGACCATGGTGTCGCTGTACCAGTGGAACGCCCCCGCCTGTCCTGCCGTGGTGGTGATCTTGATGGCCTTTTCGACGGCGGCCCGGTTGGTAACCGGCTCGCTGAAGATGATCTGGAGCGGCTGCCCCACGCCCACTTTCATGCCGTTGAGCGGGTAGATGGCGGCGTCGGCCTCGTGGGAGCTGGATACGGTGTTGAAGGACTGGGTGGTGCTTGTCTCGCGTCCTACGGAATCCTTGACCACGTAGGTATAGCTGTATTCGGTGTTGAAGTCCAGGGGGGCGGTGGCAGACCACGCCGTCCCGCTGGGATCGATGCTGCCGTCAACGGTCTTGCCGGCTGTGCTGGCCAAGGTGACGCGCTGGATGGTTCCGTTGGCAACTTTCAAGGAAACGGGAGCGGCAGGATTGACCTGTTTGGCACCATTGGCGGGGGCCGCATCCAGGGCCACCGGCGGCACTACGGGCAAGGCAATCCCGGGTGAAGTGCGCAATGCAGAGGCAGCCTCAGATTCAAGCGGTCCACCGGCAAGGCCCGGAGCGACCGCGGCAAAAACCCCGCCCACGGCCGCCAGGACACAGACGGCAGCCACGGCGAGGATTTTCTTGGCAGTCCCCCGGCGCCGGGGCTTTACATCAGGCTCCATGATTTCGATCCTACGTGCAGGACGTAACGGCCCGGGCCCTTACGGCTCAGTAACGATAGTGTTCAGTAACGATAGTGCTCAGGCTTGTACGGGCCTGCCGCATCGATGTCCAAATACTCTGCCTGCTCCTTGGTCAGTTCCGTGAGCTCCACGCCCAGGGCATCCAGGTGCAGCCGTGCGACCTTCTCGTCCAGGACCTTGGGCAGGACGTAGACCTTGTTGCCGTACTCGTGCTGGTCCCGCTTGGTCCACAGTTCGATTTGCGCGATGGTCTGGTTGGCGAACGAGTTGCTCATGACGAACGACGGATGCCCGGTCGCATTACCCAGGTTCAGCAGCCGGCCCTCGGAGAGAACGATGATGGAGCGCTCCGTGCCGGTGCCTTCTTCAAAGACCCACTCGTGGACCTGTGGCTTGATTTCGACCTTCTTCACACCGGGGATGCGGGCAAGGCCGGCGATGTCGATCTCGTTGTCGAAGTGGCCGATGTTGCCCACGATGGCTTTGTTCTTCATTCCGGCCATGTGCTCGGCCAGGATGACGTCCTTGTTGCCGGTGGTGGTGATGAAGATGTCGCCTTGGGCCAGGACTGATTCCAGCTTGGCCACCTGGTAGCCGTCCATGGCCGCCTGCAGGGCGCAGATGGGATCGATTTCGGTGACGATGACGCGCGAACCCTGGCCACGCAGCGCTTCCGCCGCACCCTTGCCGACGTCGCCGTAGCCGCAGACGACGGCGACCTTTCCGCCCATGAGGACGTCCGTGGCACGGTTGATGCCGTCCGGCAGGGAGTGGCGGATGCCGTACTTGTTGTCGAACTTGCTCTTGGTCACGGAGTCGTTGACATTGATGGCCGGGAAGAGCAGCTTGCCCTGGTCAGCCAGCTGGTACAGGCGGTGCACGCCCGTGGTGGTTTCCTCGCTGACGCCCTTGATCGTGGCCGCGGTCCGGGTCCACTTTTGCGGGTCGGCGGCGAGCGAACGGCGCAGCACGTCGAGGAAGATGCCGTACTCCTCGGAATGCTCCGGGTCGGCGGAGGGAACGTTGCCCGCGGCCTCGAACTCGACACCCTTGTGGACCAGCATGGTGGCGTCGCCGCCGTCGTCGAGGATCATGTTGGGGCCAAGTTCAGGATTGGTATCGGCACCTGGCCAGGTGAGGATCTGCTCGGCGGTCCACCAGTATTCCTCAAGAGTCTCGCCCTTCCAGGCGAACACCGGAACGCCCTGGGGATCCTCAACGGTGCCCTTGCCCACCACCACGGCCGCCGCGGCTTCGTCCTGGGTGGAGAAGATGTTGCAGGAGGCCCAGCGGACCTCTGCGCCAAGGGCAGTGAGCGTCTCTATCAGCACCGCGGTCTGCACCGTCATGTGCAGCGAACCGGCAATCCGGGCGCCCTTGAGCGGCTGGGTGGCCCCGAACTCCTCACGGAGGGACATCAGGCCGGGCATCTCGTGCTCCGCCAGGCGGATCTGGTGCCGGCCGGCTTCCGCCAGGGAAATGTCGGCAATCTTGTACTCAAAAGTCATGGGTGGTCCTTTGCTTGGTCCGGGTCCTGGTCCAGTCCCCGTTCGGCTCTTCTTGTGCGGGGCGAATGCGGTGGGCTACTGCTTCGCCACGGCGGGATCGTGCTGGTCCGAGCCCGCCGAGAGCGCTGCAGCCAGCAGCTCCGGCGGCAGCAGCAATGGAATCCCGTCCTCAATGGCATACCGGTTCCTGGCCCCGGTATCCCCCGCAGCAGTGGCCACGAGCTCCTCCCCCTCCTGGACCAGGGGCGAGCCGGTCACAGGGCAACGCAGGACGGACAACAGCTCGGGACTGATCTTTGGCATTTGTTCATGCTCCCTGGCGGGCGCGCTCGCGCCGGTGGCGGAAAAGATGTGCAGCATCCAGCCTACCGCCAGATGGGGGTCAGGAAGGTTCCCGGAGGACCCGCAGGTGGCCCCGCCGAACCCCTTCGGTGCCCGCCGGCGCCTCAAGGGCGGAATGGTGCGTCCGCTGGGCGGGGGGCTGGGCCTCGGGCGGAAGCGCGGCGGCATCGCGGACGGCGTTCGCCAGTGCCAGCAGGTCGTCCGGCCCGGGCTGCTGGGGGGTGGAGGGCATCGCCAGACGCAGGACTTCCCAGCCGCGCGGGACGGTCAACGAGTCAGCATGCTGTTCACAGAGGTCGTAGCAGTGCGGTTCCGCGTAGGTGGCCAACGGACCCAGGACCGCGGTGGAGTCTGCGTATACGTACGTCAGGGTGGCCACCGCCGGCTGGCGGCAGGCGGACCTTGAACACTGACGGATGGCTCCCACGACATCACAGACTACCCCTTCCTGGGGCAAAAGCCGCGCATTGCGGCGCTGGCCGACGCGCCCCCGCCGCGACGGCGATGTATCGCGTAAACGCGCCACCGGGTTTACAGTCAATGTATGCAGTCATCGAACCATGAATCAGATTTTTCGGTCCGGTTGGCTGACCCGGATGCCCCCACGGGCCCGGGTGTGGAGACTGCCGGGAAAAGCTTCTCAAGGCGGCGCCGGAACCGTCATGGACGGGGCCTGCGGGGCGAGGTGATGCTGCCCACCCACCCCGGATACCGCACCCGCGCCGATCGTTTCGACGACATGGTGCTGGACTCGGCCCAGCGGCTGCACGACATCTGGGGCAAAACCCTCGACGGCGTCCGGTTCGGTGTCGACGAAATCCCGCCGGACCTCGAACAGCTGGCCGCTAACGCCTCCGCGGCACCCATGGGCGCTTACACCCCCGCTGCCGGTGGCGAGGGTCCCATGATCACGGTGTACCGGAGGGTGGTGGAACAGGCATGCTCCACTGTGGAAGAGCTCCAGGACCTGGTCCACGACGTCGTCGTCGAACATACTGCTGAAATGCTGGGTGTGGCGCCCGAGACGCTGGACCCGGTCTACCGCCGCCGTTACTGACTCCGATGTTCCCGGCGCCCGCGTCACGAGGCCGACGCGGCCCACACCACGTCCGAGGCCCGGGGTTACGGGCAGGGGCTACGAGCCCAAGCTGACCGGAACTGTCTCCTGCCCTGCAGCAGCTGCCAGGAAGCCCAGGGCTGAGACGTCGTTGCGGCCATCCTGCTCCAGGAGCACCGCCCCGTAGGCCGCATCACCTGAGGCGGACACCACGTAGCCCACGACGTCGGCCCCGTCGGCCTTCTCCGGGACGGCGATGGAAGTGGTCGTCCCGCCGGCAATATCCGCCGTGGCGTTCGCGCGCACCTTCCCGTCGGCGGTGATGGCGGCGTAGGAAATGGTGGCCCTGGCGTCCAGCGCCCCGAACACCAGTTGGCGGAGGCCGCCCTTGGGTACCGGAATGACGTGCTGGCTCCCGAGCCGGACGGCCGACGGGGCCCACGCCACGTCCGAGGCCTGTCCCGGCTGGAGCCCACGGCCCATGCGCGTGGCTGCAACGATGGACACGTCGGATGAGGCCTCGACGGTGTACTGGCCCGCCGGCACGCCGGCCAGCGGTACCTCAGTGGTTGACCCGGCTTTCGCGGTGATCACGCCGCCGGATGGAAGCGCATGCTGGCCGTCCCGCCCGTATAGTTTGATCTCCACTACGGCGTCGGCGGCACCGGGAACAGTCAGCTCCAAGGCAGGCGCAGCGTCCCTGTAGCCGGCCTGGGCCGTCAGCGCAGCAACGGCGGCGGGGTCCTGGATGTCGACGCCGGTCATGACCTGGCGGAGAGCCGGCGCAGTGCCTGGGCTGATGAAATCCACGCCCCCGGGGGTGAGCCCACGCAGCACGCTTTGCTGGATGGTGGCTGCAACGGGGCCGCCCGCGCTGCGGACGTGCACGCTGAGCTGCGCCTCGTTGGGCGCTAGTCCGGCGAGGACCACGCTGCGGGTGGTGCCGGGGGCAACGAGCAATCCACGGCTGCCGGGCGCCTGGATCTGGCCGCCGGAGCCGAACAGCTCGAGGCTGACGGTTGCCGGGGTGCTGGAGGCGTTGGTCAGGGCCAGCACGGAGGTGCGGCCAACCACGGTGCTGGCACCGGCCAGCCACTGGTCGTTCAGGGGTTGCGTGCAGGATGCTGCGGCACTGCCCTGGAGGTCGCCATCGGTCGCGGTGTACTTCACGGCACCTGCGGCCGAGGCATTCTGGTTTGCCACGGCGTCGGCGCGAAGGACGTTCACCTGGTCCACCGTGCGGTCGGCCACCACTCCGGCAAGGAGTTCCTGGGGAGCTCCGGAAGCAGGCGCCGGGCCGGGATCCTTGGCGATGTCGACGGCGGCCGTTCCGTCGAGGCGGGCGAGCCGGCTTCCGGGCAGCACGCCTCCGGCGCTGAGCACAGCTGCACTGACCTTGGTTGCTGCGGTTGCGGACTCGGGGCGGAACTGGGCGTCGGTGCCGGCGTCGGTGCCTTCCAGCAGCCGGGCGGGGCCGGGGCATACGCCCAGGCTTGCCCCGGCGGGAACGGCGGCCTGCGCCGGCGGTACGGTCCGGCTGGAGCCGGGCCCGGGCACGGCAGTCCCTGCCGCCACCACCGCTCCCGCTGCAGCGAGGATCAGGACGCCGGCGGCTACTCCGGCCACGGATGCAGCACGGCCGTTGGTGCCCGGCTCGCGGCTGGCACCCCGGCTGGACGGCTTCCTTCCCTTGCCTTTCCCGGAGGCAGGGGCCGCCTTTTCGGCCGGGCCGGGGTTTGCGCCCGCTGATTCGTCAGCGGCGGCACTTCGGGCAGCGGTCGGCGGAGTGTGCTCATGCATGCTGGTGTTCCTTACGCAGGGAGCCCTCGTCACGGGACAGGCCGGTCCGTGGCCGCTGGGCAGGCATGGGAATGGCGAGGATGACGGTAAGGCCTATCACCGTGATCTGGGCGGCAGCGGCCCAGAACGCCCAGGGGTTTTCGTACCGGACGGTCAGCTGGCCGGCGGCGGCCGGAAGCGTGAAGGCCTGGGACCAACCGGACGTCGTGGCGGTCAGCTTGCGGCCGTCAAGCCATGCGCTCCACCCGGGGTCGGCGCGCTCGGCAAGGACCACCAGCCTGCCCTCGGGCCCGGCAGGAACAGGGGCGTCGACGTCGACCGTTCCGGAGGCGACCAAAGCCGTGGCAGCACCGCGGGAATCCACGATGCGCACACGGTGCGCGACGTCCGCGGCCTGGAGCACGGACTGGTTCAGCGGGCTGATGCGCCACAGCCACCCCACATCGGTTTGCCCCACAGCCACGAGGCCGGGCACAGCGTCCATCCTGCTGGCGGTCAGTTGGGCTGCGGTGTCCGCGGAGCGCAGCACCACAAATCCGACACCCAGCTGTTCGAGATCGGCCCGGGGGTCAACGCCCTGCCCGGCAACCATGGTCGCGACAACGCGGCGGACAGCTGCAGTGACGTCGTCGTCCTCACGCACCTCCTCCGCGCCGGGGGCACCGATGATGTTCCGGGCCGAGGCGATTGCGGAGAGGCTGTCCAGCGTGGTACCGGAACCACGCATCAGTGATGCGTTGTAGGTGCCGTCATCGCCGGTGCTGAGCAGGAGGGTCCGGGTCTGTTCAGGCCCAGTCCCGCGGTCGATGGCGGTGGCGGGGAGGGACCGCCCCGCGGCGGCTTCCACCAGCCGCCGGGTTCCCAATGCTCCCCCAGCCCCGTCGGTTGCCGGACCGGGAGCGGTGGAGGCCTCCCGGACCGCCGTGCCGGTAGGGGCGGCTGTAGCTGCGGGACGCAGCAGGTTCTGCGCGGACCACGCAGCCATGCCAGCCAGCGGCCCCGCCAGCAGCAACACCAGGCCCAGCGCCACGGCTGCGCGGGCCGCTGTCCTCGCTTTGGCACCGTTGGCCGCCGGCCGCCGGGCTGCTGTGAGCAGTTGTTCACACCCGAGGAGTGCCGCCGAAAGGAGCGTAAAGGAAGCAGCGGACACCGCCGGTCCGGTGAAAGGCGTCACCATCACGCCTGCGTTCAGGCCGGTGGCAACGTGGCCGGCCAGCCAACTGCCGGCCAGGGCGAGGACGGCAGCAATCCAAAACCAGCTCGCGGTCCGTGACCGCCGTCCCGGGCTGAAGAGTCCGACAACGGCGAGGAACAACGTCGGCACGGCGATGAGCAGCGCCAGCAACAGGCTCCAGGGAATGGAGCCGTCTGCGAACAGGGCGAGTCCGCGGAGGCCCCGTGCGGGGTCGAATGCAAGCGGCTGGCCCAGGAGCTGCTGCCAGAGCGGGGCCGCGTCAAAGGCGAGGGGCAGTCCCGGATCGGCCAAAAGGGCGCGTGGCCGGTCCAGGGTGGACAGTGCGAACGGGAGGAACAGGGCTGCGCTGGGCAACAGAGCCCACCACACTGTCCGGCCGCGCCTGCCCAGCAGGACGCCGCACAGCACGATCATCATAGTGGCCGGGACCAGCAGGGACGGCGCCGCTGCCGTGGTGACCGCAAGTGCCAGCCCGGAGGCCGCTGCAGCCGTCCAGGAGGGGACACCGTTGATGCCCGCCTTGGCCGGGGGCTGTTCGCCGGACCGGACTTCAGGTGCGGATGCGGTGTTGAACCGGCCGTGGCCGACGGCCGATCCGGTTGCCCGCAACAGGCCCAGGACGACCAGCGGCAGCATGATGTGGGCGATTAGCGCACCCGCGCGGCCCTGGTTGAGGGCAGCCTGGAGTGCCGGTGCGGCAGCCCACATCACGGCAGCCACGAAGCGGAGGCGGCGGCGTACCGTCACCCCGCCCGCCGCGAACCACGCCGTGAGGCCGGACAGCGGGGCGCCAAGGAGCAGCAGCCATGCCATGGCCGGGTTGGCATCCCCTCCCCCGAACACACCGATGATCCAGAGGACATAGTCAAAGGGGTCGCCGTGGCCGGGAAGACCTGCACCCAGGCTGACCCACCAGCTTGAAGCGTTGTGCCAGATGTCCCCCAGGCCGGCGGAGACGGGAATCAGCGCTCCACCGTTGACGGCGGCGGCCCGGAACAATCCCGTCAAGGCGAGGAGCGATGCCACCGAAGCGATGATGACGGCGGCCAGGGCGCCGTTGCCCACCCACCCGCGTTTGCTGGTGGCCAGGGCGGCAAAGTCGTCTGCGGCATCACCGGTTGGCTGGTGGGCAAGCGGATCCTGCACCAGGTGATCGGCCGCGGAACCATCCGATCCCAGCGCCTCCATCAGGGACCGGCGATGGCTCCAGACTTCCCGGCGGGGTGTCTGGAGTTTGCGGATGACGGAGCGCCGGATACGCCGCGTACGCTTGGCGTTCCGCCGGGCCTTGGCAAGGGCGCCCGGCCGGCCGAGGGCCGCGCAGGTGGCGAGAAGCTGGGAGATGCCGTGGCCGGGATCCTTGACTACGATGCTCAGGACCAGTTTGAAGATGCTTCCCAGCAAGGCACCGACGGCATGCACGGGCACCATCCACAGCGGGCTGTGCTTCAGGCGCAGGTGGACCTGCGCCTTGCGCGCTGCGGAGGGGTTTCCCAGCGCATGCGGCCGGTGCGCAACGTGGAACATCCGGGCTGCCGGAACCACCACGACGCGGTGGCCGGCGAGGCGGTTGCGCCAGCAGAAATCAACGTCGTCGCCGCTGCCCGGAAGGGCGGGGTCGAAACCGCCCAGCTCTTCCCAGATGTCGCGGCGCACCAGCATGCCGGCGGAGTTCACAGCAAAAGTGTCGGTGCGGCCGTCGTACTGGCCCTGATCCATTTCGTCGGCGTCGATAAGGGTGAGTCGTTCGGCCCACCTGCTGGTGGAAAGCCCTACGTCCAGCAGTCTCCGTGGCGAGTGCCAGTCCAGTTGCTTGCAGCCGGCAACAGTAACTGAGGGGGCGCGTTCCACCGCGCCGAGCAGTTCAGCGAGTGCTTCCGGCGCGGGCGCGGCGTCATCGTGCAGGAGCCAGATCCACTCCGTCCCGCCCTCTTCGGAATTTCCGTTGAACGGCGACAGCGAAGCCAGCGCAGCGGAAACGGCGGCACCCATGCCGCCCTTGCCCCGGGGATGGCTGACGACCCCGGCCTCACCCAGGGCGTGGGTGAGGAGGCCGTACGAGTCATCGCCGGATCCGGTGTCCACGCCGATGGCGCGGTCGACCGGCCGGGTTTGGGCCGCCAGGGCTGAAAGTGTTTTGGGCAGATAGGCACTGCCGTTGTGGGCGACCACAACGGCAGTGACATGGACATCCTGAAGAATTAGATTGCTCGCTTCCTTAGCCGCCGGCGCTCACGCTCGGACAGGCCTCCCCAGATGCCAAACCGCTCGTCATTGGCCAGCGCGTACTCCAGGCACTGCGACCTTACGTTGCAGGCCCCGCAAACCTTCTTGGCATCGCGGGTGGAGCCGCCCTTTTCGGGGAAGAAAGCTTCCGGATCAGTCTGCGCGCACAAAGCGTCCGTTTGCCAGCCCAGCTCACCTTCGTCGTCGAAGTCTTGCTGCAGCGGCAGCCCGATCCAGACCGGCTGGGTAGTCCCGGCCGCAGCGAGCTCCATAGGGGGATCGAGGTCGTCTTCGGGCTCAGCGCCGCCGTCAAGGAACGCTTCGTGCGCTGCCAGGAACGCCGTGGCCTGGTCCTCGAGGATGCTGGTGGAATTCCTGTTATACCGCTCTGCAGCATCAGGATCGGCGGGATCGACGTACCAATCACTCGGCACCCCCCGTGCACGGTACTTTGCCGTTGCCTGACCGGCTACGACGGCATCTTCCTGGATACGCTCTGCTTGCCCCACGGCGACCCTCCTGATGTTTCAGCCACTGCCTGGATACGTGGACACTCGGTTGTGTGCCGGTATTTACGCAATTGCTTTAGATACCTAATTACACGTGTGTAACTAGGGTGAGTCAAGCCGTTGCCGGGATAATAGACAGTCGCAGCGGAGAAATTTGCGCACGCCACGCCCGGGATTTTTACCCGGCTCCCGCCGCCGGCGCCGCAATGCCGCCTTTTGGCGACAAGTCGGGCGGACAAATGTCTTTACTGGCGCGAAAAATACCTGCCCTCCGCCGAAATAGCAAGCAGGCTTAGCACCATTGGTGATTAACATCACATCCCCGCTGCGGTGCGCTGCGGGCAGGAGGAGGCGGATGACCCTGGGATTCCCGGGTGGCAGGATGAAGCCATGACGACTATCCCCGTAATCGACCTCATGGGCAGCCTCCGATCCGGCAACTCCACCGCACCGCGACTGACGTGGTACGGACCCGATGCGGAGCGGGTGGAACTGTCCGGCCGCGTATTGGACAACTGGGTGGCGAAGACCAGCAACCTGCTCCAGGATGAGCTGGACGCCGAACCCGGCATGCGGCTGCGGCTGGCGCTTCCGGCCCACTGGAAAGCAATGGTCTGGGCGCTGGCCGGGTGGCAACTGGGACTGGAGACCGTCCTCGACGGCGGCCCGGCGGACTTCCTGGCCACGGACAATCCCGCCGCAGCAGATGCACAGTACGACGCCGTCATTGCAGTCGCGCTTCCCGCCCTCGCCATGCGCTGGTCCGGGGACCTCCCAGGCGGCTGCCTCGACTACGCCGCTGAGGTGCGATCCCACGGAGACGTCTTCATGCCGCATTCAGACCCCGATCCGTCGGCGCCTGCCGTCCACACCGCTGAGGGGCGCAAAATCCTCCACCGGGAGCTGATCACAGATTTTGCCCTGCCGCACAGCGAAGGCACCAGGCTGCATGTGCCTGCTGCCGACGGTTTGGAAGCGGCATTGGCCAATGCTTTGGGAGCCTGGCAGCAGGGCGGGTCGGTGGTGGTGACGCACCCGGACGTGGCGCTGACGGACAAACTCCTGGCGGATGAGCGCATCCACGGCAAGTAGCCGGCAATCCGGTGCCGCGTTCCCGGCAGGCTCCTTCAGTTCCCTGCGGCCAGTCCCGTGCTGGGGTGGCTGCGGGACTGGCAGCCGGGCTTCCTAGGCCTTGGGGGCGCCATCGGCGGGCGCGGATGCCGAACGTTCAGCCTCCTGGGCGTGTTCCTTGCGGGGATGCGCTTCGAGGATCTCGTGGTCGTGGGAGAACTCCGGCTCCTGGTCCAGTTCCTGGTTGAACACCAGGAAGCGGTACGCGAAGAAGCGGACCACGGTGGCCACCAGGATGCCCGCCACGCCGGCGAGGAACAGCAGGTTCTTGTCGTCAATACCCAGCCCGTACTTTGCCAGCGCCGTAAATCCGGTGGAAATGCCGATGCCGATGCCATTGATAATGACGAACATGACAAACTCGCGGAGCACGTTCGCCTGGCGCCGGTGGCGGAAGGTCCAGAATCGGTTCGCAATCCACGAGAAGACGGTGGCTACCGTGGCACCCACGAACCGGGCCTTCGCCTCGCTGTCGGACATGGGCCCGTGCATCAGGTAATAGGTCAGGCCGTTGTCGATGACGAACGCCACACCGCCAACCGCACCAAACTTGGCCACCTCGCGCCAAAAGAGTGAGGCGAGCCCCCGGATACGATCTGCAAGTGCGCTAAACATGACCCTCCATGGCCGTCCGAACTGTGGGCCACTCGGCCAAGGGTCCATTTTAGCCCCCAAAGCTTGGAGTGTGCCCCGTACAGCAGGTGGCCCATGCCACGTTCGTGGGAAATCCCCCGCCCCCGCCGGGCCATAAAAGCGGGATCGGGCCCGTCTTCGGTAGGCTGGCAGATGTGACTTTTCCAGTGATAGGCGTGGTTGGCGGCGGCCAGCTCGCGCGAATGATGGCCCCTGCCGCTACAGCACTTGGCTTTGAACTCCGCGTTCTCGCCGAGGGCGAGGACGTCTCCGCAGTCTCGGCGGTGCCCGCCACGCCGGTGGGTGACTACAAGGACCTCCAGACGCTCCTGGACTTTTCCCAGGGGCTGGATGTGATGACGTTCGACCATGAGCATGTGCCGACCTCCCATCTGCGCGCGCTCCAGGAGGCCGGAGTCAATGTACAGCCGGGTCCGCACGCCCTGGTCCACGCCCAGGACAAGCTGGTCATGCGTGCCGCTATCGACCGCCTGGAGCTCCCTAACCCCGTCTGGGCTTCCGTGGCGGGCGTTGATGCGCTGGTTCGGTTCGGGGAGGAAACGGGCTGGCCCGTGGTCCTGAAGACACCCCGCGGCGGATACGACGGCAAGGGCGTCAGGATCGTCGGCTCGCCGGAGGAAGCCGCGGAAGCCGCTGACTGGTTCGCCGCCATGAGTCCCCTGCTGGCCGAGGCGAAGGTGGAGTTCACCCGTGAACTCTCCGCTCTTGTGGCGCGCACCCCCGACGGCGAGGCCCGGGCCTGGCCGGTGGTGCACACCATCCAGGTGGACGGTGTCTGCGACGAGGTGATTGCGCCCGCACTCGATATCCCGCTGGAGGTCGCGGCCGCCGCGGAGGACGCCGCTTTACGGATCGCGGCTGAACTGGACGTGACCGGCGTCCTGGCCGTGGAATTGTTCGAAACTCCGGGCACCGGAGCAGGATTCCTGATCAACGAACTGGCTATGCGGCCGCACAACACGGGCCACTGGACCCAGGACGGCTCCATCACCAGCCAGTTCGAGCAGCACCTCCGCGCCGTCCTGAACCTGCCCCTGGGCGCCACCGACGCGCTGGCACCGGTAACGGTCATGAAGAACTTCCTGGGCGGTGAAAACCAGGACCTGTACTCCGCGTATCCCATGGCTCTTGCGGCCGAACCGGCCGCCAAAGTCCACTGTTACGGCAAATCCGTCCGGCCCGGACGTAAGATCGGCCATGTCAACCTGGTGGGCGCGTCCACCGCGGAGGTTGAGTCGGTACGCCGGCGTGCCACCGCAGTGGCAGGGATCATCCGTGACGGGCGGGTCGGCACCGAAGAAGCAGCTGTAATTTTTGAGGAGAACGCATGAGCGCCGAAGCCACCCCAGCCGCCAGTTCCGGCGCCGGCCCCCTGGTGGGGCTGGTCATGGGTTCAGATTCGGACTGGCCTGTCATGGAGGCCGCGGCAGACGCCCTGGCCGAGTTCGGCATCCCCTTCGAAGCGGACGTGGTCTCAGCCCACCGGATGCCCACCGAGATGATCCGTTACGGCCAGACCGCCCATGAACGCGGCCTCCGCGTCATCATCGCCGGCGCCGGCGGCGCGGCCCACCTTCCCGGCATGCTCGCCAGCGTGACACCACTGCCCGTGATCGGGGTTCCCGTTCCCTTGAAGACGCTGGATGGGATGGATTCCCTGCTGTCCATCGTCCAGATGCCGGCGGGCGTCCCCGTGGCGACGGTCTCGATTGCAGGCGCCCGCAACGCGGGGCTCCTGGCCGTGCGGATGCTCGCGTCCGGAACGGACGAACTGGCCGCTTCACTTCGCCGTGACCTCCTGGACTTCGCCGCCGACCTTAATGCCGTCGCCTCCCGCAAGGGCGCAAACCTGCGGCAGAAAGTCAGCGAAGTCTTCCCCGGCGGCTCCAGCGCTCTCCGGGGCAGCCGTTAGGGCGGCGGGCATGGCCAGCAGCAGCAGCGTCCTGAACACCGGATCCGGCCCGTCCATGACGGACCCGGTCCGTTATCCGGTCAGCGCTTCCTCCCCGGTCCGCACCAAGCGGGCCTTCGTCCTGGTCCTCCTGACGCTGCTGGTACCCGGCAGCGCCCAACTGGTGGCCGGTGACCGGAAACTGGGGCGTGCGGCGCTGCGCGTCACATTGTTCGTATGGGCGGCCATCCTCCTGTCAGGAGTGCTCCTGCTGCTCGACCGAAGCCTGGTCATCAGCATCGTCACCAACCCGGTCACGTCCCTGGTGCTGGTGGTCCTGCTGGCTGCGTTGGCCCTCGGCTGGGCTTTCCTGTTCCTGAATACCCTGCGGCTCATCCGCCCCGTGCTGCTGGCGCCAAAGGCACGGCCCGGCGTCGGGATTGCCCTGGTGCTGGCCCTGGTCCTGGGCAGCGGCTCCGTGGGGTACTCCGCCTACCTGCTGAACGTTGGCCGCAACGCCATCGGCAGCATCTTCGGTTCGGGCCCCGCCTTGAAACCCGTGGACGGCCGGTACAACTTCCTCATGATGGGCGGCGACGCCGGCGATGACCGGACCGGGCGCCGTCCTGACAGCCTGTCGGTCCTGAGTGTGGACGCCGAAACCGGGCAGACGGCCATCATCTCTGTCCCCCGGAACTTCCAGAATGCCCAGTTCAGCGAGAACTCGCCCATGCGCGCCATCTATCCCGACGGCTACAACTGCGGCGACGAATGCCTGATCAACGCCATCAACACCGAGGTCACCAACGAGCACGCCGACCTCTACCCGGGCGTGGACGATCCCGGCGCGCAGGCAACGATGGAAGCCGTATCCGGAACCCTGGGCATGCAGATCCAGGCCTACGTCCTGGTTGACATGCAGGGCTTCTCAACGCTCATCGACGCGATGGGCGGCATCCGGATCAAGGCCGGCGGCTGGGTCCCCATGAGCGGCTATTTCGACGAAGCCACCAAGACCCACGGCATGCCCCTGGGCTGGATCCCCGCCGGTGACCAGACGCTCAACGGCGCCCAGGCCCTCTGGTACGGGCGGTCCCGCGAGTACGTGGACGACTATTCACGCATCCAGCGCCAGCAGTGCGTCCAGCAGGCCATGCTGAAGCAACTTGACCCGGCCACCCTGCTGTCCAAGTTCGAGGACATCGCCAGGGCCGGCACCAAAGTGGTGGAGTCCAACATTTCATCAAGCCAGCTGGGCAGCTTCCTGGACCTGGCGATCAAAGCCCGGGGCAAGGACGTCAAGCGGCTCACCATCGGGCCGCCGGACTTTGACCCGTCGTTCTCCACCAACCCGGATTTTGACCAGATCCACGACAAAGTGGACCAGCTCCTGGCGTCGGCGTCCGCCAAGGGTGCCCAGTCGGCCGGCGTGTCCGACGACGGACTGATGGCCGTTCCGGCCGGCGGTGCCGGACACGTCCAGGCGGCACCGGCCCTGCCTGCCGCGCTTCCCGCAACGGTCACCGCAGCCCAGCAGCCGTCGCCGTCGGACTTCACGCCCGTGACCACTACCCCGGACGGCGAGCCGATTACCGAAGAGATGCTCACCCAGCTCAAGCTCGCCGGCGACGAAGAGGCCATCCGCCAGCTTGTGGCCACCAACGGACAGTGCGCCCCGCTGTAGCGACCGGCCGTTATCCGTCAGCGCCCACCCACCTGCGTCCATCCATAAAGGAACGGAATAGTTTTGTACGAGATTGACAACGTCCTCCGGGACTATGCCTGGGGTTCGACCACGGCGATCGCCTCGCTGCTGGGCCGGGAGGAATCGGGACACCCGGAAGCCGAGCTGTGGGTTGGTGCCCACCCCGACTCGCCGTCGGTGGCCCACATGCCGGACCATGGAAGCGGCCAGCCGCTGGACGCACTGGTTTCCTCCGACCCGGAGCACTTCCTGGGCGTGGAGTCAGTGGCCGCCTTCGGGCCCCGGCTGCCGTTCCTCGCCAAGATCCTTGCGGCCGCGCAGCCTCTCTCGCTCCAGGTCCATCCGAGCCTGGAACAGGCACGGGAGGGTTTTGCCCGGGAAAACCAGGCCGACGTGGATCCGCACTCCCCCAGCCGGAACTACAAGGACGACAACCACAAGCCGGAGATGATCTTCGCACTCACGCCCTTCGAGGCGCTGTGCGGATTCAGGCCTGCATCAGAAACCCGGATGATCCTGCAGCACGTGGCCAACGCCTTCCCCGAAGGCGGGCAGCCCGGGTTGGTCCAGGCGCTGATTGCGGACCTCGCCGCCGACGATGAAGGGACCGGACTTCGCCAGGCCTTCGAGCGGCTGATCACGGGCGGCCAGGGCGTGGCAGAGGAAACGGCACTGGTGGTGGCAGCCCTGCTGACGGCACCGCTGGAGCCCTACCAGGCCGAGCTGGGCACCGTCATCAGCCTCAACGAAAAGTACCCCGGCGATCCCGGTGTCCTCATATCGCTGCTGCTGAACCGCATCTCGCTGAAGCCGGGAGAGGCCGTCTACCTTCCTGCCGGCAATGTGCACGCCTACCTGCACGGGCTGGGCGTTGAGGTCATGGCGTCGTCGGACAACGTTCTGCGCGGCGGCCTGACGCCCAAGCATGTGGATGTCCCGGAACTGCTGCGCACCATCGACTTCCATCCCGTGGCCGTTCCCATGCTGGCCGCCGATAGGACGGAGATGGACCAGGAACTGTTCCGTCCGCCGTTCCGTGAGTTCCAGCTGCAGCGCATCGAGCTTGGCCCGGATGCAGGACCGGTCCCACTCGCGCAGGCCGGTGCTGCGGTGATCATCGTGGTGGCCGGCGACGTGTACCTGGACTCCCCCAAGGGCGACCTGGCATTGTCCCGGGGCGGCAGCGCGTTCATCCCTGCCGCCGAAGCTCCCGTTAACGTCCACCGTGCGGCCGGCAGCACAGGACCGGCCCTGGCCTTCGCCGTCACCACGGGCCTCTAACCGGCGCAACCACAACAAAAGGGCGACGACGGCANCGTCGTCGCCCTTTTGTCTTAGCCCAGTCAGTTGCCCGGCCGCAGTTTCCGGACCAGCGGGCGAACCCGCCCGGCTGCGCCTTTCAGCAGCAGACGTGCCTGCTGGAGACCCTTGCGGGCCAGCGGCATGGCCTTGGCGTAGGCGGGGTAGAACGGCGACAGCGGCTTCTCCCACGTGCCCAGCAGCATGTCCTCGTGCTTGGCGAACTGCTTCTTGAAATCGGAGATGCCGTCGTTAAGCAGGCCGTTGAAGTCGTACCGGCTGCAGCCGTCCTCGCGCATGGACGTCAGGGCCGCCCATTTCACGCCGTAGTTCACGCGCTGCTTCTGCCCCTCGGCGGACACGCCGCCGTACAGCTCGAACGCCGTGGTTCCGCTGCGCGACAGCCAGGTGAACGCCAGCAGCTGCTCGCCGTCGAACGCGCCAATGATCGGGGAGGCGTCACCGAGGTTCCGGAAGATGTCGCGGTAGTACTGGTCCTCATGGATACCGAAGCCCGCCCGCTCCGCCGTGTCGTGGTAGATGGCCAGCACCTGTTCCAGTTCGGACTCGTTCTTGACCTTGCGGAATTCCACCTCGCTGCGCATGGCCTTGCGGATGTTCGCCCGGGTGGACTTGGACATCTCCGCCATGAGTTCATCGTCGGACCGGGTCAGGTCCAGGATGAGGGTGCGCGGGATGAGGACGGTGTTGGTGGATTCGCGGAAGCCCGCTGCGGCCACGGCGCCGGCATAGGCGGAATCGCGGTCCCAGTCCGGTTCGATGCTGAGGGCTACGCCCCGGTGGCGGAGGGCCGCGTGGTCAGCCAGCCGGTTGAGCACCTCCTGCGTATTCTCCACGGCACACATGGGACCGCGCGGAATGTAGACCAGTGCACGGAAGGGCGTGGGAAGCTTTCGGACCAGCAGCTGGGCGGCACCGATGGTCCGGTCCCCGGCCTTCACCAGGACCCTGTCCACAGACCAGCCGTGCATTGCCTTGGTTTCGCCCCAGCCCCAGAGCTGTTGCGGATGCCCCTGGAACTGGTCGACGTTTTCGTCCCAAAGGGCGCGGTCAGTACAGGGCACAACAGCAGGAATCATGGCTTAAACCCTATACCAACGCATTAACGGCAAAACCCCGGCACGCACGCGGCGTCCCGGGGCCTGACATCCTGCAGTGGCCGTGGATTAGCTCTTGCGGGCGTAGCCTTCCCACTTGTCGGCGCGGTGCTCGCCGTCGACGAAACGGATGGTGCCGGACTTGGAGCGCATGACGATGGACTGGGTGAGGACCTTGTCCTTGGAGTAGCGGACACCCTTGAGCAGGTCGCCGTCGGTGATGCCGGTGGCGGCGAAGTAGCAGTTGTCGCTGGAGACCAGGTCATTGGTGGAAAGCACCCGGTCCAGGTCGTGTCCGGCGTCGATGGCCTTCTGCTTTTCTTCATCGCTGGTGGGCCAGAGACGGCCCTGGATCACGCCGCCCAGGGACTTGATGGCGCACGCGGCCACGATGCCCTCGGGGGTGCCACCGATGCCCATCAGGGCATCCACACCGGTGCCGGAGCGGGCAGCGGCGATGGCGCCGGCGACGTCGCCGTCCATGATGAACTTGGTGCGCGCGCCGGCTTCGCGGATTTCCTCCACCAGCGGCTTGTGGCGGTCGCGGTCAAGGATCATCACGTTGAGCTGGTTAACCTTCACGCCCTTGGCCTTGGCAATCAGGTGCAGGTTCTGTTTGACCGGCAGGCGCAGGTCCACCATGTCCGCCGCCTCAGGGCCGGTGACGAGCTTTTCCATGTAGAACACTGCTGAGGGATCGAACATGGAGCCGCGCTCGGCAACGGCCAGGACAGCCAGGGCGTTGTTGATACCCAGGGCGGTCAGGCGGGTACCGTCGATGGGGTCGACGGCGACGTCGCATTCGGGGCCGGTGCCGTCGCCAACGCGTTCACCGTTGAACAGCATGGGGGCTTCGTCCTTTTCGCCCTCGCCGATCACCACCACACCGTTGAAGTGGACGGTCTGCAGGAAGGAACGCATGGCGTCGACGGCGGCGCCGTCCGCGGTGTTCTTGTCGCCAAAACCCACCCAGTGGCCGCCGGCGATGGCCGCGGCCTCGGTGACGCGGACAAGCTCGAGGGCGAGGTTGCGGTCCGGCTCGTCGTGGCCCACCGCAAGGGACGGTGAAATCGTGGAGTACTTCTGGGTCATGGACGCTGGTGACACGTGAACCTCTTCTTCGAGTGGCGATCATTGAACCCGCCTGCCGGTGCAGCAGAACGGTGATTCCTCTGCTTCCGATCATAGTCGCGGCGCCGCGCCGGCGGCGGCCCGTGACGCGGCCCCGCAATGTACCCCGCGCGTGCACAAGCGTCCCCGCCAAGGCCCGAATGGCAGTGAGGCTGCGGGATGGGCGACTATAGGAGGGTGAATGACATGCAGGAAGCCACCAGTCCAAGCTCCGGCCAGGCCAAGCCCGAAGGGCGCGCAGGCGCCGCCGGCAGCAGTGCGGATGCCCCGGTTAAGCCCGTCATTCCGGCTGCCGCCGCCAAGCGGGCCAACGCCTCGGTGATCGGCATGATTATTGCCCTGGTGCTCAGCATTGCGGCGTTCCTGCCCGTTGTGCTCATGAATCCGCAGCCGAAGACGGAAGGGTATCGTCCGGACATCGACGTCGCGTCGGTGGCTCGGAATGCGGCCGATGTGGCCGGATTCACACCCGTCGCGCCGGACACCGGCAACGCTTTCCGCGCGAACTATGCCCGCTGGGAGGCAGGCACCGGCAGCGGCGTCCCCACCTGGGAGGTTGGCTACCTGACCCCCAAGACATCCTTCATCGCCCTGGTCCAGACCAGGAGCGCCAACCCCACCTGGCTCCTCCAGCAGACGAAGAACGCCCCCGTCACCGGGTCCCGGAATGCCGGCGGCCAGGAATGGGAACTGCGGGACACCGGCAAGGGTGAAAAGTCCATGGTGCTGAACTACCGCGGCAGCACCGTCGTCCTCTCAGGCGCGGCACAACTGGACGAATTCGCGGCACTGGCTGCCGCCGTCGTCGGCTCCCTTGACAGCAACCCGGCCGTCACAGTTTCACCCTCGGCGGTCCCCACACCGTAAGGTGGGGCCGTGACGACTAACCTGACCCCTGCACTGGCCTGGCGCCGCCTGCGCGAAGGCAACGAACGTTTCGTAAACGGCGAGTCCTCCCATCCGAACCAGAATGCTTCGCGCCGCTCATCACTGGTGGAGACGCAGAGCCCCTTCGCGGTGATCTTCGGCTGCTCCGACTCCCGGCTCGCGGCAGAAATCATCTTCGACGTCGGCCTGGGCGACGTCTTCGTAGTCCGCACCGCCGGCCAGGTGATCGACGACGCCGTCCTGGGTTCCCTCGAGTACAGCGTCGGCGTGCTGAACGTGCCGCTGATCGTCATTCTGGGGCACGACAGCTGCGGCGCCGTGACAGCCACCAAGGACGCCGTGGAGACCGGCGAAATGCCGGCGGGCTTCATCCGCGACCTCGTGGAGCGCATCACGCCCTCTGTCCTGACGTCCCTGCGCAATGACCAGCCCGAGGTCAACGACATGGTGGTGGAGCACGTCAAGCAGACGTCGCAGCGCCTCGCGGACAGCTCGCGTGTGATTTCCGACGCAATCGAGGGCGGCCGCACCGCCGTCGTCGGCCTTTCCTACCGGCTGGCAGAAGGCAGCGCCGACCTGGTTTACGGAATCGGCGAGCTCTAGGAGCCGCATGCCGGCGGTCCCCCGGGCCGCCGGCACCACTGCCTTAACGGTTTTCGATGGGGCGCCGGATCGCCATAAGCTAGCCCCATGACTTCCACTGAAGAGTTCCGCATTGAACATGACACGATGGGCGAAGTCCGCGTCCCCGTGAACGCACTGTACCGCGCGCAGACGCAGCGGGCAGTGGAAAACTTCCCCATTTCCGGCAAGACCCTGGAGCGCACCCACATCGAGGCGCTCGCCCGGGTCAAGAAGGCTGCCGCCCAGGCCAACGCAGAACTGGGCGTGCTCGACGGCGAGCTGGCCAAGGCGATTGCAGGCGCTGCCGACGAGGTGGCTGCCGGCAAGTACGACGGCGACTTCCCCATCGACGTCTTCCAGACCGGCTCCGGCACCTCCTCGAACATGAACACCAACGAGGTCATCGCCGAACTGGCCACGCGCGCACTGAAGGCCGCGGGCAGCGACAAGGTTGTCCACCCGAACGACCACGTCAACGCGTCGCAGTCCTCCAACGACGTCTTCCCCACCTCTGTCCACGTGGCTGCCACCTCGGCACTGATCAACGATCTCATTCCCGCCCTGGGCTACCTGGCCGAGTCGCTGGAGCGCAAGGCCGCTGAATTCAAGGACGTGGTGAAGTCCGGCCGCACCCACCTCATGGATGCCACTCCGGTGACCCTGGGCCAGGAGTTCGGCGGCTACGCGGCACAGGTCCGCTACGGCATCGAGCGCATCAACGCCTCGCTCCCCCGCGTTGCCGAGGTTCCGCTGGGCGGCACGGCAGTGGGCACCGGCATCAACACCCCTGCCGGTTTCCCGGAGCGCGTCATCGAACTGCTGGCCACGGACACCGGCTTGCCGCTGACCGAAGCCCGCGACCACTTCGAGGCCCAGGCCAACCGCGACGGCCTGATCGAGGCGTCCAGCCAGCTGCGAAACATCGCCATCTCGTTCATGAAGATCAACAACGACCTTCGCTGGATGGGTTCCGGCCCCAACACCGGCCTGGGCGAAATTGCCATCCCCGACCTGCAGCCCGGTTCCTCGATCATGCCCGGCAAGGTCAACCCGGTCATTTGCGAGGCGTCCATCATGGTGGCCGCCCAGGTCATCGGCAACGACACCGCCATCGCCTGGTCCGGCACCAACGGCGCCTTCGAGCTCAACGTCGGCATCCCCGTGATGGCCGCCAACCTGCTCGAGTCCATCCGCCTACTGGCCAACACCAGCCGCGTCATGGCGGACAAGATGATTGACGGCATCACCGCCAACGTGGAGCGCGCGCGCTTCCTGGCCGAGGCTTCCCCCTCCATCGTCACGCCGCTGAACAAGTACATCGGCTACGAGAACGCCGCCAAGATCGCCAAGACCGCCGTCAAGGAGGGCCTGACCATCCGCCAGGCCACCGAGAAGCTGGGCTTTGTCGGTGAAGGCGACGGCAAGGTTTCCGAGGCGGACCTCGACAAGGCTCTGGACGTCACCACGATGACAGCCCCGGCGCACAAGGCGTAAGTCTCTACTTCCTCCTGGACGCCCGACGGCGGCCGGCACCTTTCGAACGGAAGGCGCCGGCCGTCGTCGTGCTTTATGCCCCAGGGCTCGCCTGAGCGTGGGCTCATCCAGAAAGTTGCACTAATTATAATTCAGTGCAAAACTTTACTGCGTGACTGATAGTGCAAATTTGGACTCCGGGCTGCGTCAGCGGAAACGTGCCGCCACGCGCGGCGCCATCACGGCAACAGCCAGGGCCCTCACGGCCGAACGCGGCCTCAACGGCTACACCGTGGAGGAAGTCTGCGACGCCGCGGGGATCTCCCGCCGGACCTTCTTCAACTACTTCCCCACCAAGGAAGACGCCATCATCGGCCACGCCGGGGACGATATTCCTGCCGACGTGATCGAGGACTTCATCGCCGGCGGGGCGGACTCTCCCGCCGGCGACATTTCCCCCACCCTGTTCCGCGACCTGGTCCGGCTTTCGCTCCGGCTTGCCGAGGGCATGACCGCGTCCGAGGAGGAAACCCGGCAGTTGATCGGCGTGGTCCACAAGGAACCGCAGCTCATCCTGAAGATCATCGGAGTCACGGAGCAGCGCGAGGCCCAGTTCGCCCGGGACGTCGCCCGGCGTGAAGGAGTGGCCGCCGACCACCCGGTGGTGCAGATGGCCGTGGTGCTGCTCAGCACGATCGCCCGCAAGAGCAGCATGGCCTACTTCTCCGACGGCAACACCCGCAGCTACCCGGACCTGCTGCTGGAGAACATTTCCGCCGCCAGCGTCCTGTTTTCACAACCGTTCGACACCACGGATACCACCGCCGCAAAAGGACAATCATGAGTACCGCCACCGCCAAGGCGCCCGCAGGACCGCTCCTGCTGACCCAAAAACGCATCTGGACCATCTTCTCCGCATTGATTGCGGGCATGCTCCTCTCCAGCCTGGACCAGACGATCGTCTCCACGGCCATGCCCACCATCGTGGGCAAGCTGGGCGGCGTGGAAAACCAGGCGTGGATCACCACCGCCTACCTGCTGGCCACCACCATCGTGATGCCCATCTACGGCAAGTTCGGTGACATCCTGGGCCGCCGCAACCTCTTCCTGGTGGCCATCGCACTCTTTACGCTGGCGTCCGTGGGCTGCGCCCTCGCCACCGACTTCTGGGGCTTCGTCATCTTCCGAGCCATCCAGGGCCTGGGCGGCGGCGGCCTCATGATCCTCTCCCAGGCGATCATCGCCGACATCGTGCCCGCCAAGGAGCGCGGCAAATACATGGGACCGCTCGGCGCCATCTTCGGCCTCTCCGCCGTCGCCGGCCCGCTCCTGGGCGGCTTCTTCGTGGACCATCTCACGTGGGAATGGGCCTTCTACATCAACATTCCCGTCGGCCTTGCCGCGTTCGCCATCGCCTGGTTCGCCCTGACGCTGCCGAACAAAAAAGCGGAAAAGCGGATTGACGTCCCCGGTGTCTTCCTGCTCTCCGCCGCCACCACCTGCCTGATCTTCTTCACGGACTTTGGCGGCAAGAAGGATGAGGGCTGGGATTCACCCCTCACGTGGGCCTTCGGCGCCGGCCTGCTGGTCTCGGCAGCCGCCTTCGTGATGGTGGAACGCCGGGCAGAGGACCCCATCATTCCGCTGAGCCTGTTCCGGAACCGGATCTTCATCAACGCAACCGCCATCGGCTTTACCCTGGGCCTGGGCATGTTCTCCGCGATCGCGTTCGTCCCCACCTTCCTGCAGATGTCCTCGGGCACGTCGGCTGCAGAATCCGGCCTGCTGATGCTGCCGATGATGGCAGGCCTCATGGGCACGTCCATCTACTCCGGCATCCGGATCTCCAAAACCGGCAAGTACAAGCTGTTCCCCATCCTGGGGGCCGCGCTGACCATGGCCGCCATGCTGTGGATGACCACCCTCGCGGCCAGCACGCCCATCTGGGTGATCTGCCTCCAGCTCTTCGTCTTCGGAGCCGGCCTGGGCCTGATCATGCAGGTGGTGGTCCTGGTGGTCCAGAACTCCGTGCCGGCGGACCAGATCGGTACCGCCACCAGCACCAACAACTACTTCCGTGAGGTGGGGGCCGCCATGGGTGTTGCGGTGTTCGGCTCAATTTTCACCACCCGCCTTTCCGGGGCGCTGAGTAACGCTTTCACAGGGGCGGGAGCTTCCGCCGAGCAGGCCGGACAGTCCACCCGGACCCTGGATCCGCAGGCGCTCAGCCGGCTCCCGGAACAGCTGCGGGACGCGATCGTGAATGCCTATGCCGATTCGCTGGCACCGGTGTTCTGGTACCTGCTGCCGTTCATCGCCGTTGCGCTGCTCCTGGCCATCACGCTGAAGCAGATCCCGCTGTCGGACACCGCCGGCATGGTGGCACGCGGCGAAGCCGTGGGGGGCGAGGAAGCGGAGCGGCTGGCCGCCGGGCTCGCCCGCACTGGTGCCGGCGACGCGGAAACCGGACGTGACGGTGACACTGTGAAGGACGACGACGGCGAGCTGGTTTCCCAGGGCCGCTGACCGGCGTCGGACGACTTGCTTGGCCCCGACGCACGGCGGGGCCGGCGGGAAGGGACCAACAGGGCCGCCGCAATCTTTGGGGGGTTGCGGCGGCCCTGTTTCGTTCAAGGTCCTCTACTGCAGCGGCTACGGCTCGAAGTAGGTGGCGCCGGAGGGCGCAAGAGCCTGGCGGATGCTGGTCAGGTGGCCGGGCATGAGTTCCGGAAGGTCATCCACGCTGAACCATCCGACGGCCAGGGACTCATCATCGTTGACCCTGGCCTCGCCCGAGACGTAGCGGCACAGGAACACCACGTCCAGGAACTCACAGATATCGCCGTTAGGGTAGGTAACGGGACCCACGGCACCTACGGACACCACACGTTCCGGTTCAGCCACCACGGCTGTTTCCTCGAAGATTTCCCGGACAAGCCCGCGTGCAGGCTGCTCGCCCGGGTCCAGCATGCCGCTGACGAGGGCCCACTGCCGGTTGTCCGAGCGCTGGGCCAGCAGGATCTTTCCGGCGTCATCGACCACGACGCCCCGGACCCCGGGGACCCAGATGGGATCGTTGCCGATCTTCTTGCGCAGTTTCAGGACGTATTCGGGTGCAGGCATATCGCCACCTTACCGAATGGCCCCGGCCGCCTGTGGAAAACCTCCCTGCTGTCAGCCGGCCCTGGACTGGACCGTCAGGCAGGCAGCAGCATGGCCGCGGCGGCTCCGGCAAGCATGAACGGGCCGAAGGGTATCGCGGACTTCAGGGTGCTGCGCCGGGCCGCGAGGAGGGCAATGGACCACAGGCCGCCGAGCAGGAAGGCCAGGAAGGTGCCGGCGAACAGGTGCCCCCAGCTCAGGTAGCCAAGGTACATTCCCAGCACTCCAGCCAGCTTGACGTCCCCGAAGCCCATGCCGGGAGGGTAAATGAAGCGCAGGATGAAGTAGAAGAGCCACAGGATGGCGCCGCCGGCCACGACGCGGACGGCAGGTGCGGCGATGAGGCCGGCCGCCCCGCCGGCAGGTTCAGGACTGGCCCATGCAAAGGCGGCGGCCGCCAGGAGGAGCGCTCCGGCCACGGCATAGGACGGGAAGACGATCCGGTTGGGCAGCAGGTGGTGCCGGACGTCGATGATGGTGAGCCGGACTGCCATCACCGCAAAGTACAGGCACGCGGCCAGGACCAGCCAGAAGGCGGGCGGGGTGTGCTGCCAGAGTTCACCGAGTCGTCCGATCACTCCTCGGATGCTACTGGATCCACCCATTCCCGCCGCAACGACGCCGCGTAAGATGTGGATATGTCCACCTGGGACTCCCGACGCCGGCCTGTTCCGGGCCCTGCTGCCGGCGTTGCCGCCTCCGCGGACCCGGCCGCCACCTTCCGGAACCTGTGCCGCTCTTCCCCCTGGAAATGGCAGTCGCTACGGTTTGAGTACTGGGACCAGCCATTCGATTCGGGCCCAACAGTGGGTGCACCCTTCGTCCGCGCGTGGCTCCGCCGTCCAGGTGCGCTCCGCCTCGAAAGCCCCGAGGGACTCGTCCTGCACAGCACCACAGGAATCAACGATTCCAGGGACGTCTTCTATGTGAGCGCCACCCGCAAGTCCTGGCTCCTCCCGCCCTCGTTGGTCACCCCGGTCTATGACGGCGAGGGCCTGGTACGCCGCCGGCCGGAAGCTGCCTATGGTGAGCCGGGGTTCGGCAACGGCCGGTTTTCGGCTGCACTGGACCCCGTGGAGCTTGCAGGCAACGCCCCCGTGCCCATCGAGTTCCCTGGCAGCAACGCCCTGGACCTCAGGGAAGTCCGGTACACCGAGCACGAGGGACGTCCTGTCCTGGAAGCGGTCGCAGTCCCCAACGTGGCCTACCGGCCCACGGACCCCGCCACTCCCCTCTGCCTTCCCGGCAGGTCCCGCCTCCGCCTCGACGCAGCCACCGGGGTCTGCGTGTCCAGCCAATCGTTGGAGCAGGCAACCGAAGAATACGGGCATTGGATCCGCATCATCGCCGTTGACGAGTACATGCTCGATGACCTCTTCCTGGCCGAGTCCATGAACCTGACGGACGTCCGCAGGCATATCAGCTGGGACATCCCGGCCTGAGCATGACAGATGCCCGCGGCAGTGATCGGCTAGGCTTCGCGGATGACTTCCATGAGCTCCATCTGGCCACTGTTCGACCTCAGGCTTGAAACTCCCCGGCTGGAGCTCCGCCCCATCACCGACCAGGACATCCCGGCGGCTGTTGCCGCGGCGAGGGAGGGAATCCACCACGCCGGCAAAAATTTGTTCAGCACACCCTGGACCGAACTGCCCCACGATGAGTTGGGCCCGAACATGGCCCGCTGGTACTGGCGCTGCCGTGCGGAGTGCAGCCCCGAAAGCTGGACCCTTCTCCTCGGGATCTGGCATGGGGGTCAGTTCGTCGGCTGCCAGGACGTTGGTGCCAAAGACTTCGCTGCCCTCAGGACAGTCAGCACCGGATCCTGGCTGAAGCAGTCCGTCCAGGGCCGCGGCCTGGGCAAGGAGATGCGTGCCGCCGTCGTCCTCTGGGCCTTTGACTGGCTGGGCGCAGACATTGCCGAATCGGAGGCAGCCGCCTGGAACAGCGCTTCCCTGGGCGTGTCCCGTTCCCTCGGCTACGAACCCAACGGCACCACCTGCAAAGCCTGGGGCACCAAAGTCGAAACACTCCAGCACGTCCGCCTCACCCCGGATAAGTTCAACCGCCCGGAATGGCCGCTGAAAGTAGAGGGCCACGAGTCAGCGGCGAAGTTCCTGAAGGTGACCTGATCACAAGCCGGGTTACGGTCCTTCGCGTAGGAGCGCATCGCCGACCAGAGCGTCGAGCAGGTCGCCCAGCGACCGGAGCGTCGCGGCGGGAGGTGTCTAAGCGACGGCGAAGGGCCGTGGCCCGGCGAACTGGACCACGGCCCCCTGCCCAGGTGGGACTTTAGCCCTCCAGGAGTTCGGTCACCAGGGCTGCGATCGGCGAGCGTTCGGAGCGGGTCAGGGTGACGTGGCCGAAGAGCGGGTGTCCTTTCAGGGTTTCGACGACGGCGGCGATACCGTCGTGGCGGCCGACCCTGAGGTTGTCGCGCTGGGCGACGTCGTGGGTGAGCACGATCTTGGAGTTCTGGCCGATGCGGCTCATGACAGTGAGGAGCACGTTCTTTTCCAGGGACTGCGCCTCGTCAACGATCACGAAGGCGTCGTGCAGGGAACGGCCGCGGATGTGGGTCAGCGGCATGACCTCGAGCATGCCACGGTCCATGACCTCCTCCACCACTTCCTGGCTGACCAGGGCGCCCAGGGTGTCGAACACGGCCTGGGCCCAAGGGTTCATCTTCTCGGATTCCGAACCGGGCAGGTAGCCAAGTTCCTGGCCGCCCACGGCGTAGAGGGGCCGGAACACAATGACCTTGCGGTGTTCGCGGCGTTCCAGCACTGCCTCGAGGCCGGCGCAGAGGGCAAGCGCCGACTTGCCGGTGCCGGCACGGCCGCCGATGGAAACGATGCCGACGGCGGGATCCATCAGCATGTCGATGGCCAGCCGCTGCTCGGCGGAGCGCCCATGGAGGCCGAACACATCCCGGTCGCCCTTGACCAGGCGGACCTGCTTGTCCGCGCCCACCCGGCCGAGGGCAGAGCCACGGTTGGAAAGCAGGACCAGCCCGGTGTTGACGGGAAGTTCGGCTGCCGCGGGAATGAAGACGGGTTCGTGGCCGTAGAGGGTGGAGATTTCCTGTTCGTCCGCTTCGATTTCGGCAACGCCCGTCCAGCCGGAGTCCTTGACCAGTTCGTTGCGGTACTCGTCGGCGGTCAGTCCCATGGCGGACGCCTTGACCCGCATGGGCAGGTCCTTGGAGACAACGGTGACGTTCCGTCCCTCGTTGGCCAGGTTCTTGGCCACGGCGAGGATCCGGCTGTCATTGTCGCCGCTGCGGAAGCCCAGAGGCAGGACCTCTGCGGAGATGTGGTTGAGTTCCACCATCAGGGTCCCGCCCTCGTCCCCGATGGGAATGGGCTGGTTGAGCCCGCCGTGCTTGACCCGCAGGTCGTCCAGGAGCCGCAGGGCCTTGCGCGCGAAGTACCCGAGCTCGGGATCGTGCCGCTTGGCTTCGAGTTCAGTGATGACCACGACTGGCACGACCACCTCATGTTCGGCGAACCGCAGTAATGCCCGGGGATCGGAGATCAGGACCGAGGTGTCAATGACGAAGGTGTGGATGTCGGCTTCCCTTCCGGAGACAGCAAAACCGGCCGCAGCTTCACTTGCTGCGCCGGTTTCAATGGGGGCTCGCTCGGCGCGAGAGGTAGCTTTTCCGCCCTGTCCAACCAGGACCTCGGGCAGTTTTTCAGAAGTAGCCACATCGACTCCAGCCCCGGGCACCAGCCCGGAATTGTTATTGGTGAGGCGGCTCGGCCAAGAGGCCGGGTCCGGCCTCCCATACAACCGGTGCGATGTTTCGCTCCATGTACTGGCCTCCCCGATCAGCCGGCGGTTTTGCCTGCTGATGGTTATAACGTAAATCCATTCGGGGTAATTTCCGCAACTATTTCCCGGCGATTTTCCTTGCCGGTGCATGAACCCGTCATGAACCGGGGGTTTCAGGCCCCGAAGCGCCGCTGCCGGCCCGCATAGTCCCTAAGGGCGCGGAGGAAATCAACCTTGCGGAAGGCGGGCCACAGGGCCTCGCAGAAGTAGAACTCGGAGTAGGCGCTCTGCCACATCAGGAAGCCGGAAAGCCGCTGCTCCCCCGAAGTCCTGATCACCAGGTCCGGGTCCGGCTGGCCGCGCGTGTACAGGAAGCGGGAGATGTCATCGACGCTGAGGTCATCGGCCAGCTTGGAGATGTCCCTACCCTTGGCCACGGCGTCGTGCAGGAGTTCGCGGACGGCATCGACAATCTCCCGGCGGCCGCCGTACCCCACGGCCACATTCACATGGATCTTCTCCCGGACAGGGGTCCTGGCGGTGAGCTTGTTGAGCCGCTCGGCCAGGTAGTCCGGCAGCAGTTCGGGAGCACCCATGGCATGCACTGAGATGTTCGAGTCCTCGTCAAGCCGGTCCAACGTGTTGGCGATGATCCCCATCAGGAGGTCCAGTTCCTCGCTGGACCGGTTCATGTTGTCAGTGGACAGCATGTACAGCGTCACCACTTTGACGCCCAGCTCCTGGCACCAGCCAAGAAATTCATGGATCTTGTCCGCGCCGGCCTGGTGGCCCTGGCTGGTGGGGGCATTGAACTGCTTGGCCCAACGCCGGTTGCCGTCCACCATGACGCCGATGTGCCGGGGAATCCGGTCCCGCGGCAGGTCCTTGAGCAGGCGGCGCTCGTAGAAGCCATAGAGGAACCCGGGCAACTCCACGCGTCCACTCACCTGACTTTCCTGCCGTACGTACATCCACATCCTAGGCTACCGTCCAGGACGCCCGGGCACCTGCAGTGCGGTTCCGCCGGGCTTGTAAGAGGTTACCCGCCGGTAACTTACTGCTCCGTAAGTTATTCTGGTGGCATGAACAGCGACTCCCAGCAGGCCATTCCCGCGCCGCAGCCGGAGGACCCGGACGCGGGCTCGGACCAGGAAACCAGCGCTGTGGATGATGCAGCCGTACGACTCGCTGAACTGCTGATGATCAAGCCGAAGTGGCGGGGCTGGATCCACACCGTCACGGCCCCGCTCGCCCTGGCGGCAGGGGCCCTCCTGGTGGCGCTGGCCCCCACGGCGGACCGCAGGATCACCTCCGCCGTCTATGCCGCAACAGGCGTTCTACTGTTCGGAGTCAGCGCCGTCTACCACCGCGGCAACTGGTCGCCCAGGGTGAAGCTGATCCTTAAACGGCTGGACCACACCAACATCATGCTGGTGATCGCCGGCACCTACACCCCGCTGGCATGGACACTCCTGGAACGCCCGCAGGCTGTGGTGCTCCTGTGGGTCATCTGGGCCGGAGCCATCCTTGGCGTGCTGTTCAGGCTGCTGTGGACAGACGCGCCGCGCTGGCTCTACGTACCCATCTACATAGCGCTGGGCTGCGGGGCGCTGTTCTATCTGCCGCAGTTCTTCCAGGCCAGCATTCCCGCGGCTGTCCTGATCTGCGTTGGAGGCGTCCTGTACATCACGGGGGCGGTCTTCTATGCGCTGAAGAGACCCAACTTCAGCTATAGCCACTTCGGGTTCCACGAGCTGTTCCACGCCTTCACCGTGTTCGCGTTCGCAGCCCATTTCGTGGCCATCGCCCTGGCAGTCCTGAACTAGCAGGCCCGCACCCAAACCCGCCGAGGGGCATGGGTTGCCCACGCGCGCACTTACAACGCATGGGGTGAAGTACGCAGGATGGAACGGGCTGTTACTCGTGCGGCCGCGGCGCCCCGCCTGCCGGGCCGTCCTCACTGCCGCCGGGCGCTGCCCGGTGCGTGCCGCCGTCGAACCCGTCCTGGCCGTCGAGCCCATCCTGCGCGTCCGCGGCATCCACGTCCGCCGCAGCGGCTGCTGCCAGGCGCTCCTCCTCCACCTGGGCGCGGTAACGCAACCGCCGGATGCGGCGCACCATGTCGACGATGAGCAACGCGGTGGCCACCACGAAGAATGCCGTCATGATGAATCCCAGCAGGCCCGGAGTGACCTGGTCCTCGGAAATCCCCTCCCGCAACGTGGGCGTGGGCAGCGGAGTGGGCGTTGTCGCGAGGCTGAGGAGCAGAGAATGCACGGTTGAAACCTTCTGGTGGAACGGATGCAGCAGGAAGCGGACGGGACCGGCCGTCGCCGCGCCTATCTTCTACACGGGATAGAAATAGCCTGCCGGGTCTATCTTAGCCCCGCGAACAGGTCCTTTTCGGGAAGCTCGGATGGCACCCGGGAATGGATCAGCGAGTAGTCTTCCCATGGCCAGGCGCGGCGCTGCATCTCGGGCGAGACGGCAAAGAAGAAGCCCAAAGGATCCACCTGGGTCCGGTGGGCCCGCAAGGCGTCGTCGCGCACCTCGAAAAAGTCGCCGCAGTCGATCTGGGTGGTGGTGGGATGCTTTGCCGGCGGAGGGGTGTGCCCTTCGGCGTCGGCCTCCAGCCATGCGGCCAGGCGCTCGGCGTACGGGGATTGCAGGCCCGCTTCCTCAAGCGCGAAATGCAGGGAACGGAACCGCTCCGGGCTGAAGGCGCGGTCGTAGTACAGCTTGCTCGGCTCCCAGGCCTCCCCCGCCTCCGGGTAGCGGTCCGGATCACCGGCGGCTTCAAAGGCCTCCACCGCCACCCTGTGCGCCATGATGTGGTCCGGGTGGGGGTAGCCGCCGTTCTCGTCGTAGCTGAGGATGACATGCGGCTTGAACGAGCGAACCAGCCGGACCAAGGGTGCTGCCGCCTGGTGCAACGGCAGGGTCGCGAAGGATCCCGGCGGCAGCGGCGGCAGCGGATCACCTTCGGGCAGGCCCGAGTCAACGAAGCCAAGCCACCGCTGGCGGATGCCCAGGATGTCGGCGGCACGCTGCATCTCCAGCCGGCGGGCACCGGCCATGTCGCGCTTGGGGTGGGGTTCGCCTTCCACCGCGGGGTTCTGGATGTCGCCGCGGGATCCGTCCGTGCAGGTGGCCACCAGGACGTCCACGCCCGCTGCCGCATACATCGCCATGGTCGCGGCGCCCTTGCTGGATTCGTCATCCGGGTGGGCGTGGACCGCGAGCAGCCGGAGCGGCGCCTGGGAGTTGCTGGACGCTGTCATGGCGGAGACGGCTCCTTATTCTTCTTCTGCGGCTTAAGGCAGTTTGTGGACGGTGTGGTGCGGGTGCCCTGCAAATCCGGCGGCCGCAGCCACCGCAAAGCGACGGCAGAAAGGGCACTAAACTGGTCTGGTGACTTCCCCGGACCAGCCGGCCCATCCGGCGCCCGCAGACACTAGCCTAGCCAATCGGTATGGTGCTAAAAAGCGCCGGCTCTCCCCTACCGCCGGCCGGGCTGCCATCGGCGTGGCACTGGTCGCCGGGATCGGATTCCTGGCATGGGTGACCACCTCGAACTCAATGTCGGGGGTCACGTTCAAGGACGTGGGCTACAGCACCACGGACGCCACCCTCGCCGAGGTGGATTTCCAGGTGACCCGGGAACCGTCCAACGCCGTCAAATGCGCGGTGAAGGCACTGGATTCCAAATTTTCCGTGGTGGGCTGGAAGGTGGTGGACATTCCGCCAACGGCTGCAGATGGGACGGCCGACGGCGGCAGGACAGTTGCCCAGCGCGTCACCGTGCGCACGGAGTCGGAGTCGGTGTCCGGCCTGGTGGACAGCTGCTGGATCGCTGAGGCGTCCTCCTGACATGTGATGTGCGACGCTTCCCTGTTGGGTTATCTCCAGAGGATTGACTACAATGGGGGGATACCTTTACCCCGCTGAGCTGGTTACTGTTCCACAAGTGGCCACCGTGGCGGGGTCTTTTGCATGTAGGACCACTAGAGGAGAAGTCCGTGTCTACCACCAACAGCGCATCTGCAGCCTGGCTCACCCAGGAAGCTTTTGACCGCCTGAAGGCAGAGCTGGACCACCTTTCCGGCGCAGGCCGGGCGGAGATCGTCCAGAAGATTGAAGCTGCGCGGCAAGAGGGGGACCTCAAGGAAAACGGGGGCTACCACGCGGCCAAGGAGGAGCAGGGCAAGATCGAAGCCCGCATCCGCCAGCTGACGGCGCTGCTCCGTGACGCCCATGTGGGTGAAGCGCCGGCCGATGACGGCATCGTGGAGCCCGGCATGCTCGTGGTTGCCAGGATCGCCGGTGACGAGGAGACGTTCCTGCTGGGTTCACGCGAGATCGCCGGCGACTCGGACCTGGATGTCTTCAGCGAAAAGTCTCCGCTGGGCGCAGCCATCCTGGGCCACAAGGAGGGCGAGACCCTCAGCTACGTCGCGCCCAACGGTAAGGACATCACGGTGGAGATCCTCTCCGCCAAGCCGTACGTTGCCTAGCGCCACCCCGCCGGCACCACTGAAGCCGAATGCGGCGGCCGCCCCCTTGGGACGGCCGCCGCATTTCGTTTAACTACTGCCTGGGCTTAACCTGCTTTGCCCCCAGGCTCCTGCGCCGGGGCCTGCTGTCAGCTTCCCCCCACCACCGCGGTGTCCCGTGGACGAAGCAACAGGGCGGCCAGGATACCGCCTGCGGCACCGCCCAGATGCGCCTGCCAGCTTACGTAGCCGGCCACGAAGGGCAGGGCTCCCAGCAGGATACTTCCGTAGCCCATGAAGAGAACCATCGCCAGCAGGATTTGCCGCCAGCTGCGGTTGAAGAACCCGCGCACCAGCAGGAAGGCGAAAAGCCCGAACACCAGGCCCGAGGCACCCACCGTGACACCATTACCGATGAGCCAGACGGTCAGCCCGCTGCCCAGCCAGCTGAAGGCCAGCGCGGTGAGGAACACGCGGAGCCCGGAGAGGAACACCAGGAAGCCAAAGATGACCAGGGGCAGGCTGTTGGAGAGCAGGTGGTTCAGGTTTGCGTGCAGCAGCGGGAAGGTGAAGATGTCCAGCAACCCATCGGGGCTCCGGGGCCGCAGCCCGAAGGTCCGGATGAGCGCTCCCATCATCAGGCTGTTCGCCACCTCGATGGCGAACAGCAGGGCCACGAAGCCGCCCAGCACAACCAGGCCGACCTTCGCCCGGGAGGCAATGTCCTGGCGCTCCGGCCGGCCGTCACCCATCAGTCCCGCCACCGCAGCTCCTAGTGCACGACGATTGGCTGGAAGCCCTCGGCACGGAGGGCGCTGAGGACCTGCTCACCGTGCTGGTGGCCCTTGGTTTCGAGGTTCACGGTGATGGAGACGTCGCCCATGCTGATGGAACCGCCAACCCTGGTGTGGTCCAGGCCGGTGACGTTGGCATCGTTCTCTGCGATGATGCGGGCAATCGTTGCCAGTGAGCCGGGGCGGTCGTCAAGCATCATGCGGACAGTCATGTAGCGGCCGGCGGCCGAGAGGCCGCGCTGGATCACCTTAAGCATCAGCATGGGATCGATGTTTCCGCCGGAGAGCACCGCGACGGTGGTTCCGGGGTTTTCGATCTTGCCGTCCATGAGTGCTGCCACGCCCACTGCCCCTGCGGGTTCCACCACCATCTTGGCCCGTTCCAGCAGGAAGATCAGCGCTCGGGCCAGCGAGTCTTCGCTGACCGTGACGACGTCGTCGACGAGCTCCCGGATGATGCTGAAGGGCAGTTGTCCCGGGCGGCCCACGGCAATGCCGTCTGCCATGGTGGAGACTTTCTTGAGCGGCACCAGGGCGTCGGCAGCAAGCGACGGCGGGTAGGCGGCGGCATTTTCCGCCTGCACCCCAATGATGCGGATCTCCCGGCCAAGCTCCCTGGCGCGCGCCTTGATGGCGACGGCGACCCCGGCCAGGAGGCCCCCACCGCCCACGCCCATGAGCACGGTGTCCACGTTGGGAACCTGCTCGAGGATTTCCAGGCCCACGGTGCCCTGGCCCGAGACGACGTCCACGTTGTCGAAGGGGTGCACGAAGACCATACCGGTTTCGTTGCTGTAGCGCTGGGCTTCCGCGAGCGCTTCGTCCACGTTGTGCCCGTGCAGGACCACTTCCGCGCCGTGGCTGCGGGTTGCGGCCAGCTTGGGCAGTGCCACGCCCAGCGGCATGTAGATGCGGGCTTTGATGCCCAAACTCTTGGCGGCGACGGCAACGCCCTGTGCGTGGTTGCCGGCCGAGGCGGCCACCACTCCCCGCTTCTTCTCGTCGGGGGAAAGCCGCGCCATCCGGACGTAGGCGCCGCGCACCTTGAACGAGCCGGCGCGCTGCAGGTTCTCGCATTTGAAGTAGACGTCCCCGCCTACCATGCCGCCCAGTGCACGGGATGACTCCACGGGAGTTCGCGCAATAATCCCGTCAAGCAGCTTCTGCGCCTCAAGGACATCGTCCAGTGTGACGGGAAGGGTTTCAAGGATCTTCACGGACTACTCTCCTCTGGGATCTGCCACGGCGGCCTCCGCAGAGGACGAGCGGGCATCACGGTGTTCGGCTGCAGTGCCGGCCGCCGCGTCCCTACCGGCGTCGGATGCTGACGGCGGTTCAACGTCCTCCACGGTGTTGTCCCCGCCTGTTCCGGCTGTGATGGGCCTTCCGGCAATAACCGGCACCTGTTCATGTTCCCACGTTCTGGCGGCGATGTAGCGAACGGCCGAGTTTGCTACGGCCAGGATGGGCACCGAGAACAGCGCTCCGGGGATGCCCGCAAGGTAGGAACCGGCCGCGACGCTCAGGATCACTGCCACCGGGTGGAGGGACACCGCCTTGCCCATGACCAGGGGCTGGAGGATGTGGCCTTCGAGCTGCTGGACCAGCAGGACGATCGCCAGCATGATCAAGGCATTGATGGGGCCGTTGGCCACCAGGGCCAGGAGGACGGCGACGACGCCGGTCAGCAGGGCACCGACCACCGGAATGAACGAGCCGAGGAAGACCAGCACGGCAAGGGGAAGCGCCAGCGGGACGCCGAGGATTGCTGCCCCCACGCCAATGCCGAGGGCGTCGACGGCGGCCACGAACATCTGGATCCGGGCGTAGCTGACCATGGAGGCCCAGCCTTTGCGGCCCGCGCCGAATGTGGCGGCCCGGGCCTTGCGGGGAAGCATCCGTACCAGGAAGGCCCAAATCCGGTCACCTTCCAGGAGGAAGAAGATCAGGATGAACAGTGAGAGCAGCATTCCTGCTGCGAAGTGGCCTGCCGTGCTGCCGAAGGACAGGGCACCGCTGAGGATGCTGCTGCTGTTGTTCTGCAGTCCGTCGGTTACTTCCTTGACGTACTGGTCGATCTGCGCCGCGGTCAGGTGCAGGGGGCCGGCTGACAGCCAGTCCTGGACCTGTCGCACGCCTTCGAGCGCCTGCGAATAGAGTTCACCGAATCCGACGGCGAGCTGCCTGCCCACCAAGGCCAGGGCACCGACAATGACGCCGATGAAGCCCAGCACAGTCGCGGCAACGGCAAGCCCGGCGGGCAGTCCGCGCCGCTTGAGCCAGGTGGTGACGGGGCTGAGGAGCCCGGCGAGGAGGGCAGCCACCATGATCGGGATGATCAACAGGGTGATGTGACTGAGCAGCCACACCAGTATGCCTGCCATCAGCAGGATCAGTCCCAGGCGCCACGACCAGGAGGCGGCGATGCGGATGCCGTAGGGAATGTCCTTGTCCAGCTCACGGTCGGTCAGGACCCGCAAGGGTGCAGCCGCAGCGGTTGCCGCTGCGGGGACCGGGCGGGCCAGGGTGACGTCATCCTCGTTTGGCTTCATATCCCAATACTTCCCCAGCCACGGCTCAATGGGAAACTACCCCGCCGCCGTGCCGGGACGGTAATCGATACCCCATTCCACGCTGAAGGACCCGCCGGGAGCCAGCCACCGCAGGCCATCGCCGGAGTTGAACGCATTGGCCGGCCCGGTCATGGGCTCCACCGCCACGGCGCGGGGCCGGCCCGGGTACACGGTGCTGACGTAGACGTGGACGTAGCCGCAGTTTTGATCCTGCCAGAGCGACACCGCACTGCCATCAGCCGCAGCGAGGGTGTGCCTTGCCCTGCCGCCGTCGAAGCGGAGATCCGTCAGGGCAACGTCCACTGCGAGGTCGGCGATGTGCCGGCCGGAACGGAAATCCGTGTCCCCCTCAACCGGTGCGGAACTGCGCGGAATCAGCCGCTCATCCGTCACCAGCCTGGTGCCGGCTGCCACGGTCAGCTGCAGGTCCTCCACCGCCGCATCCCCCACCCTGAGGTACGGGTGTGCACCCAGGACAAATGGCGCCGGAGCCGTTCCGTCATTGCTGAGGGTCTGGCGCACTTCCAGCCCCAGGTCCCCGGACAGCCGGTATTCCACCCGGTGCCGGACCAGGAAGGGATAGCCGTGCTGCGGAAAAACGGTGGCCTCCAGAGCCACGGAATGCTGTGACTGCCCCACCAGCGCATAGCCGGCGTTTCGGAGCAGCCCATGGCTTGCATTGTTGCGGGACACCTCGGTGATGTCGAGCTGCTGCTTCCTGCCGTCGAGGAACCACACCCCGTCCTCCACCCTGTTGGCCCAGGGCGCCAGCGTTATCCCGGCACCGCCCGGGGCAATCTGGTCATCTGCATAGGTCTCGGTCAGCAGGACGCCGGCCCGGCTGAAGGAGCGGAGTCCGGCGGCAAGTTCGGTGACCACCGCCACCGCATCGCCGCGGCGAAGCTCGTATTGCCGGCCGGTGGCGCAGGAACGGGCGGATTCAGAGGCGGGGATTTCCTGTTCGGAAGAGGCTGTCATGGGCTTTACCGTACAACGGGCAGCTCCTCGGTTCCATCAGTCCACTGTTACTTTTTGTTGTTAACTATTCATTCTTGATCGTTTATGCCAAACTTTTGATATGACAGGGATTACCAGCACCCAGCTCTCGGACGGCCGTGAGCTGATCTACTTCGACCATGCGCGCACCCGCACGTCGCGGGCAGACCACGTCACCACCGACCACCGTGGGCTCCCTCCACGGGGGGAACCCGGCGAGGTACGGTTCGACGCGTTGACCGGCGAATGGGTGGCCATTGCCGCGCACCGGCAGGCACGCACCCACCTGCCGCCTGCCGACCAGTGCCCCATCTGTCCCACCACCGCCGGCAACGCCACGGAAATCCCGGCCGCCGATTACGACGTCGTGGTCTTCGAAAACCGCTTCCCCTCCCTGGGCCCGGCACTCGGACCGGTACCCGACGACGCCGCATGGGGAACGAAAGGCCCTGCCTACGGCCGCTGCGAAGTGGTGTCATTCACACCCGAGCACACCGGATCCTTCAGCGGCCTGAGCCCGGAGCGGTCACGGACGGTCATCGAAGCGTGGTCCCACCGCACCGCTGCCCTTAATGCCATGTCCGGCATCAAGCAGGTGTTCCCGTTCGAGAACCGGGGCGCCGACATCGGCGTAACGCTGCACCACCCGCATGGCCAGATCTACGCCTACCCCTATGTCACGCCCCGGGCCGGTGTCATCGGTGCCGCCGCCCGGAAGTACTACGACGCCACGGAGGGCAAGGACACGCTGACTGGTTCACTCCTGCGCGCAGAGCGGGAAGATGGCAGCAGGATGGTCCTGGAAGGCACGCATTTCAGCGCCTACGTCCCCTTCGCGGCCCGATGGCCGCTGGAGATCCACCTGATCCCCCACCGGAAGGTACCGGACCTCGCAGCACTGGACGGGGAGGAGAAGGACGAGCTGGCGGAGGTCTACCTCAACCTGCTGAAGCGGGTGGACGCCCTCTACCCCACGCCCACCCCCTACATTTCCGCCTGGCACCAAGCACCGCTGGACGACGTGCTGCGGCCCGCAGGCTACCTCCACCTCCAGCTGACCTCCCCCCGCCGGGCGGCCGATAAGCTGAAGTATTTGGCAGGGTCGGAGGCAGCCATGGGCGCCTTCATCAACGACACCACCCCCGAAAATGTGGCGGAACGGCTGCGTACTGTCGCCCTGCCGCCGTCGACCAGTGCCGCCTCCCTGGCGGGCACTCCGGAAGGAGCCTCCGCGTGAGCATGCAGGATCATGGCATGACGGCAACGTCCGCCGGGCAGGATCTCAGCGCCCGTTTCGAAGAGGAGTTCGGCAGCGCCCCGGACGGCGTGTGGCAGGCGCCCGGACGGGTGAACCTGATCGGAGAACACACCGACTACAACGAGGGCTTCGTGCTGCCGTTCGCCATCGACCGCACCGCCCGGGTGGCCGTGGCGGCCCGCCAAGACAACACCGTGCGGCTCCTGTCCACCTATGGCGATCAGGGCGTGGTTACAACGTCCCTGGAGTCTGTGCGGCCCGGAACGGCCAAGGGCTGGACCAAATACCCGCTCGGGGTGATGTGGGCCCTGCGGGAGCAGGGCATAGACGTCCCCGGGATCGATCTGCTGCTGGATTCCAACGTGCCGCTTGGGGCCGGCCTGTCGTCGTCGCACGCCATCGAATGCGCCGTCATCACCGCACTCAACGACATCACGGGTGCCGGGCTGGAGGCCCAGGACATGGTGCTGGCCACCCAACGGGCAGAAAACGACTTTGTGGGCGCTCCCACGGGGATCATGGACCAGTCCGCATCCCTGCGCGGTTCAAAGGGCCATGCCGTCTTCCTGGACTGCAGGGACCAAACGGCGAGCCTGGTTCCCTTCGAGACCGAACCCGCCGGCTTGGTTCTCCTGGTGATCGACACCAAGGTCTCGCACTCCCACGCGGACGGCGGCTACGCCTCGCGCCGGGCGTCCTGCGAGCTTGGGGCCGAGGTCCTGGGCGTAAAGGCGCTGCGGGACGTGGAGGTGGCCGACCTGGCAGAGGCCAGCGGACTGCTGGACGAGGTCACTTTCCGGAGGGTGCGCCACGTGGTCACGGAGAACGACCGCGTCCTCCAGGCCGTCGAGCTCCTGGCCGGCCCCGGCCCGGGCGCCGTCGGGCCCCTGCTCGACGCCAGCCACGCCTCCATGCGCGACGATTTCGAAATTTCCTGCCCGGAACTGGATCTCGCCGTCGATACCTCACGCGCCCATGGCGCCATCGGTGCACGGATGACCGGAGGCGGGTTCGGCGGGGCGGCGATTGCCCTGACGCCAGTCGCGGCCGAGCAGGAGGTGCGTGACGCCGTCGCCAAGGCCTTCGCCGGGGCCGGCTTCACCGCCCCGGACATCTTCACCGTCTCCCCTGCCGCAGGCGCCATGCGCATCGCGTAGGTTGCCCCCCCTTAATGGCCATGGGCCCCACCAGCATCAACTGGTGGGGCCCACGGTTTTGCTTTACGACGGCGGCAGGCGCCTGGGTGCCTAGTCGTCGCCGCGCAGGATGGCCAGCAGGCGGATGATCTCCACGTACAGCCAGACCAGGGTGACGGTCAGGCCGAAAGCTGCTGTCCAGGAGAAGCGCTGCGGGGCGCCGTTGCGGACGCCCTCCTCGATGCTGGTGAAGTCCATGACCAGCGAGAAGGCCGCGAGTCCGATGGCCAGCAGGCCGATGAAGACGCCCAGCGGGATGCCAAAGATCTCGACGCTGGTGCGCAGGCCGAACGGCTCCTGCACGGCACCTGTCCAGACCAGCACCATATTGATCAGCGAGAACACGGCGTAGCCAATGATCGCGATCATGAAGAACCGCATGGCACGGGGCGTGGCGCGGACCTTGCCGTTCTTGAACAGCATCAGGGTCACGGCGAACACTGAGAGCGTGCCGATGACCGCCTGCAGCCCGACGCCGGGGAACATGCCGTCCAGGATCCGGGTCAGGCCGCCGAGGAAGAGACCTTCCAATGCCGCGTAGGCCAGGATCAGGGCCGGCGAGGGCTGCTTCTTGAAGGTATTGACCAGTGCCAGGACGAAGCCGCCCAGGGCGCCGACAATCATGAGCAAGGACGCCAGCGGGAGTCCGACCGTAAGGGTGATGGCCGCGCCCACCAGCACTGCGCCCAGGCAGGCGGCGGTCTTCATGATGACATCGTCAAAGGTCATCCGTCCCGTGTCCGCTGGGCCGGCCGACGGCTGGTTGTACATCTGCCGCAACTGTTCGTCCGTCATGGCCTGGGGCGGTGTGCCCCACCCCTGCTGGCCGTACGGTGCCTGGCCATAGGGCTGCTGGCCATACGGCGCCTGGCCGTAGGGTGCGCCATAGGGAGCCTGCGGGACAGGCGGTGCCTGGGTGGCTCCACGGAAATTCTTTCCGTTGAAGATCGGGTTGCCGCCAAGTGCCATTGCGGGATTCCTCCATGTGGGTGCGGGTGATGAGCTCTTTGCTACGCTACCAATTCCCACGAGGGGCCTGCTGAAGAAGTTCCCGGCGGGCCCGGTTGCAACCGAACCGTGACCGTTTACGTCCCGACATGCACCGGGACCCGCCGAGCCGCTATCCCACGCCCAGGTAGGCCTCCTTGATGGAGGGATCTTCCAGCAGCTCTTTCCCGGTGCCGCTGTGGGTGATTTCGCCGGTTTCCAGCACAAAGGCCCGGTGCGCCCCGGCCAGGGCCTGGTTGGCGTTCTGCTCGACCATCAGGACGGTGGTGCCCTGGTTGTTGATTTCCTTGATGATCCTGAAGATCTGGCGAATGAACTGCGGAGCCAACCCCATGGAGGGTTCATCCAGCAACAGCAGCTTCGGGTTGGACATCAAGGCCCGCCCAATGGCCAGCATCTGCTGCTCGCCGCCGGACATGGTTCCGCCGAACTGCTTTTCCCGCTCCTTCAGGCGCGGAAAGAGGTCAAAGACGCGGTCCAGGTCATTGGCCACGCCGCTTCTGTCCTTGCGGCCAAAAGTTCCCATGTCCAGGTTCTCCATCACAGTCATCCCCGGAAAGATCCCGCGGCCCTCCGGGGCCTGGGAAATTCCCTGCACCACACGGATGTGGGCCTTCATCTTGGTGATGTCCTGTCCCTCGAAAGTGATCCTGCCTTCCGAGCAGTTCAGCAGGCCGGAAATGGTCCGCATGGTGGTGGTCTTGCCGGCGCCGTTGGCACCGATCAGGGCCACTACCTCGCCTTCCTCCACGGTGAAGGAGATGTCCCGCAGCGCCTGGATCCGGCCGTAGTGGACGGAAACGTTCTCAAGCTCAAGCAACGTCATCTTCGGGCTCTCCTAGGTAAGCGGCAATAACGCGGGGGTCTTCACGGATCTCCCGGGGCAAACCATCCGCGATCTTCTTCCCGAATTCCAGCACGACGATCCGGTCCGTCACGCCCATCACGAGTTTCATGTCGTGCTCGATGAGCAGCACCGTGTAGCCCTCATCCCTGATGGTACGGATGAGGGCCATCAGATCTTCCTTTTCCGCCGGGTTGAACCCGGCAGCGGGCTCGTCCAGGCACAGCACCTTCGGATCTGTTGCCAGGGCCCGTGCGATCTCAAGCCTGCGCTGGTACCCGTACGGCAGCTGCCGTGAAAGGACATGCGCGTGGGTGCTGATGCCCACGAAATCAAGCAGGGCCATGCCGCGCTCGATTGCGGACTTCTCTTCCCTGGTGTGCGTGGGCAGGCGCAGCAACGCCCCGCCCACGCTGGTGCGGTGCCGGGCGTCCAGGCCAACCACCACGTTCTCCAGGGCTGTCATTTCGCCGAACAGGCGGATGTTTTGAAAGGTCCGGGACAGGCCCAGGCGGGTGATCTTGTGCTGCTTGATCCCGTTCAGGACCTGGCCTTCCAGGACCACCTTCCCGCTGGTGGGTTTGTAGACGCCCGTCATTGCGTTGAAGCAGGTGGTCTTTCCGGCGCCGTTGGGGCCAATGAGCCCCAGGATTTCACCACGCTTGATGTTGAAGCTGATGTTGTCCAGTGCCACCAGGCCACCGAACTTGATAGTGAGGTTCTGCACCTCCACGATGTTGTCGCCCACCGCAACCGCAATGTCGCGGTCCGGCGCCACTTTCTCGGCCAGATCCTGGTCCACGCCTGCTTCGGCCAGGGCCTCCATGTCGATTTCGGGCGCAACAGCTGCGGAACCGTCCTGTGCCGGTTGCTCCTCCACGCTGCTGGAGCCGCTGTGCCTTTCCTCGGAGCTCATGCCTCCGCCCCTCTCTGTGCTGCAGCACCTGCATCGGAACCTGCCGCGGGCTTGTCCTTGTCTTTGGCTTCCATGCCGTCGCGGCTGACGACCTTGTTCAATGCCGTCCGCCCGTAGGCGAGCAGGCGCTGGCGCGCCGGGAGCAGCCCCTGGGACCGGAAGATCATGATGAGCACCAGCGCAATCCCGAAGATCAGGTACTTGTACTCGGCAATGGCCGTGAATCTCAGCGGGATGTAGCTGACCAGGGCGCCGCCCAGGATGGCGCCAACCTTGTTGCCCGCGCCACCAAGGACGACGGCGGCCAGGAACAGGATGGACGTGGTGACGTCGAATTTCTGGTTGTTGACGAAGCCCACCTGGCCCGCGAACAGGGCACCGGAAAGGCCACCAATGGCAGCGCCGATAGCGAAGGCCCACACCTTGTACTTGAAGGTGGGAACGCCCATGATTTCCGCGGCATCCTCATCTTCCCGGATGGCGATCCAGGCGCGGCCAACACGGCTGCGCTCCAGGTTGCCCACCAGGAGGGTAATGATGATGATGATGGTCAAGGTCAGCCAGTACCAGGGCACGCCGTTTGAGTTGGAGAAGATGGGTGCGCCGTTGGGTTCGGTTCCCGGCGGGTGGCCCACGTTTTGGAAGCCCACCTGGCCCTTCATCGCGGGAATGATGGTAGCCAGGATGCGCACGATTTCACCGAAACCGAGGGTCACGATGGCAAGGTAGTCGCCCCTGAGGCGGAGTGTTGGGACGCCCAGCACCACGCCGAAGAACATGGTCACGGCCATGGCCACGGGAATGGTCCACAGGTACGGGATGTGCAGGAAGGGCGAGTCCGGGCTGGTCAGCATCGCCGCGCAGTAGGAACCCACGGCGAAGAAGGCGACGTATCCCAGGTCAAGCAGGCCGGCGTACCCAACCACGACGTTAAGGCCGACGGCGATGAGAGCGAACCGGGCCATGTCGAAGCAGGCCAGGGCGAAGTTGTTGCCAGGCTCCGTGGTGATGATGGGTGGATTGATCAGCGGCAGCAGGTAGGCCAGGACCACCACGATCACCAGGAATGCCCATTGCTGCTGGCGGGACAGGGCGTTCCAGCGATCGGAGAAGTACCCGGTTTTGCGCCCCTCCCGCTGCCGGAGCGCGCTTTTGCCTGCGGCTTTCGCTGACGCTTCGCGTTCCTCAGCTGCCTGTTCCGCGGCTGCTGTCTCCAGCGGCGTCGGGCCGTCGGTCATGCTCATGCTTTGCTCCTTCCAAGGGAAGTTCCCAGGATGCCTTCGGGCCGCAGCAGCAGTACGAGCACCAGTACCACGAACGCCACAACGTCGGTCCACTGCGAGTTGCCCAGCAGGATCTGGCCATAGTTGCCGATCAGGCCGAGCAAAAGGCCGCCCAGCAGCGCCCCGCGGACGTTGCCGATCCCGCCGAGCACAGCCGCCGCGAACGCCTTGATCCCGAGGATGAACCCGCCGTTGTATTGGACACCGGACGGGATCTTCATGACGTAGAACAAGGCAGCGGCTCCTGCGAGCAAGCCTCCAATGACGAAGGTGGTAATAATGATGCGCTCTTTGTTGACGCCCATCAATGTCGCGGTATCAGGATCCTGGGCAACGGCGCGGATGCCGCGGCCAGTGCGGGATTTGCTGATGAACCTGTCGATGCCCACCATCATGATGACCGCAGCAATGATGATGACCAGCTGCTGGGAATCAATGATGGTGCCGAAGACATCAAAGATGGGCAGGGGCCGGAACATGGTCAGCGCCAATTCCGGGCTGGGACCGCGCCACAGGTAAATGAGGTACTGGATGGTGAAGGAAGCACCGATGGCGGTGATCAGGAAGACCAGGCGGGGCGCATTCCGTTGCCTCAGTGGCTTGTACGCGATCCGTTCCAACAGGAAGGCCGTTACCGCCGAGGCAACCATCGCCAGGATCAGCGCCAGCAGCAGGTTCAGGATGATGGACCAAATGTCGAGCCTGGGAACCGAGGGGCCGAAGCCGAGGGTGCTGAGGGTAAAGAAGACGGCATAGCAGCCGACAATGAAGACTTCCGAGTGGGCGAAGTTGATCAGGTTCAGCACGCCGTAGACCAGGGTGTAGCCGAGCGCTACGAGCGCGTAGATGGCCCCAAAGGTGAGGCCGTCAAAGGTTGCACTCCAAAAGTTCTCGGCCAGGGACGGAATGTCGAAGGTGATCCAGTCGTTTTCGGTGGGAAGTAAAGGGACAAGTGAGGGAAGCATGGGAACATCTCGATCCAGTTGAACGCGGCCTTGTGGGCCCGGCCGTGGGACTTGTGTCTAGTGACGTTACGTGGTTCGGGGCTGCTGCCAAGCGAAGAAAAGGCTGTGGGGGCCTGCTGATGCTGGCCCCCACAGCCGTTGTCTATTGCCGGGCTGCTACTCCCCGATTGGGCCGATGGGAACGATCTTCCCGTTTTCCACCTTGTAGCCGTACACGGTCGGAGCCTGGAGTTCGCCCTTGTCGTCCCACTTGTAGTGCTTGCTGAGGCCGTCCTTGTCGTAGGACTTCACCCAGGCGAGCAGGTCCGGGCGGCTCTGCTTGCCGGCGTCGATTCCGGACAGGAGGACGGTCGCGGCGTCATAACCCTCGATCGAGTATGTGCCGGGCGCTGCACCCTTGGACACGTCCTTGTAGGCCGAGGCGAAGTCCGGGATGAGTTCGCCCGGGAGGCAGGGGCACGTGAAGTAGGTGTTGTTGGACGCGTCGCCCGCCTGCTTGATGAACTGGTCATCCTTCACGCCATCAGGTGCCACGAAGGTTCCCGTGAAGCCCTTGCCAACCAGCTGCTGGTCGAACGGCGCGCCTTCCGGGTAGTAGCCGGCGTAGAACACTGCGTCTGCCTTGGCGTTCATGATCTTGGAGATGACGGCCGAGAAGTCCTTCTGCCCGGTGGTGACCTTCTCCGTGCCGGCCAGTACGCTGCCGAGACCGGCGGAGGTGGAGGTTCCCAGGCCAATGCCGTAATCGGAGTCGTCCTGCACCAGGTAGACCTTCTTTGCTCCGAGCTTGCCGGTAAGGAACTTGGCGGCAGCCGGGCCCTGGACGGCGTCATTACCGAGGCCCCGGAAGAAGGTGGTCCAGCCGTTCTGGGTCAGCGTGGGGTTGGTGGCCGACGGCGTGATGTGGACCAGGCCCTTCTGCTCGAAGATGTTGCCCGTGGCCTTGGACTCACCCGAGAACGGGAGGCCGATCACACCCAGGATCTCCGGCTCGCTCACAAGCTGGGTGACGGGGCCCGTGGCCTTGTTGGGATCGCCTTCGGTGTCGAACTTCTTGAACTGGACCTGGCAACCCGGGTTGGCCTTGTTGTGCTGGTCGATGGCCAGCTGGATGCCGTTGAAGATATTGACGCCGAGCTGGGCGTTGGGGCCGGTCTGCGCACCTGCGTAGGCCAGTGTGGTGGTGGCCGGGCAGGTTGCCTTGCCATCTCCAGCGGGCAACACAGCGCCGGTCGGAACATCGACTTTCGAAATGGCGGGGATGTTCACTTTGCTGGACGAGCCGGAGCTTTCAGTGTTGCTCGGGCCGGCTTGGTTTGCGCAGGCCGACAACAGCATGCTGAACGTGGCTGCTGCTGCCAACGAAGTGAGGACTTTCTTTCGGTACATTAATCTGCCTTCCGAAACATGACCGGGCGATGCGGGTGCGGAACGGGCGCTTTGGCGCCTGGATCGGGACCAGGAATTCCTGATTTAGCTTCAAGCTAGTGCATAGATGCCAGCGAAACTAAGTGACTGAGGTCACAGCCTTATAACAGTAGTTTCCTATGGGGAATTAAACGCCGAAAGCCGCCCCGTGAGGGGCGGCTTTCGAATGTCCGGCAAGGCGGCGCGGCGGGGACAGGTGTACCCCAGGTGGGACTCGAACCCACAACACGCGGATTTTAAGTCCGCTGCCTCTGCCAATTGGGCTACTGGGGCGCCGGGACAATGGTATCCCGTCAGGAGCGGGGGCATGCATCCGTCCGGCGCATGCCGGACCGGGCGTGGGGCTTACGGGAAACGCCAGGACTTGCCGGGATACGCCGACGGCGGCCGGCCCCGGAAAGGGGACAGCCGCCGTCCGACGCGTTATGCCCAGCAGAGCGGGCGGATGCTACTTGGCGTTGGCCGACACAGTTTCCTTCGGAGCGGACGCAGCGGTTGAACCCGAACCGCCGGCCGGAACAGCCGCGGCTGCGGGCTTCGGAGCCGGGGTGGCTGCTGCCACGAAGGCACCGCGCGGGTTGTCCAGGTCCACCAGCTGGGTGGTGTCGCGGCCGGCGAAGAAGCCGATGATCCAGTTCAGGATGACGCGGAACTTGCGCTCGAACGTGGGCATGGCCATGCCGTGGTAGCCACGGTGGGCCAGCCAGGCGAGTCCGCCCTTGAGGCCGATGCGGCCCAGGAGGTTGATGTTGGCAACGCCCTTCCATTCGCCGAAGCCTGCTACGGCACCAAGGTTCTTGTGCTTGTAGTCGGCCAGCGGCTTGTCCCAGCGGGAAGCCCACAGGTTCTTGGCGAGGCGCTTGGCCTGGCGCAGGGCGTGCTGGGCGTTGGGGACGCAGGTACCGTCCGGGAGGCCCTTGCCGGTGAGGTCCGGAACAGCGGCGATGTCGCCGGCGGCCCAGGCGTTCTCCACGATGCCTTCGTCGCCTGCGATGCGCAGGTCCGGCAGGACGCGGACGCGGCCACGGGGTTCGAGCGGGAAGTCGGTGGAGCGGACCATCGGGTTGGCCTGCACGCCTGCCGTCCAGACGAGGGTGTCCGCCTCGAACTCCTGGGCGGGGGTCTTGTCCGGGAGGTTGATGAGCTTCAGGGTGCCTTCGGCGCTGTCCAGCGAGGTGTTCAGCAGGACCTCAATGCCGCGGCTGCGCAGGTGCTCAACCACCCAGTCAGCCTGCTTGGCGGTGACCTCCGGCATGATGCGGCCCATGGCCTCAACCAGGACGAAGCGGACTTCCTCCTGCTTGATCCGGGGGTTGTTCCTGACCGCGGCGCGGGCGAGGTCTTCCATTTCGGTGATGCATTCGATCCCGGCGAAGCCGCCGCCGACCACCACGAAGGTGAGGGCCTTGGCCCGGGCTGCGGGGTCGGTCATGGTGGAGGCAACCTCGATGCGCTCCAGCAGCTTGTTGCGCAGCGCAACAGCTTCCTCGATAGTCTTTAGGCCGATTCCCTTGTCCGCCAGGCCCTTGATGGGGAACGTGCGGGTAATGGCGCCGGCTGCGAGCACGACGTCAAAGTAGGGAATTTCAAAGTTTTCGCCGCCATCAGCGGGAGCCACCACAGCCGTGCGGTTTTCGTGGTCGATCGAGGTGACGCGGCCCTGGATCAGCTCCGTCTGCTTGAGGTGCTGACGGTGGGACACCACCGCGTGGCGGGCTTCAATGTTGCCGCCGGCGACCTCGGGGAGGAAGGGCTGGTAGGTCATGTAGGGCAGCGGATCGACGACGGTGACGATGCCACCGGCGTTTGCGATCTTCTTCTGCAGTTTCAGTGCTACGTACAGGCCGACGTACCCGCCGCCGACGACGAGTACCCTGGGACGGTCCTGGAGCTGTGGGGTGGTTGCCATAGTCTAAGGATAGCGCAGTTTGTGAAAATCTTCACTAACTTGGGCGATGGTCCGTAACCTGCGGATTTTGGCGCGTTTGCACCCGGTCCACCACCCCAGTATCGGCTTCTTCCCTGGCAAGCGATGGGTTGCGGGCAGCCCTCCGGATCTGGATGGCGGCAGCCGCGATAATGGCCACGAACAGGGCTCCAAAACCAATCACGACGGCGGCGCCAATGGCACTGTCACGCTGGGACGGAGCCTTGGCTGCGGGCACGGTGGCTTCGGGCAGCGTAGGTGCCGCGCTGGGCGCCGATGTGGCGGTGGGCAGCGGGGTGGCGGGAGCCGCGTTGCCCCGACGATGCACCCGGATCCATTCCGCGATGGTGCCCAGCGGGTTTGCCGATACTTCCGGGACGTCCGCCTTGAGCGCGGCCTCAGCGTTGAGGATGCCATAGCCGTAAAGGGGGTCCTTGCCCGGGGCGCCGGCGTCCTTTGCCGTGGAGACAATCCTGTTGATCACCTGTTCGGCGCTCATGTCGGGCCACCTGGAACGGATGAGGGCGGCGACGCCGGCAACGATCGGCGTGGAGCCGGACGTGCCGGCCCACTCCGCGTAGCCGCCTCCGGGCAGCCCGCCCAGGAGGTTTTCGGCCGGTGCGGCCACGCCGATGCTGATGCCCTGGGAGGAAGCATCAACGCTGGCAAGGTTCTTCCGGTCCAGGCCCGCCACCGTGAGGACACCGGGGATCGTGGCGGGGGCACCTACCTGGGTATTGCCGCCCACGCGGTTGCCGGCGGCCGCAACGATGACCACGTCCTTTTGCTCGGCGTACAGGAAGGCGGCGTCCCAGCTTTGCGGCCACTGGGGAGTGGTGCTGCCAAGCGAAATGTTGATGACTTTCGCGCCGTTGTCCACTGCCCAGCGGACTGCTTCCGGAATCTGGTCCTGGTCGCTCTTGCCTGAGGGGTTCGGTGAGCCCAGCCAGGTGGAAACGGAGATGAGCTGCGCTTCCGGCGCCACACCCACGATGCCGTCCGGCGCCGTGCCCGCCGGCCCTGGGCTGGGGCTGGGGCTCGGGCTGGCCGGCTGGTGTCCGCGGCCTGCGAGCATGGTGGCCACCAGGGTGCCGTGTTCGGGTTTGGAGCCCACGCTCTTCTGGCCGTCCGGCTGGCCTGAGCCGGATGCGTCGTATCCACCGGCAACTGCACCCTTGAGATCGGGATGCTTGGCATCGATGCCGCTGTCGATGACTGCGACCTTCACGCCCGCGCCCTTTGACACTTCCCAGGCCTTGGTGATGCCGGAGTCGGCCAGCCAGTATTCTTTGTCGCGCCATTCGTCAGCCCGGGCGACCGGCGCGGCGAAGAGGCCGGCACAAACGCAGCATGCAGCCAGGAGGACGGACATGATGGCCGCCACAGCGCGGGGCATTTGCGGGGTGGATGCTGGAGTGGGGTGCATGAACCTAACCGATACTCAGTGCGATGCCGTCGAGGATGTCGTGCTCGCTTGCGGTTGCCCTTGTGATCTTCCCGTCGCTGAGCTCCCCCATGCGTTCCAGGATCCGCCGCCACACCAGTCCCCCGGCGCCGATAACGTCCACGCGGCCGGGGTGCATGTACGGCAGGGCTGCACGGTTGTCCCGGGTCATCTCCAGCAGGTCGGTGGATGCGGCGCGGATGTCCTCGAGGGGCAGCACGGTGCCGTGGATGGCATCCGCTGAGTAGGCGGGCAGGCGGAGCGCATGCGCGGTGATGGTGGTGACGGACCCTGCAACACCGACGACGGCGGTGGCACGTTCCAGCGGCACATCCAGCCGCGCGCGGTCCATCGCGTCGTCCACGTCGGCTTCCGCCGCAGCAACCTGTTCGGCGGTGGGAGGATCGTTCCGAAGGTGCCGCTCGGTCAGGCGGACACAACCGATGTCCACGGACTTGGCTGCGGTGACACCCGCTGCGGTGCCGAGGACGAACTCGGTGCTTCCGCCGCCGAGGTCCACCACGAGTACCTGCTGGCCATCGAGGATGGGCAGGACGCTGCTGGCCCCGGCAAAGGACAATGCTGCTTCCTCATCGCCGGAGATGACCTCAGGTTCCACTCCGAGCAAATTCCGGACGCCGTCCACGAAGACATCCCGGTTGCGGGCGTCCCTGCTGGCGGACGTGGCCACGAACCGAATGCGTTCAGCACCGTGCTCCTTGATCAGGCGGGCGTAGTCGGCGGTGGCGGCAAGGGTGCGCTCCAGCGCCTCCGGTGCCAGCTCGCCCGTGGCGTCCACGCCCTGGCCCAGCCGGACCACGCGCATTTCCCGGACGACATCGGTTAGTGCCGTGCTGCCGTTGCTACCGTCGATGTCCGCGATCAGGAGCCGGATGGAGTTGGTGCCGCAGTCGATGGCCGCCACGCGGGTCATTCCGGGGCCTCCGTTGTGGCGGCGGACTTCCGTACCGGGGCCGGCCGGCCGACGATGTCCGGCAGGCCCTGCGGCCCGTGCCTGCTGAGGTCCCGGGAAGGGGCCTCCCCGGTGGTGTCCCAGGCACCGCCGCAGTAGCACTTGTCCGCGGTCCACCATTCACTGATCATCGCAATGGCCTGGTCACCGAGGGGGTTCACGCCGCTGCCGGCGGCCAGGGAGTGGCCCACCAGGACGTGCAGGCATTTGACGCGGGTGGGCATTCCCCCGGCCGAGACACCGTCGATTTCCGGTACCGCACCGATCCCGGAACGGTGCCCGATGGCATCGCGGGCGGCAAGGTACTGCTCGTGGGCAGCGCGGTAGGCGGTGGCCAGTGCGGGGTCGCCGGCCAGTTGTTCGTTCATGCTGTTCATGACTCCCGCCGCTTCCAGCCTGGAAACCGCGGACGTGATCACCGGGTGGGTCAGGTAGAAGGTGGTGGGAAACGGAGTGCCGTTGCTGAGGCGGGGGGCGGTGGCGGCGACGAGCGGGTTTCCGCAGACGCAGCGCGCCGGAATCTCCACGACGTCGCGGACGGGACGTCCCAGCTGCCTGCTCAGTACTTCAAGGTCGTGTGCTGTTGGTTGGCGGGACTCATCCCGGGCGGCTGCCGTGTTGTGTTCCACTGTCGCGGGCCGTCCTTCCTGTGCGGTTCAGTCTGTGGCCGCGCGCCTGATGGACTCCCACAGGGAATCCACCCACGGCAGATCGGCGGGGTCTTGTGCTGCTGCGGCGGGGCTACTGTTCTGTCCGGCCGGCTCGTCACTGCCGAAAACCCAGTAGCCGGTTTCGCCCGGCATAACCATGTTAATGCGGTCACGGGCCTGCTGCTTGACGTAGTTGGGGTCCTGCCAGCGCGAAACCTGCTGCCGGAGGGCGTCTCCCTCGGCCTGGCGTGCGGCGATATCGGCGTTCAGCGCGTCGATTTCAGCCTTCTTGTCGAAAAAGATCTTTACGGTGGGCGCGAGCATGATGGTGATCGCGACCATCACCACGGCCAGCGCCAGCATGCGGCCGGAGAACGCTTTGGCCGGGACGGGATGGTGTTCGTCTTCGGGGCTGTGGGCATCTTTGCCGTCCACGGGACTGCTGCCCTTGCGCCATGCGGATGGCCTGGGCGTCTTGGCCTCCCCCGCTTTTCCGGCGCGCTGGCCTGCCGTTCCATCACCGTGGTTGTCCTTTGCAGGTGCGGGGACTGCCGCGGACCTGCCCTTGGCCGGCCGGAAATCCGCCCGGATGACCTCCGCGCCGCCGGAGGATCCGTCGTCGGCCGTTTCCTTGGCTGGACGGGTGGGGGCGACCTTGGGAACTTTGGGGCGGCGGGTAGCCATGACACTCCTGAAACGCAGCCTGCCGGGGCCGCCACGATCTGTGCTGGACGAACAAAGCTGACGAACACTGCTGCTGCAAACAACAGCGGTGGCTATGGTCTTTCAACCATAGCCACCGCGGCAGGGTTTAGGCGGTTACTAGCCCTTGAAACGCGGGAACGCGCTGCGTCCTGCGTAGCGTGCGGCGTCGTCGAGTTCCTCTTCGATGCGCAGCAGCTGGTTGTACTTGGCTACGCGCTCCGAGCGGGCCGGGGCACCCGTCTTGATCTGGCCGGCGTTGGTTGCCACCGCGATGTCGGCGATGGTGGTGTCCTCGGTTTCACCGGAGCGGTGCGAGGTGATGGTGGTGTAGCCGGCGCGCTGGGCCAGGCTGACGGCGTCCAGGGTCTCGGTCAGTGAACCGATCTGGTTGACCTTGACCAGCAGGGAGTTGGCGGTCCTGGTGTCGATGCCGCGCTGCAGGATGGAGGGGTTGGTGACGAAGAGGTCGTCGCCCACCAGCTGGACCTTGTCACCGATGGCGTCGGTGAGGGTCTTCCAGCCGTCCCAGTCGTTCTCGTCCAGCGGGTCCTCGATGGAGACCAGCGGGTAGTCTGCAACGAGTTCGCCGTAGTAGGCGCTCATGTCGCTGGCGGAGAGGGACTTGCCTTCGAACTGGTAGGCGCCGTCCTTGTAGAACTCGGAGGAGGCGACGTCCAGGGCCAGGGCAATGTCCTTGCCCGGGGTGTAGCCGGCGTTCTTGATGGCCTCCGTGATGAGGTCCAGGGCTGCGCGGTTGGACGGCAGGTTGGGGGCGAAGCCGCCTTCGTCGCCGAGGCCGGTGGACAGGCCCTTCTGCTGCAGAACCGACTTGAGGTTGTGGTAGACCTCAACGCCCCAGCGCAGGCCCTCGGAGAAGGTCTCGGCGCCGATGGGGGCGATCATGAATTCCTGGATGTCGACGTCGGAGTCGGCGTGCGATCCACCGTTGAGGATGTTCATCAGCGGCACGGGCAGGACGTGGGCGTTCGGTCCGCCGAGGTACTTGTAGAGGGGCAGGTCGGCCGAGGCTGCGGCAGCGTTGGCTACGGCCAGGGAGACGCCCAGGATGGCGTTGGCGCCCAGCTTGCCCTTGTTGGGGGTGCCGTCCAGGTCCAGCATGGCCTGGTCGATGCTGCGCTGGTCGGTGGCGTCGAAGCCGGTCAGTGCGGGAGCGATCTGGTCGATGACGGCGTCGACGGCCTTCTGCACGCCCTTGCCCAGGTAGCGGCCCTTGTCGCCGTCACGCAGTTCGACGGCCTCGTGCTCACCGGTGGAGGCGCCGGAGGGGACCGCGGCGCGGCCGATCTGGCCGTCCGACAGCAGGACTTCAACTTCAACAGTGGGGTTGCCGCGGGAATCGAGGATCTCGCGGGCGTGGATGGCATCGATAAGCGCCATGAATTTGCTCCTTATGGGCGATTAACGGGGGGAATCAGGCAGAAAACTCGACGTACTCGTCAGGGACCAGCCTAGTCGAGAGTGCTGCGGGTTACTCAAACGGGGTCAATGCCTGGACGTCATGATGGCGCGTGGCCGCTTTGGTCCCTCTGGTCACGCTGGTAGCGGTCGACAGCGGCACGCAGGGCCCGCTCTGCGTCCATGCCGTTGTCCCGGGCAGACCGGACGACGGCGAGCAGCAGGCTTCCGAGTTCCTCCTCGCTTTCAGGCACGGGAATGCCCGGGGGAAGTCCAAGACCCGCACGTGCGGCACGGTCCAGCGATTTCTGGGCCCTGGCCAGTGCCGGGAGTGACTGCGGGATACCTTCGAATGGGTCCTGCCGTTCGGGCTTTTCGGCCCGCTTGACGGCATCCCACTTCTGCTCGATCTCCGCCACGGTGGCCGGGAAGCTGTCCTGCAGGGAGCCGTCAGGCCGGAAGACATGGGGATTCCGCCGGACCATTTTGGCACCCAGGCCGCGCGCTACGTCGTCGAACGTGAAGGCGCCGCGTTCCTCAGCCAGGCGGGCGTGGAGCACCACCTGGAGCAGCACGTCACCGAGCTCGCCCTGCAGTTCAGCGTCCGGGTGGCCTTCCTCGATGGTCTCGGCCACTTCGTAGGCCTCCTCCAGGAGGTATTCCACCAGTGACCCATGCGTCAGGGCACCCATCCAGGGGCAGTGCATGCGCAGCTGGGCAATCCGGTCCAGCAGTTCTTCCGTTGCAGAACTGCCGGGCCGGGAATCCGGATCAGCCAAGGTTGGCGTAGGCGTCGTTGATGTATTCCACCAGCGCTTCCTTTTCCTCCAGCGGCAGGAAGGACGCCTCGGCAGCGTTGAGGGTCAGCTCCAGCAGGTCGTCGAGGTCATAGTCGAAGGTTTCCACCAGGAGGTTGAACTCGTCCGTAAGGGTAACGCCGCTCATCAGGCGGTTGTCCGTGTTGATGGTGACGTTGAAGCCCAGCTGGTAGAGCATGTCCAGGGGGTGGCTTTCGATGCCTTCGCCGAATTCGGCAATGGCGCCGGTCTGGAGGTTGGAGGACGGGCAGATCTCCAGGGCGATGCCGCGGTCGCGGACCCAGCTGGAGAGGTCGCCGAGGGTGACAAGGCCCACGGTGTCCCCTGCTTCCTCGTCGTCGTCGAATTCCACCATGATGTCTTCCGCGATGCGGACGCCGTGGCCCAGGCGGAGGGCGCGTCCGTCCACCAGGGCGGACTGGATGCTCTCGAGTCCGGCGGCCTCGCCCGCGTGCACGGTGGCCGGGAAGTTCTGCTGTGCGAGGTAGGTGAAGGCGTCCCTGAAGCGGCTGGGCAGGAAGCCGTCCTCGGCACCCGCGATGTCGAAGCCCACTGCGCCCTTGTTGCGGTGGCGGACGGCCAGTTCGGCGATCTCCTGGCCGCGGTCCGCGTGCCGCATGGCCGTGATCAGCTGCCCCACCTGGATCTCGCGCCCTGACTCGGATACGGCTTCGACGCCGGCTTCCAGGCCCTCCTGCACGGCTTCGACGGCTTCATCGAGGCTGAGGCCCTTCTGCAGGTGCTGCTCGGGCGCCCAGCGAACCTCGCCGTACACCACTCCGTCATCGGCAAGGTCTTCGACGAATTCCTTCGCCACCCGGAACAGGCCGTCGTAGGTCTGCATGACGGCGACGGTGTGGTCGAAGGTCTCCAGGTAGCGGACCAGCGATCCCGAGTCGGCTGATTCGCGGAACCACTGGCCCAGGGCGACGGGGTCGGTGGACGGGAGGGTGTGGCCCACAGCTTCGGCCAGTTCGATGATGGTGGCCGGACGGAGTCCTCCGTCCAGGTGGTCGTGAAGGGAGACCTTGGGCAGGCTCTTCAGGTCAAAATCGATGGCAGGGGCAGCGTCAACAATGGGCTCAGTCACGTTCCCACCTTAGGGTGGGGCGCAGTTCAATGCCAGCCGTTCACAGCGGGCCGCTACTTGGCGGCTGGACCGGCCTTTGCCGACGGCACCACGAGGGCCTGCGTGACGGTCCTGCCATCTTTTGCTGAAGCGGTGGTTTCGTCGCTCCGTTCGTCCGTTTCCGGTGCGTCGTGGCGGCCCAGCCGTTTATGCCACCAGCGCAGCAGATGGTCGATGACCACGCCGAGGACGATGGCGAACACCACGGCGATGCCGGCGCTCAGCAGGGGGTTGTGGTGAAGCCACGGGAACGAGCTGGCCAGCAGGCCAATGCCAAGGGAGTAACCCACCCATGTCACGCAGGCGAAGGCGTCGAAGACGAAGAACCTGCGGTGCGAGAATCCGGTGCTGCCCGCCACATAGTTGACGGCCACCCGGCCCCAGGGAATGTAGCGGGCGGTGAAGATCAGTACCGCGCCGCGTTTTTCAAGTTCATAGCGGGCCCAGGCGAAGACTTTCCGGACCTTGGGCCGGCGCATCCATCCCCACCGCTCCAGGCCGATCTTGCGGCCGAGCATGTAGGCCATGTTGTCACCGGCAATGGCACCCACCAGGGCCGTGATACCGAGGATCCACAGGTTGGGTTCGCCGCTGTGCCGCGCGAAGGCTGCGAGCGCCACTATGAGGGTCTCGCTGGGGACCACCATGGCGAAGCCGTCCACGAAGAAGAACACCAGCAGGATGGGGTAGATCCACCATTGGCCCGCTGCATGGAGCACGGCCTCATTAGTAAACTCCACGCGGTGTTGCTCCTGTATAAAAAATGACACAGCCAAAGTGCCGCAGCCAAAGCGGAAATCGTTCCTAAGTGTCCCATGAGGGAGGCGCAGTACGCTACGCCTCCCAGCCGGGAATTACTCCTTGAACGTGCCGGTCACGCCTCCGGTTCCCGGATCCGTTCCACCACGTTGGGTTTGCCGCGGACTTTGTTGATGACCAGGTCCACAACGATGCCAAGCGCGACGGCGCAGACGATGGCTATAGCCGCGCCGAGGAGGTGGTTGTCCTCGAACCACTGGCCGAAGAAGAGTCCGATGGCCACAGAGTAGCCGGCCCACAGGGTGGCCGACAGGATGGTCAGGCCGACGAACCGCAGATGGGGATAGTGCGTGACACCGGCCGTGAGGTTCACCGCCACCCTGCCGATGGGCACGAAGCGGGCCACAAGGATCAATGACGCCGGGCGCCTCCGCAACTCGCGGCCTGCCCAGCGGAACGCGCTTTGCATCCGCGGTCCGCGCATCCAGGCCCAGCGGCGGGTACCGACCCGCCTGCCCAGGAGATAGGCGATGTTGTCGCCCGAAAAGGCGCCCGCTGCCGCCACCAGGGCCAGGAGCAGCGGGTTGGGAACGCCTGCCGTGGCGGCAACAGCTGCCAGGCCCACCACGACGGACTCGCTGGGGATGGGTGGGAAGAAACCGTCAATGACGCAGCACGCCAGTACCAGGACCAGCACCCACGGCTGTCCGGCCGCGGCGAGGATGAAGTCATTGATGGCCTGCATAGGTCCCTACGCGATGCGGTCGATGATGAGCTGCTGGGCAGGCCGGGAGCCTTCCGGGGCGATGACGACGGCGTGTTCCAGGGCTTCCCGGGCACGGGCGAACCGCTCGGGGGTATCGGTGAGCAGCGTCATCAGCGGCTCCCCCGCCCGGACGGTGGCGCCGGGCTTGGCATGCATGCGCACCCCGGCCCCTGCCTGGACTGCATCCTCCTTGCGGGCCCGGCCGGCACCCAGCCGCCACGCAGCCACGCCGACGGACAGGGCGTCCAGTTCCACCAGTACGCCGTCCGCCGGGGCGTAGACAACATCGGATTCCCTGGCAACGGGGAGGGCGGCGTGGGGGTCGCCGCCCTGGGCAGCGATCATCCGGTTCCAGACGTCCATCGCGCGGCCGTCCTTGAGCGCGGCGGCGGGCTCGGCGTCGTGCACGCCTGCGCAGGCGAGCATCTCCTCGGCCAGCCGGACAGTCAACTCCACCACGTCATCCGGGCCGCCACCGGCCAGGACCTCCAGGGATTCCTCCACTTCGATGGCATTGCCTGCGGTGAGGCCCAAGGGAGTGTTCATGTTGGTCAGCAGCGCCACCGTGTTGACCCCGGCGTCCTTGCCGAGCGCCACCATGGTTTCGGCGAGTTCGCGGGCCCTGATTTCGTCCTTCATGAACGCCCCGGAGCCCACCTTGACGTCCAGGACCAGCGAGCCGGTGCCCTCGGCGATCTTCTTGCTCATGATGGACGACGCGATCAGCGGTATCGCTTCCACGGTGCCCGTGACATCGCGCAGCGCGTAGAGCTTCTTGTCCGCTGGGGCCAGGCCGGCGCCGGCGGCACAGATCACCGCCCCCACGTCCTGGAGCTGGGCCAGGATTTCATCGTTGCTGAGGTTCGCCCGCCAGCCTGGAATGGATTCCAGCTTGTCCAGGGTCCCGCCGGTGTGGCCCAGCCCCCGGCCGGACAACTGTGGGACGGCGACGCCGAACACCGCCACCAGCGGGGCCAGCGGCAGGGTGATCTTGTCGCCCACGCCTCCCGTGGAGTGTTTGTCTGTGGTGTACTTCAGGCCGCCGTCGGGACGCCGGAGGCTGGAGAAATCCATCCGCTCGCCGGAGGCGATCATGGCTGCGGTCCAGCGGGCTATTTCGGCGCGGTCCATGCCGTTGAGCAGGATGGCCATGTTCAGGGCTGCCATCTGCTCATCAGCAATGGCTCCGCGGGTATAGGCGTCGATGGTCCAGTCGATTTGCTCGGGGCTCAGCGTCCCCTTGTCCCGCTTGGTGCGGATGATGTCGACGGCGTCGAATGCTTCGGCTTTGCTCTCGGTCACCGGGTCTCCTCCAGGTGTTCGGGACCAAAGGCGTCGGGAAGCACCTGGTCCATGGTTTTGATGCCGCCAGTGGTCATGAGCTGCATGTCCGGGGCGCGGAATTCGTAGAGCAGCTGCCGGCACCGGCCACAGGGCATCAGGATGTTGCCGGCCCCGTCTACGCAGTAGAAGGCCCGGAGCAGCCCGCCCCCGGTCATCTGCAGGTTTCCCACCAGAGTGCACTCAGCGCAGAGTGTCAGCCCGTAGCTGGCGTTCTCCACGTTGCAGCCGGTGACGATGCGGCCGTCCCCGGTGAGCGCGGCGGCGCCCACCGGAAACTTCGAATACGGGGCGTAGGCGTTCTTCATGGCTGCGACGGCGGCGATCTCCAGCGCGCCCCAGTCCACGCTCTGTCCCTGAGCGGCAGTTGCCCTGTCCATGGCCGTCAACCCTTGACGTAGGGGATGCCGTCGGCCGCTGGCGGCCTGGACCGCCCCACCAGGCCGGCAACCGCGATGACGGTCAAGGCATACGGCAGCATCGCCATGAACTGGCTGGGAACGGGCGAGCCGATGATCGTGATGATGCTCTGCAGATTGTCCGCGAACCCGAAAAGCAACGCGGCGAGGAAGGCCCCGATGGGATTCCAGCGGCCGAAGATCATGGCAGCAAGCGCGATGTAGCCGCGGCCGCCGGACATGTCCTTGGTAAAGGCGTCCACGGATACCAGGGTGAAGAAGGAACCACCGATGCCGGCGATCGCGCCGCCCATGAGGACGTTGATAAAGCGGGTCCTGTTGACGTTGATGCCCACCGTGTCGGCGGCCTGCGGATGTTCACCTACGGCCCGCACCCGCAGGCCCCATTTGGTGTGGAACAACCCTACGTACACGACGATGACGGCCACGTACATGAGGTAGCCGACCAGGGACTGGCGGAACAGGATGGGGCCGATGACCGGGATGTCGGCCAGGAACGGGATATCCACTGCCTGCAGCCTGCCCGGCTTGTTGAGGTGTTCCGGGTCCGCGGTGAGCAGCGTGGAGAACAGGAAGCTGGTGAGGCCGCTGATCAAGACATTGAGGACCACCCCGACGATGATCTGGTTGACAAGGTATTTGATGCTCACCACGGCGAGGACCAGAGACACCAGCGCGCCGGCGACGACCGCTGAGATGAGGCCCACATAGACGTTGCCGGTCACGGTGGCGACGACGGCGGCGGAGAAGGCACCGAGCAGGAGCTGGCCTTCAATGGCGATGTTGACGACGCCTGCCCGTTCGCACAGCACACCTGACAACGAGCCGAACACCAGGGGTACAGCCAGCGTCACGGCGCCGGCCAGGAGGCCGCCGAGCGAAATGGATGGTTCAGGGTCACGGCCGCCCGCGACGATCCAGATCATGAACCCGACGAGGAAGACCACAGCGAAGAGACCGCCAAGCCATCCGGGAATCCGCCGCCGCTGCACGGTCAGGAAGCAGGCGTATGCGGCCAGGGCGAGCAGCAGTAGTGAGCAGATCCAGCCCAGCGCCATCGAAGGCACTGTAATCTTCTCCACCCTGGCGACGCCCAAGGCGGCCAGGCCCAGGACGACGACGGCAGCGATAGTGGTGGCGGGAATCCAGCGGTCCACTCCCCCGCCCTCGCGCCGCTGGCTGATCCAGCGGTAGCCGACGTAAGCGGCGGCTGCCAACGCCACGGCCAGGGTGATCCACGCTGCGGTGGAGGAGGCGTTCGGATCGCGGGCCTCGGCAATCCGGAAGCCCGCGGACTTTGTGTTGGCCAGGAACCCGAACAGCACGGTGCCCAGGATGGCGAGCAGGCCCAGGCCGATGCCGGCCTTCCAGCTCACCAGTTCTGTCATGCCTGCCGGGCCTCGCGCACCCTTGGCTCCGGACGTGTTCCCGCTTCCCTTCCCGGTGCCGGGCTGCTTGCTGGCGGGAGATTGTGTCGTGGCGCTCATGCTGCCGCTCCGCTCTTGACGCCGCCGGTGCGTGAACCGGCGGTCCCACTCTTTGTGGTTTTCTTCTTACGGGGGTTGAGTCCGAATATCGCACGGACCAGCGGCGGTGCTGCGATGAACAGCACGATCAGGGACTGGATGACGAGCACGATGTCGATCGGTGTCTGCGTCTGGGCCTGCATGGCGACGCCACCTGCCCGGAAGGCGCCGAACAGCAGGCCGGCGAAGAAGGTTCCCCACGGCGTCGAGCGTCCCAGCAGTGCGACCGTAATGGCATCAAAACCGATCGAGGCGGCGACCCCGCCGGAAAGGTACTTTTCCGTGCCGGACACCTGGGCCACGCCGGCCAGGCCTGCCAGCGCACCGGCGATCGCCATTACCAGGATGGTGCTGCGGGCGACGTTGATGCCGGCGGTGCGGGCCGCGCTGGGGTTCGCACCCACGGCGCGGAACTCAAAGCCAACCGTGGAGCGGTTCAGCAGCCACCAGACAAAGGCAGTGGCCGCTATGGCGACCAGGAAGCCGGCGTGCAGGCGGAATTGCGGTCCGAGCAGTTCAGGGAACAACGCGGTGGAGTCAAGGAACGGTGAGATCGGGTTGGTGGAACCCTTGCGCTGGAAAGCCGGGGTGGTGAGCAGGAACAGCAGCAGGAAGCTGGCGATGTAGTTGAGCATGATGGTCACGATCACCTCGTGCGCACCGGTCCGTGCCTTCAGCAGGCCCACGATCCCGCCCCAGACCGCGCCACCGACCAGGCCGGCAAGGATGACGACCAGCAGGTGCAGGCCGAAGGGCAGGTGCCAGGCGAAGCCGACGTAAGCGCCCAGGAGCGCGCCGAAGATGATCTGCCCTTGGGCGCCGATGTTGAACAGGCCGGCGCGGAACGCCAGCGCGACCCCGAGCCCGGCGCAGATCAGCGGGGTGGCCACGGTGAGGGTCTCGGTGATCGGGTATAGCTGGGCGGCCAGGTCGGCGCCGGCCCAGTTGAAGATGGACCCTTGCACCAGGGCAGCGTATGGACGAATGACCTCGGTCAGCAGGTCCCCGGGCTGGGCGAAGAAGTAGCCGGCCGTGACGGCAACCTTGGGGTTGGTCACTGCCATCAGGATGCCGCCGAGCACGATGGCCAGCAGCACGGAGAGGAATGAGACCATGGCGTTGCCGGTAAAGATCCGGTGCAGCACGGACCCGCCGCCCTCCCCGTCATGGTCCCCGCCGCGCCGCTGCGTGGCTGCCGGAACGGCGGACGGCGGCATCTGGCCGCCCGCGGTGTCCAGAACGACGTCGGAGGCCACAGCCTCCGGGGTGGTACCTCCGGGCTCCTGGATTTCCACGGGTTCCCCGGCGTCGTCCCGGCTTGCGGCCTGCGGTTCCGGGGTTGTCTTCTCAGACATGGGGTTCTCCTTCAAGGCCGGCAGGCTCCGAAACCGCCGCCGTGGTCGTGCCGCTGTGGGCGTGGGCGGAGTCGCTGGCTTCGGCTTCCGCGGCCGGGACACCGGCCATCATGAGTCCCAACACGTCGCGTGACGTTGTGGCCGGTACGATTCCCACCAGGCGTCCGCGGTAGAGCACCGCGATGCGGTCGGCCAGCTGCAGTACTTCATCCAGTTCCGTGGACACGATCATGACCGGCGTCCCGTGGTCACGTTCGGCGATGACGCGCTTGTGCACGAATTCAATCGATCCGACATCAAGTCCGCGCGTAGGCTGCGAAGCGATAAACAGGCGCAGCGGACGCGAGAGCTCGCGGGCCAGGACGACCTTCTGCTGGTTGCCGCCGGAGAGGGTGCCCACCGCGGCGGAGACGGATGGCGTGCGGACGTCGAATTCTTCAACCTTCCTGGTGGCGTTCTCCGCGATCACACCCGGCTTCATTCCCACGCCGCGTGCGAAGGGGGCCTTGTCGTAGAGGTCCAGGATCATGTTCTCCGAGATGCTGAACGTGCCTACCAGGCCGTCAATGGTGCGGTCCTCGGGGACGAAGCCAACGCCGGCACCGAGGACATGCTTGACGCTCTTGCCCAGCAGTTCCTCGCCGTCAAGCGTGATGGACCCGGTCACGTGCGGCTGCACGCCCAGGATCGCCTCGGTCAGTTCCGTCTGGCCGTTGCCCTGCACGCCGGCGATGGCGAGCACTTCGCCCTTGGCGATGTCGAACGAAAGGTCATCGACCACGTGCTGGCCATTGTGGTCCGTCACCGTCAGGTGATTGACCTTGAAGGTCACGTCACCGGTCCTGGCCGGCGCCTTGTCGAGCGTCAGGCTCACGGTGCGGCCCACCATGGCGGAGGCCAGCTCCGTGGGAGAGGCCGTGGGGTCTGCCTGGCCGACCACCTTGCCCCGGCGGATCACCGTGATGGTGTCCGAGATGGCTTTGACTTCACGGAGTTTATGGGAAATGAACACGATCGACTTACCATCGCGCTTCAACTGCCGGATGATGTCCAATAGTTCATCGGTCTCCTGCGGCGTCAACACGGCGGTGGGTTCATCAAGGATGAGGACCTCGGCATCACGAACCAGCGCCTTAATGATCTCGACGCGCTGCTGCACACCGACGGGCAGGTCTTCCACCATGGCGTCGGGGTCGACGTCGAACCCGTACTGGTCAGAGATGCTGCGGATCTTCTCGCGTGTGGCTTCCAGGTTGAGCAGTCCGGCGGCTTTGGTGGTCTCATTGCCCAACGCAACATTCTCGGCCACGGTAAAGACCGGGATGAGCATGAAGTGCTGGTGCACCATCCCAATGCCGGCTGCCATGGCCTCGCCGGGGTCCTTGAAAACGACGGGCTTGCCATCGACCAGGATTTCACCCTCGGTCGGATCGTACAGGCCGTAGAGCACGTTCATCAGGGTGGATTTCCCTGCGCCGTTCTCTCCCAGGAGGCAGTGCACCTGCCCCGGTTCGACCACCAAGTCGATGTGGTCGTTGGCTACCAGGGACCCGAATCGCTTCGTGATCCCTTTCAGTTCGAGTTTCAAAACCCCAACCAATCTGTGTGTGTATGGATCTGCTTCGACGCGCTGTGGGCGGCAAGGCAGCGGGTAGTCCCAGCCTAGTGTCACGGGTGGTTCCTGGGCAGGGCAGGGAACGGGCAAAAAGTGGCCGCCGGCATGGGTGCTGACGGCGGCACTTCGCAAGCGAAACAGAACGCGCCGCCCTCCGGCCGTGGTAACGGCTGAAGGGCAGCGCCAGCGGGTTCTGTGTTTACTTGGTGGGGCTCGACTTCGACTCGACCTTGACGGTGCCGGAGATGATGTCCTTCTTGAGCTGGTCCAGGTCGCTCTTCAGATCTGCCGGCACGGCGGAATCAAGATCGTGGAAGGGAGCCAGGGCCACACCGCCGTTTGCAAGGGTTCCGATGTACGGCGATGCGTCGAACTTGCCGTCCTTGTCGTCCTTGATGACCGTCTCCACAGCAGTGGACATCGTCTTCTGGACGGAGGAGAGGATCACGGACTTGTAGTCCGGGGCAGTCAGGTAGCCATCCGAGTCAACCCAGATGAGCTTCGCGTCCTTGCCCTTGGACTTGGCGTCAAGGATCGCGCTGCCTGCGCCGCCGCCGACGGGTCCGGCCACGGGGAGGACGATGTCTGCGCCCTGGTCAAGGAAGCCCTGGGTCAGGACCTTGCCCTTGTCCACCTGCTTGAAGTCGCCGACGAAGGTGCCGTCCTGCTTGTCCTTGTCCCAGCCGATGAGCTGGACGCTCTTGCCCTTCTTTTCGTTGTAGTACTTCACGCCGTCGGCGAAGCCGTCCATGAAGATGGTGACGGTGGGGATGTTGATGCCGCCGAACGTGGCGACTTTGCCGGTTTTGGAGGTGCCTGCAGCAAGATAGCCGGCGAGGAACGCCGCCTGGGCCGTGTCATAGACGATGGGCTTGACGTTCTTCGGGAATGTGGGGTCGTTGTAGTCGATGATGGCGAAGTGGCTGTTCGGGTTGGCCGTGGCGATCGACTTCGTAGCGTCGCCGAGCAGGAAACCGACGGTCACGGTGAGCTTGCAACCCTGCTGGACCATGGACCGGAGGTTGGGGTCGTAGTCGGTGTCAGCCTTGGACTGGACGTGCTTCTCCTGGATGCCGAGGTCCTTGACGGCGCTCTGGAGGCCCTCGAAACCGGACTGGTTGAAGGACTTGTCGTCGAATCCACCGGAGTCGGACACCATGCATGCGGTGTAGTCGGACGCGGTGGCTGAACCTGAGGGGCCGGACGAGGACGGAGCGGCCCCGCAACCGCTGAGCAGCAAGGCGGACGCACCGAGGGTGGCCACACCGGCCATTGAACCGCGCTTGAAGCCGGCACGCAGTGATTTCTTCAATTTTCCTCCAGGGATGATGCGGGTGGCACTACGGGCTTGGAATTCAATGAGTGTCCGTTTCGGCGCTGAAATTCTGTTTTCACTGAAGGCACGCAGCACTGCGCCGGAGCGCACTGATGGCACTTACTTTAGTGGCCTGCGCCACGTCCCCATAGCACGGCTGGATCCCATCCGGGAGATTGTTTACAAGTTGTTACCAAGCAGTAGGGGCACCGCGCAATGCGGTGCCCCTGCTGCTGGTTCCTGGCGCAGCGGCTTACAGGCGCACCAGCATCTTGCCGGTGTTGGCGCCGTCGAGGAGGTCCATGAAGGCCTGGGGAGCGTTCTCCAGCCCGTCAACGATCGTCTCGTCATAACGGATGGTCCCGTCCGCCAGCCAGCCGGCCATCTTCTCCGCGAACTCAGCTGCGTGCTGCCGCTGCCCGCCCACCAGGAAGCCGCGCAAGGTCAGCTGCTTCCCGATGGCCTGCATGAGGTTGTGGGGGGCGGGGGTGGGTTCCGTGGAGTTGTACTGGGCGATGGCGCCGCACATCGCCACCCGGCCGCCGACGTTCAGGACCGCCAGGGCGGCTTCGAGGTGTTCGCCGCCCACGTTGTCGAAGTAGACGTCGATGCCGGCAGGTCCCGCTGCCTTCTCCAACTGCTCGAGGACGGGGCCGTCGTGGTAGTCGAAGGCGGCGTCGAAGCCGAGTTCCAGGAGCCGTGCTACCTTGGCCGGCGACCCGGCCGAACCGATGACACGGGAGGCCCCCATGGCCTTGGCGATCTGGCCCACCAGGGAGCCAACGGCGCCGGCGGCGCCGGAAACGAACACTGCGTCCCCGGGCTTGAATTCAGCCACCTTCAACAGGCCTGAATAGGCGGTGAGTCCGGTCATGCCCAGCGCGCCGAGGAAAGCGGAAGCAGGTGCCAGGTCGGTGCGGGCAGGCGTGGCGGCTGCGCCGTCAACCACGGCGTACTCCCGCCAGCCGAGGGAATGCACGACGACGTCGCCCTCCTGGTGTGCCGACGAACGGGACGCGATCACCTCGCCCACGGCGCCGCCGTCGAGTGCCTTGCCAACGGCGAAGGGGGCGGAGTAGGATTTGACGTCGTTCATGCGGCCCCGCATGTAGGGGTCCACGGACATGAAGAGGTTGCGGACCAGGATCTGGCCGTCCCCAAGCCCGGGCAACGGGGACTCGGCGAGTTCGAAGTTGGCACTGGAGGGACGCCCCAGGGGGCGCGAGGCGAGGCGGATTTCACGGGTGGTGGTTGCAAGGGCGGTGCTCATGCTGCGTACTCCAGGATCTTGAGGTCGACGGCGATGTTGCCGCGCGTGGCATTCGAATAGGGGCAGACTTCGTGTGCTTTGGCAACGAGGTCTTCAGCCGTGGCCAGGTCCAGTGCCGGCAGGGCGATTTCCAGTTCGGCGGCCAGGCCGAAGCCGGCGCCGCCGTCCAGCTGTCCAAGGTGGATCCTCGCTGCCACTGCCGAATCCGTAAGGTCGGCGCCTGCCTTGCGGCCAACCAGGCGGAGGGCTGAATGGAAACAGGCGGCGTATCCTGCGGCAAAGAGCTGTTCGGGGTTGGTGCCCTGGCCGCTGCCGCCGAGTTCGACCGGGCTGGCGAGGGCCACAGCGAGCTTGCCGTCGTTGCTGCGGGCAGCGCCGTCACGGCCTTCGCCCGAGGCCAGGGCCTCTGCGGTGTAGAGAGTCTTCACGAAAGAATCCGTCCTGTTGGTGGGATGGTGCAGTATTCGGGTTCACAATGATTCGTGCAGTGCGGCCGTGAGCTTGCCGAGCGTGGTCCGCAGTTGTTCAAGTTCTTCCAGGGAGAGTCCGGCGGCATCGGCCAGCCGCTGCGGAATGGCACTGGCCGGGCCGCTGAGGTTCCGTCCGGCGGGTGTCAGGTGGATCGCAACGCGACGTTCGTCCTCACCGGACCGCCGCCGTTCCACCAGCCCCAGTGTTTCCAGCCGCTTGAGCAGCGGCGACAGGGTGCCGGAGTCGAGGCCAAGTTCGCCGCCAAGTTCCTTCACGCCCCTGGGTTCGCTTTCCCACAGGACCAGCATCACCAGGTACTGCGGATAGGTAAGTCCCAGTTCATCCAGGACCGGCCGGTAGACGGCGGTGGCGGCGCGGGACGCCGAATACAGCGCAAAACATACTTGGCGGTCCAGGCGGGGTGCTTCGGTCATGACATAACAATAACGCACAACTAAGTTGTGCACAACTTACCGTAGCTAAGGCTGCTCCGGTTCCCCGCCGCCATCGTACTTCTCCTGCTGCCCTGGAACTGCAGTGCCTGGTATCCCCGCCGGAGAGCGGGGAATACCAGGCCGGTTTCTCAGGAAACCGCAGTCTGCTCCAGGTCACGGATGGTCCGCAGTGCCGCTGCCGTCAGCACCCGGATGCCAAGGCCGAGGGAGCGCTCGTCCAGGATGTAGTCGCCGCGGTGCAGGTCGTAATCCTCACCGCCCGGCGTCTTGGTGCCCAGGCGCATCATAGCCCCGGGGAGCTCGGCGAGGAACCATGCGAAGTCCTCGCCGCCCATCGACTGCGGGGTCAGGACCACGGCACTTTCACCGATTTCCGCGCGCGCCGCCGCTTCGATGATTGCAGTCTCGTGCTCGGAGTTAACCACCGGGGGCACACCCCTGGTGTGCTCCAGGTGGACGTCCACACCGTACGGCGCGGCCACCTGGTGGACCACTTCGTCAAGAAGCTCGCCGGCGGCATGCCAGGCATCCCGGTCCAGGCAGCGCATGGTTCCCGCCATGTAGCCGCTGCCGGGAATGGCGTTCGGTGCCGAGCCCGCCGTGATCTGGCCCCAGACCACGGACACGCCACTGCGGACGTCCACGCGGCGGGACAGGACGGCCGGCACGTTTACCGCAATCTGCGCCAACGCGAACACCAGGTCCTCGGTGAGGTGCGGGCGGGACGTGTGGCCACCGCGGCCCGAGAGTTCGATCCGGATGGTGTCCGAGGCCGAGGTGATGGCACCGATGCGCGTTCCCACCTTGCCCACTTCGATGCGCGGATCGCAGTGCAGCGCCAAAATGCGGGGCACGCCGTCGAGGACGCCCTGCTCAATGCAGGAATGCGCACCGCCGGGCATGGTTTCCTCAGCGGGCTGGAAGATGATGCGGACGGTGGCACCCAGGGGTGACTCCTGGTGCATCCGGTGCAGGACCAGGGCGATGCCCAACATGGTGGTGGTGTGCACGTCATGGCCGCAGGCGTGGGTAACGCCATGGTTTTTGGACGCGAACTCCAGCCCGGTTTCCTCAATGATGGGCAGGGCGTCGATGTCGCCGCGGAGCGCCGTGGCGATGGGGCCCTCCCCGACATCCACCGTGAGCCCGGTACCTTCCAGGCGGCGGGGGCTCAGTCCGGCGGCCTCCAGCCGCTCGGCGAGCTTGTCGGTGGTGCGGAACTCCTTGAAGGACAGCTCCGGGTGCGCATGCAGGTCGCGCCGGAATTCGATCAGTTCCGGCAGGAGCGGTTCGAGCCACGGAGCCACCAAAGCAGTGGGCTCGGTTTCAGTCGTGTAATTGCGCACTGCTTCACTCTAGCGAGGGAGTTGGGTTAAGCGCCCATTCACTGACGCCGCATTACAAACGGGTCCTGCCGGCATGCGCTGCGCCGGCAGGACCCGTTTGTAATGCGGTTGGTCAGAGGACGTCCGTGTCGCCGCTGGCCTTGAGCGCGTCCACGGCCGCCTTCACGCGCTGCGAATTTGCCATGGTCGTCACCAGCAGGGCGTCCGGGGTATCAACAATGACCACATCCTGGATGCCGATCAGGGCGATCACCCGTTTGGTGTCCGTAACCACGACGCCGCTTGAGTTCTCGGTGAATACCCGGGCGCCTTCGCCGAGGACGGTAACGTCATCCACTTCCTTGGCACTGTTCAGTCGGCCCACCGAGGCGAAGTCGCCGACATCGTCCCAGCGGAAGGTCCCGGGAACGACGGCGACGTCCCCGGCTTCGGCGGCGGGCTCGGCCACTGCGTAGTCGATGGCGATTTTCGGCAGGGTAGGCCAGATCCGGGCGGTGACCTCGTCACGCTGGGGAGTGTCCCAGGCCCGCGCGATCTCCTGCAGGCCCTGGAACAGCTCGGGCTGGTTTGCCTCAAGGTGCTTGAGCATCAGGGACACGGGCGCCACGAACATGCCGGCGTTCCAGACATAGTCACCGCTGTCCACATACTGCTGGGCCACCACTTCATCGGGCTTTTCGACGAATTCCACGACGTCGTGGGCACTGGGCGCACCCTCAATGTTCAGGGCCTTGCCGGAACGGATGTATCCGAAGCCGGTTGACGGGTGGGTGGGTTTGATGCCGATCGTCACGATCTTGCCGGCCGCCGCCGTGTGGATGGCTTCGCGGACGGCCTCCTGGAACAGCTGGTCAGGGCTGATCACCTGGTCGGCGGCGAAGGAACCCATGATGGTGTCGGGATCACGCTCGTGCAGGATTGCGGCGGCGAGGCCGATGGCAGCGCCGGAATCCTTGGGCTCCGACTCAAGGACCAGGTCGGCGTCATGGACCTCGGGAAGCTGGCGGCACACGGCATCGCGGTGGGCCCGGCCGGTGACCACCAGCATCCGGTTGCCCGCGAGCGGGTGCAGCCGGTCATAGGTGGCGCGCAGCAAGGTGCTGCCCGATCCGGTGAGATCGTGAAGGAACTTGGGAGCTGCTGCGCGTGACAGGGGCCAGAGGCGGGTCCCCACTCCGCCTGCCGGAATCACCGCTATAAAGCGGTCAAGGGGTGAAGCCGGGCTTGTCACTTTGTCTGTACTCATCAGGGCCTACTTTAGCCGACGGGCCGCAACCGTCGCCCTTGGCGGCACGAAGGGGGACGATTCCCTCCACTCCCACGCCCAAAAGGCCGCAATGATGTGGCGTTCGTCTCATTTCCCCGGAAAATCCGCTCCAGTACTGGGCGCCAACAATCACTGAAATTGAATAAGCTGGTAGCGAAGCCTAGATTTAGGCCTGAGCTACGAGTGCTCTCGCAGCAGGCGTTCCCCCCGCATGGATCTCATGCCAGCGCCGCTGTGTTGCAGGGAGGTTTATCAGTGCCGACAAAACCAGCTGGCACCTTGTACCGCGGCCGTGAAGGCATGTGGTCCTGGGTAGGACATCGAATTACCGGTGTAGTGATCTTTTTCTTCTTGTTGGTCCACGTCCTGGACACCTCCTTGGTGCGTGTGTCACCGGAGGCCTACACCGCCGTGATCGGCGCCTACAAGAACCCCCTGATGGCGCTGGGCGAGACCGGCCTTGTTGCCGCCATCGTCTTCCACGCCTTCAACGGCCTGCGGATTATTGCCGTCGACTTCTGGAAGAAGGGCGCCAAGTACCAGCGGCAGATGCTGTGGGCAGTCCTGGCCCTGTGGGTCGTGACCATGGTCGCCTTCTCCATCCGCCACCTCTCCCTCGCCCTCGGAGGTCACTAAGCCATGACTGCAACGATCGAGAGCCCCCGCAGCGGGCGGATCGCTCCCCAGTACCGCCGCAGCAGCGGCTCCAGGGGCAACTTCGAGATGATCGCCTGGCTGTTCATGCGTCTGTCCGGCGTGGTGCTGGTGGTCCTCATCTTCGGCCACCTGTTTGTGAACCTGATGGTGGGCGAAGGCATCCACGCCATCGACTTCGGCTTCGTGGCCGGCAAGTGGGCAGACCCGTTCTGGCAGGTCTGGGACCTGGCCATGCTGTGGCTGGCCATGCTGCACGGCACCAACGGTGTGCGCACCATCATCAACGACTACGCGGAGAAGACCTCCACCCGCCGCTGGCTGAAGACCGTTCTCTACGCGGCCGCCGTCGTCATCATCCTCCTGGGCACCCTGGTCATCTTCACCTTCAACCCGTGCCCTGTAGTGAACGGCGTTGCCCTTCCGGGCGGATTCTGCCCTGCCTAGCACTGGCACTACCCCGGGCCCGCGGGCTTTTCCGCGGGCCCTGTTTTGCGGAGCAGGCAAAGCCGCCCCGTTGTTTCATAGCGAATTTTGAGAGAAAGAGCGTCTGGTATGCAGGTCCATAAGTACGACGTCGTCATCGTCGGTGCCGGTGGCGCTGGCATGCGCGCCGCGATCGAATCCGGTCAGCGCGCGCGCACAGCAGTACTGACCAAGCTCTACCCCACCCGCTCGCACACCGGTGCGGCGCAGGGTGGCATGTGCGCAGCCCTTGCCAATGTCGAGGAAGACAACTGGGAATGGCACACGTTCGACACCGTCAAGGGCGGCGACTACCTGGTTGACCAGGACGCGGCCGAGGTCATGGCCAAGGAAGCCATCGACGCCGTGCTGGACCTGGAAAAGATGGGCCTGCCCTTCAACCGCACGCCGGAAGGCCGCATCGACCAGCGCCGGTTCGGCGGCCACACCCGCGACCACGGCAAGGCACCTGTCCGCCGCGCGTGCTACGCCGCGGACCGCACCGGCCACATGATCCTGCAGACCCTGTACCAAAACTGCGTCAAGCACAACGTTGAGTTCTACAACGAGTACTACGTCCTGGACCTTCTGACGGTCGAGGAGGACGCTGTCCGCGAAGACGGCACGCCCTACAAGCAGAAGCGCGTAGCCGGCGTGGTCTCCTACGACCTCGCGTCCGGCGAACTGCACGTGTTCCAGGCCAAGTCCGTGGTGTTCGCCTCCGGCGGCGCCGGCAAGGTCTTCAAGACCACCTCCAACGCCCACACCCTGACAGGTGACGGCATGGGCATCGCCTTCCGCCGCGGCATCCCCCTGGAGGACATGGAGTTCTTCCAGTTCCACCCCACCGGACTCGCCGGCCTGGGCATCCTGCTCTCCGAGGCCGCCCGCGGTGAAGGTGCCATCCTGCGCAACTCCGAGGGTGAGCGCTTCATGGAGCGCTACGCGCCCACCATCAAGGACCTCGCGCCGCGTGACATCGTGGCCCGTTCCATGGCCAACGAGGTGCGCGAAGGCCGCGGCTGCGGCCCGAACAAGGACTACGTCCTCCTGGACCTGACGCACCTGGAGCCGGCGCACATCGATGCCAAGCTTCCGGACATCACGGAGTTCGCCCGCACGTACCTGGGTGTTGAGCCGTACACCGAGCCGGTGCCCGTGTTCCCCACCGCCCACTACGCCATGGGCGGCATCCCGACGAACATCGAGACCGAGGTCCTGCAGGACAACGACACCGTGGTTCCGGGACTCTTCGCCGCCGGTGAAGTTGCGTGCGTTTCCGTTCACGGCTCCAACCGCCTGGGCACCAACTCGCTGCTGGACATCAACGTGTTCGGCAAGCGCGCCGGCATTGCCGCCGCGGAATACGCAAAGACCGCACCGTACGTAGAGCTGCCGGAAAACCCGCTGGCTTACACCACGGAACTGCTTGACATTGCCCGCAACGGCACCGGCGAGGAGAAGGTGGCCCAGATCCGCAAGGAACTGCAGGACACCATGGACGCCAACATGCAGGTGTTCCGCACGGCGGATACCCTGAACCAGGTGCTGCGGGATATCGCATCCTTCGAGGAGCGGTACAAGCGCATTAACGTCCAGGACAAGGGCAAGCGCTTCAACCTGGACCTGCTCGAGGCCGTTGAGCTCGGCTTCCTGCTGGAACTGGCCAAGGTCATGACCGTGGCCGCCCTGCACCGCGAGGAATCCCGCGGCGGACACTTCCGCGAGGACTTCCCTGAGCGTGACGACGAGAAATTCATGAAGCACTCCATGGCGTACAAGGATGACCATGCGCCGGCTGACGGATCGGCGGAATCAATCGCTGGCATCCGGCTGGCCACCAAGCCGGTTGTCTTTACCCGCTACGAGCCGATGGTGAGGAAGTACTAAGATGTCCGCTGAAATCGCTGAGCCAGCCTCAAAGGTTGAACTGCCTGCCGGCGTCGGCGGGGGCGGGGAAATCCCCACCTTCGATGTGCACCTTCGGGTCCGCCGGTACAACCCGGAAGTTTCCGCGGAAGCTACCTGGGACGACTTCCACCTGACCATGTACGGCACGGACCGTGTCCTGGACGCCCTGCACAAGGTCAAGTGGGAGACGGACGGAACCCTTTCCTTCCGCCGCTCCTGTGCCCACGGCGTCTGCGGTTCGGACGCCATGCGCATCAACGGCCGCAACCGCCTTGCCTGCAAGACGCTGCTGAAGGACCTGGACACGTCCAAGCCCATCACCGTCGAGCCCATCAAGGGCCTGCCGGTGGAGAAGGACCTCATCGTGGACATGGAACCTTTCTTCCAGTCGTACCGCGAGGTCATGCCCTTCCTCATCAACAAGGGCCACGAGCCCACCCGGGAACGCCTGCAGTCCGCCGAGGACCGTGAGCGCTTTGACGACACCACCAAGTGCATCCTGTGCGCTGCGTGCACGTCCTCCTGCCCCGTGTTCTGGACCGACGGGCAGTACTTTGGACCGGCCGCGATCGTCAACGCCCACCGCTTCATCTTCGATTCCCGTGATGACGCCGGCGACATGCGCCTGGAGATCCTCAACGACAAGGAAGGCGTGTGGCGCTGCCGCACCACCTTCAACTGCTCCGAGGCATGCCCCCGCGGCATCCAGGTCACCCAGGCCATCGCGGAGGTCAAGCAGGCCATCCTGGCCCGCAAGATCTAGGCAGTTTCACCAACAGCTGTAACGGCCGACGGCGTCGCTCACCACGTGTGGTGGCGGCGCCGTCGTCTTTTCGCACCAAGCACCAGAACAACCAGGCCCTTACGCACGAAAGGGGACCGCATGTCCCGCGCCGAAAAAGTGACCTTCGCCGGTTCGACGGGCGAGATACTGTCAGGAATCGTCGACGTGCCTGAAGGGCCGGTCAAGGGCTGGGGAGTATTTTCGCACGGATTCACCCTTGGCAAGGACAGTCCGTCCGCGTCCCGGATGTGCAAGGCACTTGCTGACAGCGGAATCGGGATGTTGCGCTTCGACAACCTGGGCCTTGGCGGCTCCGCCGGGGAATGGTCGGCGGGTTCGTTTAGCCACAAAGTAGCGGACACTGTGAAGGCCGCAGAGTTCATGCGAAGCCAGGGAAGGGAGATCTCCCTGCTGGTGGGGCACTCGTTCGGCGGCGCAGCGGTGCTGGCAGCCGCACGGGACATTCCGGAGCTCGATGCCGTGGCCACCGTAGGTGCGCCCTTCTCCCCCAAGCACGTGGCCCACGTCTTTGACGCGGCGCTGGACAGGATCCTCAGCGAGGGCAGCGCCGAAGTGGACCTGGGCGGCAAGCGGGTGGAAATCCGCCGGCACTTCGTGGAGGACCTGGAGAACGCGGACCTGACGGACTGCATCCGGCAGCTGCACAAGCCGCTGATGGTGCTGCACTCCCCCACAGACAACACCGTGGGAATCGAGAATGCCAGCACCATCTTCCAGACGGCGCGCCATCCCCGGAACTTTGTGTCCCTTGAGGGAAGCGACCACCTGCTGACCGGCAAGGGCCAGGCTGCCCGCGCCGCCCGGATCATCGCCGCCTGGGCGGACCAGTACCTCGACGCAGGGCAGTAGCTGCTCCTCCCTATTTGCCGATGGCCGCTTTGCCTGACGCCCACGGATCCGGCCTGTGGCTTAGGTCTGGGGCGTCGCCCGCCGGGCACCAAGGATGGTTTTGCGCGGGGCTCCTCCTGACTCCAGGTCCGCCTCGCGGACCGCTGCCCAGCCAGCCGAGACAAGGTAGACCTGGCTGACCAGGTTGAACCAGATCAGCAGGCCGATGATGATGGCGAACGAGGCGAGGATCGGGTTGCGGCTGGCGCCGGCCAGCAACTCGGTGCTGAAGATTTGCAGGACGGTGGTGCCGACGGCAGCCAGGACGGTACCCTCCAGCAGCGCCTGTCTGGACAGCTTCAGCCCGGCCGCAAGGCGGTACATGATCAGCGCCGTGACCCAGTTCAGGACCAGCGGCACGACGATTTTGACGGAGGTGGTCAGGGGCCCGGCTACGGCATCGCTGAGATGCAGGAATCCCACCACCCAGCCCGCGAGGGTGCCGAAGACAAGGGAAGCGCCCGCGCTGATCACCAGGGCCAGGCCCAGGAGCAGGAGCGTTCCGGCGTCGCGCAGTTTCAGCAGGATGGGGTTGGCCACGAGCGGTGGAAGTTGCAGGACCCCGCGGAGGCCGTCCCTCATCCCGTTAATCCAGCCCAGCGAGGTGATGATGGTGACCACAGCGGCAATCACCGCCGTCCAGCCGAGGCTGCCCGGGTTCAGGAGGTCTTTCGGGTCCACCAGCCCGTCCCCGTTCCCGACCTTGAGGAGGCCGGGGGCGCTGTGGGCCACCGTGGCAACGATCGTGTCAAGGAGGGCCGGCTGTCCGCTGAGGACAAGCCCGGCAATCGAAAAACCTGTTGTTAGAAGCCCGGTGATGGAGAAGAACATCCGGAAGCCGATGCCGGCGCTCAACAGGGGCCCGTGCTGCAGGTTGTAGTGCTGGAACGCCCGCATTGGGCGGAACGTGTTGAGTTTTGCCAGCAGCCATTGAATCAATGCCATACCGCCGGGCACCCCGCCGCCACCGGCTCTCCTGGTCTTTCCCCATTCCATGCGCTTCTGGATGACGGCCAGCTTCAGCTGGGCGTGCTCGGTTGGCAGCGGTTGCCGGTCAGCGGCCTTCGTTTGTGGCGTCCGCGGCAGCGTCCGTGCAGCTGGTGCCGGCGTGGTTGTCAGTTTCGGTCCCAAAGTCCAGCTCTTCCCGTAGCTGCCAGATGCCGTCGGCATCATGCTCATAGAGTCCCATGCTAACCACGGGGAAGGTGGCCTTGTAGTTCTTCAGCACCGTTTCGGCCTCATCCAGGCTTTCCGGTGCCACATCATGGGCGATGGTGACGTGAGGATGGTAGGCAAAGCGCAGATCGCGCTCCAGCGGGCCCCGCTGGAGCTTGTTGTGGAGGTCTACGCAATCCTGGAAGCCGTCTTCGACGTTGATGAAGACCACGGGCGACACCGGCCGGAATGTCCCGGTCCCGGCGATGGTCACCATGAAGGGGCTCTGGCAGCGGGCAACCTCGCGGACGTGCTGCCGGGTGGCTTCCCAGTCGCTGGTGGGAGTGGTGGTGACCAACGTAATGTGCGCCGGCACCACCTCAGCGAGGGGGTCGCCGAAGGACGCCCGCCAGCGCTGCAACTCCTCGGCTATCTCGGCAGGAAAGCCCAGAATGACGCCCACACTGATCTCATCGCTGCGGTCAACGTCCTGCTTCCCCGCCGCATCCCTGCCGGCCTGTTCTCCGAAGCGAGCCGCAAGGGTCCGCTCAGCCTGGGCGGCCGGGCGGGCACCTCCCCTGGCGGTGGCGTTTCCCGACGACATGGCGCTAGCGGACCCCTGCGAGGCTGTGGGAGGGCAGGAAACCCATGCGCTCATACACCTGGCCGAGGGTTACGGAAGCGATCTCGCGCGCCCGTTCTGCGCCCAGGGCCAGCAGCCGGTCAAGCTCAGCGGGGTCGCCCATGAGTTCGTTGGTCCGGTTCCGGAGCGGCGTGATGAAGTCCACCACGATCTCGGCCAGGTCCACCTTGAGGTGGCCGTACATCTTGCCCTGGTACTCGGCTTCGAGCTCCGCCACCGCTTTGCCCGTAAGGGATGAGTAGATGGTCAGCAGGTTGGACACCCCGGGCTTTTCCTCGGGGTCGAAACGGATATCGGTCCCGGCGTCAGTCACCGCTGACTTGATGCGCTTGGCCGCGATCTTCGGATCCTCCAGCAGCTGGATGGCACCGTTGGGCGACTCACCCGTTTTGGACATCTTGGCGCTGGGGTTCTGGAGGTCGTAGATCTTGGCGCTTTCCTTGACGATCGTGGCCTCGGGAACAGTGAACGTGTGGCCAAACCGGGTGTTGAACCGCTGCGCCAGGTTCCGGGTCAGCTCCAGGTGCTGCCGCTGGTCCTCGCCCACCGGGACAAGGTCGCTCTGGTAGAGGAGGATGTCCGCGGCCATCAGCGTGGGGTACGCGAAGAGGCCCAGCGTGGCGGAGTCGGCGCCGGACTTCTGCGTCTTGTCCTTGAACTGGGTCATCCGTGAGGCCTCACCGAAGCCGGTGATGCAGTTCAGCACCCAGGCGAGCTGGGCATGCTCGGGGACGTGGGACTGGACGAAGAAGATGCTCTTGTCGGGGTCGATCCCGGCGGCTATGTACTGGGCCGCCACGATGCGGGTCCGCTTGGCCAGCTCTGCGGGGTCAAAGTCGACGGTGATGGCGTGCAGGTCCGGGATGAAGAATACGGCGTCGTACTCGGCCTGCATGTCCACCCAGTTGCGCACTGCTCCGATGTAATTGCCCAGGTGCAGGGAATCGGCGGTGGGCTTTGCGCCGGAGAGGATGCGCTTCTTGGCGGTGGGGGAAGTCTGGGTGGTCATGGAAAAAACTTTCGGGGCTTAGAGCTGGTAGTCCACTACCAGCGGGGCGTGATCGGAGAAGCGGGTATCCCAGGTAGCTGCACGGTCAACAACTGCCGAGACGGCGGAAGCGGCGAGTTCGGGGGTGGCCAGGTGGTAGTCAATGCGCCAGCCCGTGTCGTTGTCGAATGCCTTGCCGCGCCAGGACCACCATGTGTACGGCCCGTCAACGTCCCCTGACAGGTTCCGGTGCACGTCGTGCCAGCCGATGTCCTCTCCGAAGAACCGGTCAAAGTAGGCGCGTTCCTCCGGCAGGTGCCCCGCCTTCTTGAGGTTGCCCTTTGAGTTCCTGATGTCCCGGGGTGTGTGGGCAACGTTAAGGTCCCCCACTACCAGGGCGTGGTCGCTGTGCTTGGTCAGCTCCGGAAGCCTAGTGGTCATGACGTCAAGGAACCGGAACTTGTCGTCCTGTTTGGGTGTTCCCACTTCACCGGAGTGCACGTAGGCGCTGGCCACGGTGAGCTGGACGGGGTTCCCGGCGGCGTCGGGGACGCGGAAATCCGCTTCGACCCAGCGCCCGGCGGTGGCGAAGTAGTCATCACCGATGCCGTTCCGGGTGTCGAGGGGTTCCTGGCGCGACGCAATGGCGACACCGGCCCTGCCCTTTGCTTCGGCCTCGGCGTGCAGGATGTGCCAGTCATCCCCCAACAGCTGCCGGACGACGGCATCGGGCGCGCGGACTTCCTGCAGGCAGAGGATGTCCACTTCGCGCGGCTCCAGCCATGCCGCCATCCCGTTTTTGTAGGCAGCCCGGAGGCCGTTTACGTTAACGGATGCGATGCGAAGGTGGTCCTTCTTCAATGCCGAGCTCACCCGCTCCACTCTAGTCGATGATGGTTCCGGTCACCGGCTCTCCGCTTCCGCCCGACGACTTGATCATGTCCCGGGCGTTGGTAGCCGTGATCTCGATGGTTTCGAGTGCGCGGTTGATGGTGTCCTGGTTGGCGGCGGCGCCCTTGGCGCGTTCCTCCTCCACCACGCGGACCTGGACCTGGACGATCTTGAAGGAATGGTCCAGCTTCAGGTCGCGCACCTCATCAGCCTGTGAGCGTTCGTGAAGGACCCGGGTGCCGCCGTGGTCGGCAGAAGCGTGCGACGGCGCGCGGCCGGCCGCCGTGTTGAAGGCATCGTGGGCTTCGGAAAGCTTGGCCCCGGCCTTCCGTGCAGCCTTCTGGATGCTGAAGACCACGAAGAGCGCCAGTGCAAGCCAAAAGGCGGCGATGACGGCAACAACCCAGCCAACGACGTCGTTCTGGTTCGCGGCGAAGATCACGGCCACCACAAACGCCGTCACCAGGACCATCAGGCCAGGCCCGCTGATCCGGAACATCGAGAAACCGCCCCTGGCGGGTTTGGAGGATGACGTGGAGCTGCCCAAAGTTCGCATGCAGCCATTGTCTCAAACGGCGGGCTGTGCTTCCGCCTCCTTCCACCCCCGGCGAACGGCCCGGAGGCCGGCTGTCACTTCTGCCGCCGTTCTCCGCTGCGCAGAACCTCCAGCCGTTGCCGGAATTCCGTCTCGTCGACCTCACCGCGGGCATAGCGCTCGCGCAGCACGCCTTCGGCCCCCTGGCCGGCCGCCCAGTGCTGGTTCCTGCGCCAGGTCCGGCGGGCCACGAAGATGAGCAGCACTATGACCAGGATCCAGAACAGCGGAATCAGCAGGAACCACGGTGAAAAGGCGCCGTGCCACGGTCCGTAGACGACCGTGTCGGCCGGCAGCTGCGACGCGGCGGACAACGCTGCAGCGGATATTGCGGTGGTAGCGGAAGCGAACATTTCATTTCTCCAGACTCTTTCAACCGGCCGCGGTTCGGCCTGGTATCGAGTCTTGTTCGCGGAGCCTTCGGACGCGTCCGGCGGCGGGAGTCACCTGGAAGGGAGCCCGTACTCCCCAGGGAGTCCGGCGGGTGCACCAGCTACCGGCTTCAGCCTGCCCAGCCCGGCCGGACCAGGCCGGATTCGTAGGCAAGCACCACCAGCTGGGCCCGGTCCCGGACCATCAGCTTTGCCATGATCCGGGAGACGTGTGTTTTGGCCGTGAGGGGTGTGATGAACAGCCGCTCAGCGATTTCGGCATTGTTCAACCCCTCCCCCACAAGCTGGAGGACTTCCCGCTCCCGGTCCGTGATGCGGTCCAGCGCCACGGGCCGTTCGGCGGCACGGGAGTGCCGTGCCAGCTGGGCCATGATCCGACGGGTCACCGAAGGCGAAAGGAGCGCGTCGCCGTCGTGCACAATGCGGACTGCGCGCAAAAGCTCGGCGGGCTCGGTGTCCTTGACCAGGAAGCCGGCGGCGCCCGCCCGCACAGCCTCCGCAATGTATTCGTCCAGCTCGAAAGTGGTGAGCATTACCACCCGGGTACCGGACAGCGCAGGATCGGAAAGGATCTGCCTCGTGGCGTCAAGGCCATCGCCATCCGGCATGCGGATATCCATCAGGACCACCTGCGGACGGTACTGGCGGGCCAGGCGCACAGCCTCACGCCCGCTCCCGCATTCAGCCACGACCTTCATGTCCGGCTCCGCATCCAACAAGGCCCGGAAGCCTGCCCGGATGAGGTTCTGGTCGTCTGCCAGCAGGATGCTGATCACTGGGGATCCACCCTTGGACGGTCTGGCAGCGGTAGGACCGCGCGGACCCGCCAGCCGGTACCGGAGGGCGGGGGTCCCAGTTCAAGCCGGCCGGCGAGGCCCGCCACCCGCTCCCGCATGCCGGTGATGCCGTTGCCTTCGGGCGCTGTGGCCGCCCCGGCGCCGTCGTCGTCGATGGTCACTACCAGTTCTGCTCCTGCCGCATCGATGGAAACGTCGGCCGTGTGGGCCCCGGAGTGCCGGACGGCATTGGTCAGTGCCTCCTGGATGATCCGGTACGCCGCTTCCTGCACTGTAGCGGGAACCGAGACCGCAGCCGGATCGGCCTGCAGCCTGACGTTCAGCCCGGCGCGCCGCGCGTTTTCCACGATCTCCGCTACTTGGCCCAGGCTGGGCCGGCGGGTGGGGCTCAAGGGAGCATCCTCCCGGAGCACGCCGAGCAACTGCCGGACTTCAGCCAGGGATTCTTTGCTCGCTGCCTTGATGGTCTCCAGGGCAGGCCTGAACTGGGTGGGGTCCCTCTCGCCCAGGTGCAGCGCCACCGAGGCCCGCACGTTGATCAGGGACAGCGAATGGGCCACCACGTCGTGGATGTCCCGCGCCAAGGCGAGCCGGTACTCGTCGCGGGCAGCCTGCTCGGCGGCGGCCTGCTGGCGGTACCGTTCGGCAACGCGTTCGCCCCGAAGCCGCACCCCTTCTCCGATCAGGACCAGGACGGCCAGCCATGAGGACCCGGCAAATGCCCGGATGAACGTCGCTTCGTCGCCGCTGCGTGCGGCGCCGAGAAACAACACCAGTGTTCCCAGTGCCGCCACGGACCAGGCAACCGTCCGTTTTCCGGCCGCGGCGGTGAGGATCAACGCCATGGCGAGGGACAGAACCACAGGGCCCCATGCGTAGCCCAGGGCAAGGTAGGCTGCGGTCGCGCCGGCAGCAACGGGCAGCATCACCAGGGGCGCGCGCCGGCGGAAAGCCAGGGCGGCCGGGCCCAGCAGCAGCAATACCAGTGCCACGGCATCGAGGGGCGGATGGCCTGGCTGCCGCGAGGATGCGAACGCCGACCCGGCGACTTGGATCACGGCGACCACCACGACGATGACGGCGGTGGGCGGTCCCCGGAAACGGCGCTGCATGCTCCGAGCCTATGCCCGCCGGCGTTGAAAGTCGCCGGATCGCCGGCGTAGTGCCCATACTCCCCGGGGAGTACGGGGCGCGCCCACGTTGCGGCCCGTTTTAAGACGCCGACGGCGGCACCGCGCTCCCAAGCGGAAGGTGCGGTGCCGCCGTCGTACTTTTCGTGCCCGTGCCCGCTGTCCAGGTTCCCATGCAGGGGCTCTGCGCGGTGGCGGGCTATGCGTCCACGCCGGCCGCGCGTTCGGCAGCCTCCACCACGTTGGTCATGAGCAGCGCGACAGTCATGGGTCCCACACCGCCGGGGTTCGGTGAGATCCAGCCCGCCACCTCCGCGGCTGCCGGATCGATGTCGCCGTAGACCTTGCTCTTGCCCGTCTCCGGGTCGCTCTCGCGGGTGACCCCAACATCCAGCAGGGCCGCGCCGGGCTTCACGTCGCCGGCCTTGACGATGTGCTTCACGCCCGCCGCGCCCACGATGACGTCCGCCTGGCGGAGCAGCTCCGACAGGTTGGTGGTGCCCGTGTGGGTCAGGGTCACGGTGGCGTTGACGTCCCGCCGCGTCAGCAGCAGGCCGATCGAGCGGCCGATTGTGACACCGCGGCCCACCACCACAACGTGCTTGCCGGCCAGGCTGTACCCGTTGCGTTCGAGGAGCTCGATAACCCCGCGGGGAGTGCACGGCAGCGGCGTGGTGATCTTGTTGTTGACATTCAGCACCAGCCGGCCGAGGTTGGTCGGGTGCAGGCCGTCGGCGTCCTTGGCGGGATCGATCCGCTCCAGGATTGCGTCGGTGTCAAGGTGCTTGGGCAGCGGCAGCTGCACAATGTAGCCGTGGCAGGCGGGGTCCGCATTGAGTTCGTCAATGAGGGCCTCCACCTGTTCCTGGGTGGCGTCGGCCGGCAGCTCGCGCTGGATGGAATTCATCCCGATCTGCACGGACTGCTTGTGCTTCATCGAGACGTACAACTGCGAGGCGGGGTCGGCGCCCACCAGCACAGTGGCGATGCCGGGAGTGACGCCCTTGGCCTTGAGTGCGGCCACGCGTTCGGTCAGCTCGGCCTTGATGGCGGCGGCGGTGGCCTTGCCGTCAAGGATCTGTGCGGTTGTGGTTTCAGTCATTGGTTACCACTGCTCGTGCTGCGGGTAGAGCGGGAAGTCGGCTGCCAGCTTGTCCACGCGTGCCTGCAGGGCCTCGACGTCGGCGCTGTTGCCGGCCTTGAGCGCGGTGGCGATGATCTCTGCCACCTCGGTGAATTCGGCGGCACCGAAGCCGCGGGTGGCAAGCGCCGGGGTGCCGATGCGCAGCCCGGAGGTGACCATCGGCGGGCGGGGGTCGAACGGCACCGCGTTGCGGTTGACGGTGATGCCCACGGAGTGCAGGAGGTCTTCGGCCTGCTGGCCGTCCAGCTGCGAGTTCCGCAGGTCGACCAGGACCAGGTGCACGTCGGTGCCGCCGGTGAGGACCGAGACTCCGGCCTCGGCGACGTCTGCCTGGTTCAGGCGGTCGGCGATGATCCTGGCGCCTTCCAGGACGCGCTCCTGGCGCTCCTTGAATTCCTGGGTGCCGGCGATCTTGAAGGCCACGGCCTTGGCAGCGATGACGTGCATCAGCGGCCCGCCCTGCTGGCCCGGGAAGACGTTGGAGTTCAGCTTCTTGGCCCACTGTTCCTTGGCTAGGATCACACCCGAGCGGGGTCCGGCCAGGGTCTTGTGCACGGTGGAGGTGACGACATCGGAGTACGGCACCGGGCTCGGGTGCAGGCCAGCTGCAACCAGGCCGGCGAAGTGCGCCATGTCCGTCCAGAGCAGCGCGCCCACTTCATCGGCGATGGAGCGGAAGGCGGCGAAGTCAAGGTGGCGCGGGTAGGCGGACCAGCCGGCGATGATCACCTGGGGCTTTTCCTTAATGGCCTGCTCGCGGAGCTTGTCCATGTCCACCCGGAAGGTGTCCTCTTCCACCTGGTAGGCAGACACTTCGTAGAGCTTGCCGGAGAAGTTCAGCTTCATGCCGTGGGTCAAGTGCCCGCCGTGCGCCAGGGACAGGCCCAGGATCTTGTCGCCGGGGGTGATCATGGCGGAGAGCGCGGCGGCGTTGGCCTGGGCACCGGAGTGCGGCTGGACGTTGGCGTACTCGGCACCGAAGAGTGCCTTGACCCGGTCGATGGCCAGCTGCTCTGCAACGTCGACGTATTCGCAGCCGCCGTAGTAGCGGCGGCCCGGGTAGCCCTCGGCGTACTTGTTGGTCAGGACGGAGCCCTGGGCCTCCATGACGGCGCGGGGGGCGAAGTTCTCGGACGCAATCATTTCCAGGGTGCCGCGCTGGCGGCCAAGCTCCTGCTCAAGGACTGCGGCGATTTCGGGGTCGAGTTCAGCCAGCGGCTGGTTGCTGACTTCGGTGGTTGAGGTGGCTGTAGTAGTCACGGAGAACTCCTGGCTAGGGATACGGGCACTGCTTAGGTCAGGCTACCGGCCGGCACGCTTTCGCACCGCGTTGATGACAGGGCGCGAAAACACGGCAAGGCGCTGCTGTGCTGACGCGGGCGCAGCCCCATTTCCGGCAAAACATGACCCTCGGCCCAGGCGTACGATCCGTGGTCTTCGTGATTGCCGCTCCCTGGTGGTTCGCCACCCAACGCCAGTTGCGACCCTTCCAGCCTATCAAAACCGCGGGCCCCGCGCGGGTAGGCTATTACGCGTGAATGAACAGCTGCTGAACCAAGCGTACGTCGTAACCCTCTCCTGCCCCGACCGCCCCGGCATTGTCCACGCCGTGGCGGGAGCCCTGCTGGTGGCGGGATGCAACATCACGGATTCGCAGCAGTACGGCAGCCCGGCAACCGGCAACTTCTTCATGCGCGTCGAGGTGACCACGGCAGCGGCGAAGTCCGAGCTTCGGGCCGCCCTGGAGCCCGTGGCGGAGGCCTTCTCCATGCAGTGGAACCTTAATACTGTCGGCGACAAGGTCCGCACCCTGGTGATGGCCAGCACCTCGGCGCACTGCCTCAACGACCTGTTGTTCCAGCAGCGCTCCGGCACCCTGCCGATCGAGATCCCAGCCATCGTGTCCAACCACCAGGACCTGGCCGGGCTCGCGGAGTTCTACGGGATCCCGTTCCACTACATCCCCGTTACCAGGGACACCAAGGAGCAGGCGGAGGACAAGCTGCGGGCCATCATCGCCGAGCACGACATTGAACTGACCGTCCTGGCCCGCTACATGCAGATCCTTTCCGATGAACTCTGCACCGACCTGACCGGCAAAGCGATCAACATCCACCACTCGTTCCTGCCGTCCTTCAAGGGCGCCAAGCCGTACCACCAGGCGCACGCCCGGGGCGTGAAGCTGATCGGCGCCACGGCACACTACGTGACGGCTGCCCTGGATGAGGGCCCGATCATCGAACAGGAAGTCATCCGGGTGGACCACGCCCGCACCCCGGAGCAGTTCGTGCAGATGGGCCGTGACGTGGAAGGCCGCACCCTGGTCCAGGCCGTGCAGTGGCACGCAGAGCACCGGGTACTGCTGGACGGCAACCGGACGGTGGTCTTCAACTAAGTAGCAGCAGATGCCGTATTGGGCCCCAAAACGGCATCTACTGCTACTCAGTTGGGTGCAGGGGTGGCTTAGGGTGAACCCATGGCTCCTCTTTACCCTTTTGCCGGCGACTCCCCGGCCGTCCATGAAACAGCGTTCGTAGCACCTTCGGCGTCCATCATCGGCAAGGCCACCCTGGACCAGGACTCCAGCGCCTTCTACGGCGTCTCCGTCCGCGCCGACACCGCGGCCATCACCGTGGGCGCCGGAAGCAACCTGCAGGACAATGTGGTGCTGCACGCCGACCCCGGCTTCCCCTGCACGGTGGGCCAACGGGTCAGCGTGGGGCACGCCGCCGTCGTGCACGGCTGCACCGTGGAGGACGACTGCCTGATCGGCATGGGCGCCACCGTCCTCAACGGCGCGGTGATCGGCGCCGGCTCGCTGGTAGCGGCCGGCGCCGTGGTGCTCGAGGGAACTATCGTTCCGCCCCGCTCCCTGGTGGCGGGCGTGCCCGCCAAGGTGCGCCGTGAGCTCACCAATGAGGAGTTCGACGGCGTCCGCGCCAATGCTGCCCGGTACGTGGAGCTCGCGGCGAAACACCGCGAACTTCACGCCTGACGGATCCCGCCTGCCTTAGTCCAGGCTGATTGGGCCGAACTCGTCCAGGAGGTCGCCGGGGCCGGGGTTGCCGGCCGCGGATGAGCCGCCCAGGTGCTTCACCACGCCCCATACGGCGTTCAGGCCCGTGGTGACGGCGCCTTCGGCCCAGCCTGCGGTAAAGGAGACGTCGTCGCCGGCCAGGAAGATGCCGCGCTGGGACTCCGGGAGTTTGTCCTGCTTGAAGTGGGAGAAGAGCCGCTGCTGGTAGCGGTAGTGCCCGGGCAGGTTGGCCTTGAAGGCACCCATGAAGTTGGGGTCCGCCTCCCAGGACACCGTGATGGGCTGGCCCACGATGTGCCCGGCGATGTCCACTCCGGGATAGATCTGCTCGAGCGAGTGCAGCATCAGTTCCACGCGCTCGTCGGCGTCAAGGGCCAGCCATTTCAGCGCGTCGTCGTTCCAGGTGTAGGAGAGCAGGATGACGGCGGGCTGGTCCGGGCCGTTGTCCAGCAGGTAGGTGGCGCGGTTGAGCCGGTCGGTCAGGGTCATGGAAAGGACCTCGTTGCCCGTTTCCGGATCGATGTCCCTCCAGAAGGGCCGGTCCACCATGACGAAGGTCTTGGAGGACTGCATGTAGTGCGATTTCTCCATGGCGGTCCACAGCTCGGCGGGGAACAGCGCTTCTTCGGTGTGGATGCGGGTGGACAGCAGCCATGACTGGCAGGTGGTCACCACGGCCGGGTAGCTGGCCTCCCGGCCCCACCGTTCACGCACCCGCAGGTTTCCGTCCGGGTCCCGGCTGATCTTTCCGACCGCGCCGCGGGGCGAGCCGGAGTGCAGCGAGGCCAGGGAGGTGCCGGCGGGCCAGTGGACCAGGTCCGACGGCGCGTGCTGCCACAGTGCCTCGGGCAGCCGCTGCGCTCCGCCGCGGATGAGCCGGTGCTGGTCGTCCGCGTCGGTGTAGACCACGCGGAGGATTTCCAGGATGGAGTTGGGGAAGTCGGTGTCCCAGCCGCCGGTGCCGAACCCCACCTGGCCGAAGGCCTCCCGGTGGGCGAACCCTGCCTTCCTAAAGGAGTCGCTGCCGGCGATGAAGCCGTAGAACGTCTGCTCGTCCATGAGCGGCAGCAGTTCGTTCCAGAGGTCCTTGATGCGGGCCATGTCCCGGGAGCGGATGGCTTCCTGCATCTCCACGAACTTCGCACCGTCGTTGACCGCCGCCTTCCAGGCGTCGGCCACCTCGCGGAAGAACGGGGGAAGGTCGCTGGGCTTTTCCGCGTAGTGCTTCTTCCCGGCCAGCTCGATCACGGTGCTGGAGGTGGCTTCGGCCAGCGGGTTGGGGAAGTCCTGGGTCTCAAGCCCCAGCAGGTCTACGTAGTGGTAGAAGGCCTTGCCGGACACCGGGAAGCGCATGCCACCAAGGTCGGCCACCACGCCGGGCGCCGCGGGGAAGGCTGCGGTGCGGAGCCGGCCGCCGATCTGGTCGGCTTCGTAGACCACGGGCCGCAGTCCGAGCTTCATCAGTTCGTAGGCGGTCACCAGGCCGGAAAGCCCGGCACCGATAACGGCCACTTCCGTGCCGTACAGCTCCGGCGGAACAGTGCCCAGTCCGTCAGGGTGGGCCAGGTAGTGGTCGTAGCTGAACGGGAAGTCCGGGTTCAGCATGGTGATGGGCGCTGCGTGCGCACCGGCCTCCCGCCCGGACGTTTCGGCTGGCCTGGTGGAAGTGCTGGAGGGGTCGAAGGCAGGCAGTTCGGTGGCGATGGTCATGATATGTCGGCTTTCACAGGTTCCTGGCTCGGGGCCTTGGCGGTCAGTTCACGGTAGTCGGGCTCGCTCAGAGCCGCCACCTTCGAGTTCCGGCGTCCATAGCCGAAGTAGATGGCGATCCCCACGAGCATCCAGGCGCCAAACACAACCCAGGTATCGGCGCCGAGGTTCGCCATCAGGTAGGCGCACATCAGCGTCCCCAGTACGGGGGTGGCAGGGTACAGCGGGACGCGGAAGCTGCGCTTCAGGTCGGGGCGGTTGCGGCGCAGGTAGATGACGGCGACGTTGACCAGCGCGAAGGCGAAGAGGGTCCCGATGCTGGTGGCGTCGGCCAGGGCGCCGAGCGGGACCAGCCCTGCGGTCAGGGCGACGGCGGTGCCTACGATCAGGGTGCCGGCGGCCGGGGTGCCGGTGCGGTGTGAGACCCGGCTGAAGACCCCCGGCACCAGTCCGTCCCGGGACATCGACATGAGGATGCGGGTCTGCCCGTAAAGGACGGTGAGCACGATGCTGGCAATGGCGAGGACTGCGCCCACGGAGAAGACCAGCGCGATCCACGGCTGGTGCGTCGTCTCCTCGAGGATCTGGACCAGCGCGGCTTCGGTCCCGTCGAACCAGCCCCAGGGGCGGGCGCCGATCGCGGCTACGGCCACCAGGACGTAGATGCTGGTCACGATTACCATGGACAGCAGGATGGCGCGCGGCAGGTCGCGCTTGGGGTTCCGGGCTTCCTCGCCGGCGGTGGACGCGGCGTCGAACCCGATGTAGGAGAAGAACACCCGGGATGCGGCGGCGGATACGCCTGCAGCGCCCATGGGCATGAGCGGCTCGAAGTTTCCCGCGTTGAAGGCGGTAAAGGCCACGGCGCAGAAGAAGAGCAGGATGCCGATTTTGACGACGACGATGGCGGTGTTGATCCAGGCGCTTTCCCTGGCACCGCGGACCAGCAGGATGGTGGCGAGCACGACGATGGCCATCGCCGGAACGTTCACCAGGCCGCCGTCGCCGGGAGGCTGGGACATCGCGTCGGGCAGTACCTGCCCGAAGGCGGCGAGCGTCTCGTTGACGTACTGGCCCGCGCCCACCGCCACCGCGGCCACGGAGACGGCATATTCGAGGACGAGGCACCATCCGCAGATCCAGGCCATGCCCTCCCCCATGGTGGCGTAGGAATAGGAGTAGCTCGAGCCCGCGGCCGGAACCAGCCCTGCCATTTCGGCGTACGACACCGCGGACAGCAGCGCCGCCAGGCCGGCAATGACGAACGAAATCCAGATGGCCGGGCCGGCCAGCGGAACTGATTCGCCGAGGATCACCAGGATGCCCGTCCCAAGGGTGGCACCTACGCTGATCATGGTCAGGTGCAGGACACCGAAGCTGCGCACCAGGCGGGCTCCCCCACCGGCACCTTCGGCTTCGCTGACCATTTGTCCTATCGGCTTGCGCCGCAGCAGCTGGGCCCGGAGGCCGGGCCGTCCGACGCTTGGCGCAATGGGTTTTTCGGTGGTCACAGGCACAGTCACCGTTGACGTCCCTTCAGAGTAGTTGTCGGTTTCCCCTCATCAAGGGTGGCATGTGAGCCAACTCTCAACCCGGTGCAAAATGACTTATAGTGATCCACCATGAGACTTTATGCACAATCGCAGCGGATCCGGCAATCCGGCCTTTGCGGGCGCCGGGCGCACTCATGACCGTTGAGCCAGCGGAGTCGGGACGGCTGAGTTTCGTTACCCTCCAGCAGTTCCTTGACCAACTGCCGCCGGTGTTGAAGACCCTCCACGACGGCGGCAGCGGCGACCGGCTCCTGCGCTGGGTTGAGCCCAGCGAACTGGAAGACCCCACCCCCTATCTGCCGGAGGGCGAGTTCCTGCTCACTGCGGGCCTCCCATTCCTTGGCGACGGCGGTTCACCCGCCCACGTGGACGCGTATGTACGCCGGCTGGTCCAGGCCAAGGTGGCCGCCCTGGGCTTCGGAGTCCGGCCCTACTTCGATGCCGTTCCCGAAGTGGTTGTCGAGGCGTGCCGGCGCCACAACCTCACCTTGTTCGAGGTGCCGGAGTCCCTTCCGTTCGCGGCGATCGGACTGCAGTTCTCCCAGTTCCTGGAAACAGACAACGCCCGGGTCTTCCGGCAGTTGGCGGAGACCAACCGGCAACTCATGCGCGCCGTCCTCTCCCCCAAACCCGAGCACGAACTGCTGGCCGCACTGGTGCAGCGCGTGCCGGTCTGGGCGGTGATGGTGGGGGCGGACGGCCGCGTCCGGGCACGCGGCACCAGCGCCGGCGGCAGCACCGCCGTCGACCTGGCCTTGCTGGAGCCCATGCTGGAACGGCTGCTGTCCGGCAGCGGCCCCCGCGTGGAAATGGACGGCTTTGACCAGCCCGGTTCCGCGCTGGTGGTGGGCCACCCGCTGCGCAGTACCCGTGATGCCAACCTGGGCGCCCTGGTCCTGGGTTCCGACGTCCCGCTGACGCCTGCGCAGAACAACGTTGTCCAGTCCGCCGTCGGACTCCTGGAGCTGTTGGTGCGGCAGCGCACCAGCGGGTCGCTGGCCCCAAGCCAATTGGCCACCGCCGTGCTGCTGCACCCGGGGAGCCTCACCACCGGCGGCACCAAACACGTCAACGGGCTCAAGGACCTGCTGGCGCAGAGCCTGTCCTCCACCCGGTCGGCACCCATGCGGGTGGTGCAGGGCATCAAGGTTGAGGCGCCGGAATGGCCCGCAGGGGAAAGCCCCGTCAGGGAACTGCTGCAGTGGCGGCGCATGTTCGACACCAAGCTGGTGGAGATCACGGACTACGGCTTCGCGGCCCTGACCCGGCTCAGGGTGGACGACGCGCTGCTGGCAGACGTCGAAAAGCTTGGCTGGCGCCTGGTGGTGGGCGAACCGACCGAGTTGGCCAGCCTTCCCGCCGCCTACCGGCGCGCCACGTCCCTGCGCAGCCAGGTGCAGAGAAGCGGACAAAGCGTCCGGGCGGACGAGGTGTCGTGGTCCGTGACGGGCCTGTTGGGCCGTGAGGCCGGAACATTGCTGGCCGAACGGCTCCTGCAGCCGGTCCTGGAGCTCGAACCGGATCGGCGCGATCCCCTGCTGGCGGTCCTCAGGGGCTGGCTGGGCGAAAACGGCAGCTGGGACGGCTCGGCCAAGCGCCTGGGCCTGCACCGGAACAGTGTCCGCCGGCAGATCGGGGTCCTCGGCGAGCTCCTTCAGATGGACCTGAACCAGGCACAGGTGCGGGCTGAGCTGTGGATTGCGCTCCATTACGCCGACGGGCTGACCGGCAGCCCATCGGCGTAGCGGGGCCTATGCCTGGTTGTCGCCCACCCGGTCCGGTGTGCCCGGAAGGCCTGCCTCCCATTCCCGGTACAGGTCCGGCCGGCGCTCGCGCAGGTAAGGCACGTCGTTGCGTGCCCGCTGGACGCCGGCAGTGTCAACGTCGGCGAAAAGCAGGTCCGGGCCTGCCCCGCCCTGGGCGAGGAGGGCGCCGTCGGGTCCTGCCACTACGCTTCCGCCGCCGAAGGTGTATACGTCCTCGTGCCCGCAATGGTTGGCATAGGCCACATTCAGCTGGCTCTCCAGCGCCCGCGCTCGGACCAGCACCTGGGGTACGGCGTCGAAACCGACGGACAGGGCGGTGGGCACCAGGAGCAGTTCCGCGCCACGGGCCGCCGCCGCCCGGGCGGCCTCGGGGAACTCGATGTCGTAACAGATCAGCAGGGAGGTCCGGATGCCCTGGAAATCCACGACGGCGGGAGGTTGCGCGGCTGCGATGAAAGCCGCGCGTTCCTCGTCACCAAAGAGATGCACCTTGGCGTAGCTGAGCAGCTCGGCGCCGGAGGCATCCACCAGGCTGGCCGAAATATGCCACACTGGCGCGCGGTCGGCCCCTTGGCCGCCGCCGCTGTCCGCGCCGGCCACGGCCGGAAGGCTGTAGACGAGCGCAATGCCGTTCCGGCGGGCGATGCCGGCCAGCTGTTCGCGGATTCCGGGAAGACGGGCAGGGTCCAGTTCGGCCCGCAGCCTGGCCGGGGCGTACCCGACAGGAAACAGCTCGGGAGTGAGGAGTACGTGGGCGCCTTCCTGCGCAGCCCGCCGCGCGCCATCATCCAGGGTGCGGAGATTGGCCTCGACGTCCAGGACCACGGCGTTCGCCTGCAGGACGGACAGCAGCATCATTACCACCTTCTGTTTGCCGGTCCGCGTGGAACGGACGGCCCGGAGCGTTCTCACTGTCCAGCGTAGCCAGCAGCCCGGCGGCCCTTCGGGTCTTTTGGACCCGGCCGCGCTCCTGCCGGGTCGGAATGCACGGCTCGCCCGGATCTGCCCCCGTCCCTCCTCAGCAAATGTCCATCCATTCGCCTAATGCGTTAACTTCTTGACTACAACAGCCGCGATAGGGCAATCTTCTTAGCATGTCCCCAACCCCGCGCTCAACGAGGAGCAAACCCAAGAATCCCGGCTCCCAGTCCGCCCTCCGGCAACTGAACCAGCAGCGGATCATTGAGACCCTAATGGGGGGCCCGTCCACGCAGGCGGAGCTCGCCCGGCAGACGGGACTGTCCACCGCCACCGTCTCGAACATCGTCAAAATTATGCTCGATTCCGGGCTGGCGTCCACCGAACCCATCACCAGTTCGGGCAGGCGGGCACTGAACGTGCGGCTCAACAGCAACGGGGCCGTGGCGGTCGGGATCGACTTTGGCCGGCGGCACCTGCGGGTGGTCCTGGCCTCACTGAGCTACCACGTCATTGCGGAGGAGTCGGTGATGCTCCCCCTGGGCCACCAGGCGGACGACGGCATCCAGGCCGCCGTGGCCCTGCTGGAGAAACTGCTGCGTGAAAGCGGAGTGGAACGCTCCTCCGTGGTCGGGGCCGGCGTCGGCATTCCGGGCCCCATCGACCGGCGGACGGGGACGGTTGCCCAGGGCGCCATCCTCCCGGAGTGGGTGGGCATCAACATCCTTCAGCATCTTGAGGAAACCTTGAGAATCCCCGTGTTTGTTGATAACGATGCCAACCTGGGTGCGTGGTCGGAGGTGACCTGGGGGCAGCATTCGGGGGTCAGCAACCTGCTGTTCCTGAAGATCGGATCGGGCATCGGCGCGGGCTTGATCCTCAACGGCGCCCCCTACTACGGCAACGTTGGAATCACCGGCGAGATCGGGCACGCCACCATACACGAGCAGGGCCTGGTGTGCCGCTGCGGCAACCGGGGCTGCCTTGAAACCATAGCATCCACCACCACCATGATTGAGCTGCTCAGCCGGGGCGAGGACAGGCCGCTGACGCCCGCGGACATTGTCCGCAAGGCCCTGAACCGGGACTCCGCCACCCTCCGCGTGGTGGACGATGCGGGGCTTGCGGTGGGCCGGGCGCTCGGCAATGTAGCCAACCTGATCAACCCCGAAGTCATCGTGGTGGGCGGGCCCCTTGCTGGCTTGGGGAACATTCTGCTGGACCCGATCAGGAGGGGTTTGATCCGGCACGCAGTACCCGTCATCGGCGAGACCACCACCCTCGCCATGTCCTCGCTGGGAGACCGGGCGGAAGCCCTGGGCGCGGCGGCCCTGGTCTTCCAGCATGCAGGAATCCGCAAGTCCTAACCATTTCGTTATCCGGCAATTGCGTTAAAGACTTGACGACAACAGCTGTGATCCAGTTTACTTTTTCATCAGACGGTCCTGCGCTTTGCAGGACGGACAAAGAAGTCATGCATTGGAGGCGTAAGGGCTCATGACGTCCCAGACAACGCAAACGGATCCGATCATCCTGGAGATGCGTTCGATCACCAAGGAGTTTCCCGGGGTGAAAGCCCTGTCGGAAGTCAGTCTTCGGGTGAAGGCGGGCGAAATTCACGCCATCTGCGGCGAGAACGGCGCCGGCAAGTCCACCCTCATGAAGGTCCTGTCCGGCGTGTACCCCTACGGCAGCTACGACGGCGACATCGTCTACCAGGGGCAGGTCCAGCATTTCAAGGACATCCGCGCCAGCGAGCACGCCGGGATCGTGATCATTCACCAGGAACTCGCGCTGATTCCCGAACTGTCGATCATGGAGAATATCTTCCTGGGCAACGAGCCCACCAAACGCGGCATTATCGACTGGGCCGAGGCCCGCCTGCGGTCGCTGGACCTGCTGGCACGGGTTGGCCTCCGCGACGATCCCGACACCCCCATCAAGGAAATCGGCGTTGGCAAACAGCAGCTGGTGGAGATCGCCAAGGCGCTGAACAAGTCCGTGAAGATCCTGATTTTGGACGAGCCGACCGCGGCGCTCAACGAGTCCGATTCCCAGCACCTGCTGGATCTCATGCTGGGCCTGAAGGCTAAAGGCATTACCTCGATCATCATTTCGCACAAGCTCAACGAGATTGAGCAGATCGCTGATTCCATCACGATCATCCGCGACGGCAAGTCCATTGAGACCCTCGACGTGAAGGCCGACGGCGTGGACGAGGACCGGATCATCAAGGGCATGGTCGGGCGCACCCTCGAGTCCCGGTTCCCGGACCACACGCCCAAGATCGGCGAGGTGTTCTTCGAGGTCAAGGACTGGACCGTGGGCCACCCCGCCATCCAGGACCGGCTGGTCTGCAAAGGTTCCAATTTCTTTGTCCGCCGCGGCGAAATCGTAGGTTTCGCAGGCCTCATGGGCGCGGGCCGGACTGAGCTGGCCCGCTCTGTCTTCGGCCGCTCCTACGGCCGGTTCATCGACGGCCACATCTATAAGGACGGCAAGGAAGTAGTCCTCAAAAACGTCCGCCACGCCATCGACGCGGGGCTGGGCTACGTCACGGAGGACCGCAAGTCCCTGGGACTGAACCTGCTGGACGACATCAAGACCACCACGGTGGCCGCCAACCTGCGGAAGGTCAGCCACAACTACGTGGTGGACGCCAACCAGGAGTTCACCGTGGCCGAGGAATACCGCAAGTCCCTGCGCACTAAAACGCCTTCCGTGGAGGAAGGCGTTGCCAAGCTCTCGGGCGGCAACCAGCAAAAGGTGGTCCTGGCCAAGTGGATGTTCACCGATCCCGACCTCTTGATCCTGGATGAACCTACCCGCGGGATCGACGTCGGCGCCAAGTACGAGATTTACGGCATCATCCAACAGCTCGCCAACCAGGGCAAGGGAGTGATCGTCATTTCCTCGGAACTCCCGGAACTCCTGGGCCTGTCCGACCGCATCTACACCATCTTTGAAGGCGCCATCACCGGCGTCCTGACCAAAGACGAGGCCACGCAGGAAAGCTTGATGAAACTGATGACCTCCGCCACCCGTAAAGCCGCCTGACCCCCTGGACCTTCCAGAACCTTTCGGAAACAAGGACTGAAACCATGAATGCGCTCAAGAAGCTGTTTGGCGGCAACACCCGCCAATTCGGCATGATCTTTGCCCTGGTGGCGCTGATTATCTTCTTCCAGATTGCCACGGAGGGCCGGACGCTGACCTCCGGCAACGTGATCAACCTCTTCAACGGCAACTCCTATATCCTCATCCTGGCCATCGGCATGGTGCTGGTGATCATCGCCGGGCACATCGACCTTTCGGTCGGCTCGGTGGCAGCCTTCGTCGGCGTCACCGTCGCCCTCGCCATCCGCGACTGGCATCTTCCCTGGTACGCGGGCGTCCTTTTGGGCCTGCTTCTCGGCGCACTGATTGGCGCCTGGCAGGGCTGGTGGACCGCATACGTGGGCATCCCGGCCTTTATCGTCACGCTGGCCGGCATGCTTCTGTTCCGTGGCTTCAACCAGTTCGTGGGCAAGTCCAACACCATCCCGGTGCCGAATGACTTCCAGTACCTGGGTTCCGGCTACCTGCCGGAGTGGGGGCCGAACACGGGCTACAACAACCTCACCCTCCTGATCGGCCTCGCCGCGGCAGCGTTCGTCGTGGTCAGTGAGATCCGTTCGAGGGCCAGGGCCAAGGCACTTGGCGCCGAGGTCCCGGAAATGTGGGTCACGGTACTGAAGCTTGTCCTGGTCTGCGGTGCCATCCTCTACGCGACATACCTCTTTGCCACCGGCCGGCCCGGCACCTCCTTCCCGATCCCCGGCCTGATCCTTGCCATCCTGGTCCTGATCTACGGCTTCATTTCCTCCCGCACGATCATCGGCCGCCACGTATACGCTGTGGGCGGCAACCGCCACGCTGCCGAACTCTCCGGCGTCCAGTCCAAGAAGGTCAACTTCCTGGTCATGATGAACATGTCTATCCTGGCCGGCCTTGCAGGCATGATCTTCGTGGGCCGCTCCACCGCCTCGGGCCCGTTCGACGGCGTGGGCTGGGAACTTGATGCCATCGCAGCCGTGTTCATCGGCGGCGCTGCCGTCACCGGCGGCGTGGGCACGGTGATCGGGTCCATCATTGGTGGCCTGGTCATGGCAGTGCTCAACAACGGCCTGCAGCTCCTGGGCGTCGGCGCCGACCTCACCCAGATCATCAAGGGCCTGGTCCTGCTGATCGCGGTCGCCTTCGACGTCTACAACAAGTCGCAGGGCAAGCGCTCGATCATCGGCATGCTTACCCGCAACATGAACCGTCCCACTGGGGGTCCCAGCAACCCCATCCAGCCCGACGAGACCACCTCCACCAAGGAAGCGATCGCCAGGGAAGCCTGAAAGTTTGCAGCCTGAATACTGTTCCATCACACAAAGAAAGAGAACCAACAATGCGAATGTTTGGTAAAGCAGGAAAGGCCGCAGCGGTTGCTGCCATCGCAGCACTGGCGCTGACGGGCTGTGGCCGCTCGGACAACGGCACATCGGGCGGAGCCAGCGGAGGAGCCGAAGGGTTCCCCCAGAACTCGTCCATCGGCGTCGCCCTTCCGCAGAAGACCAGTGAAAACTGGGTCCTGGCCGAGAAGCTCTTCAACGACGGCCTCAACGGTGCCGGCTTCAAGGCAGACGTCCAGTTCGCCAATGGCGGTGTGTCGGAGCAGCAGAACCAGATCAGCGCTATGGTCACCAAGGGCGCCAAGGTCATCATCGTGGGGGCCATCGACGGCTCCCAGCTGGGCACCCAGCTCAAGCAGGCCAAGGACGCCGGCGCCACCGTCATCGCCTACGACCGGCTTCTGCTGAACACCGACAACGTGGACTACTACGTGGCCTACGACAACTTCAAGGTCGGTGTGCTCCAGGGCCAGGCCCTGCTGGACGGACTCAAGGCCAAGAAGCCGTCCGGCCCGTACAACATCGAACTGTTTGCCGGTTCCCCCGACGATGCCAACGCGAAGGTCTTCTTCAACGGCGCCATGAGCGTCCTAAAGCCCAAGATCGATGACGGCACCCTCAAGGTCGTATCGGGGCAGAGTACCTTCGAGCAGGCTGTGACCCAGGGCTGGAAGGCTGAAAACGCCCAGCGCCGCATGGACACGCTGCTCAGCGGCAACTACACCTCTGCGAACCTGGATGGCGTCCTGTCCCCCAACGACACCCTCGCCCGCGCGGTGCTGACCTCCGTCAAGGCCGCCGGCAAGCCGATTCCGGTCGTCACCGGCCAGGACTCAGAGGTTGAGTCGGTCAAGTCCATCCTCGCCGGTGAGCAGTACTCCACCATCAACAAGGACACCCGCAAGCTCGTTGAGCACGCGATCACCATGGTCAAGGACCTGCAGGCCGGCAAGAAGCCTGAGGTCAACGACGACAAGTCCTACAACAACGGCAACAAGGTTGTTCCTGCCTACCTGCTGGAACCGGTCATTGTGACCTCAGCCAATGTCAAGACGGCCTACACGGACGATCCCGTACTCGGCCCGATCACCAAGTAACACCTTTTGAAACAGCCGCGTAAAACCGGCAGCAGGAGAGCCCGGTCCCCTCGTTGGGGGCCGGGCTTTCCTGGGTCTTGGCCAATGGGTATCAACCTTCACAGCCCGGGCACAGGTTCGGCCGGATTCCTGCACAGGATCTCCGGCGAGGGTTGATCCGAAGCCGGCCCTCCGCGCCGGCACCTGAGTCTTAGGAGTATCGTGAGCGTCCTTGCCCGGAGTGTAGGCAATGCCTTCAGAAACAAGGTCCGCACCGCAGCGGTTGTCGCGGTGCTGGCCGTCGCCATTGGCCTCGCCTTGGCGATGCTGGTGGCCAACCAGGCGGTGGGAGCCAAAGTCCAGGAGCTCAATGCTTCCGTTGGCACGGTCCTGACCGTCAACCCCGCAGGTGGGCAAGGTTTCGAAGGCGGTGGCGAGCCTCTGACAACGGACCAGGCAGCCACGGCTGCCGGCGTGCCCAACGTCAGTGCCGTCCTCGGAACCTCCACTCTGCGGTTGCGCAATGCGGCTGAAGAAGCAGCACAGTCGGCCGCGGGCCAGAGCGGCCAGGCAGGCCAGAGCGGCCAGGCAGGACAGGGTGGCCAGGCAGGACAGGGTGGACCCGGCGGCCAGTCCGCAACCACCCTGACCACCAGCCTCACCGCGGCCGTGGAAGCCGGCACCCTGGGCAACCGCAACCAGCAGGCCAATGGCGGCACCGGAACCTCCGGCAGCACTGGAACCACGCAGCGCGTCAGGTCGCTCCCCATCACCGCAACCGGCATCGGGGCCGAAGTGGACACCACCGGAAAGGCGCTGAACATCACGCAGGGCGCCGGGCTCGGGGACTACAGCGCTGCATCCACCGGCGCACTGCTGGGCACAACCCTTGCCGAAAAGAACAACCTCACGGTCGGTTCCACCTTCACCGTCAACAACCAGACCTACACCGTTTCCGGATTGTTCGACGCCGGCACCGCCTTTGGCAACAACGCCGTTTACGTCACCCTCCCCACCGCCCAGGCCCTCGCCGGAACACCTAATGAGCTGTCCAGCATGATCGTCACGGTCAACTCCATGGACAACGTCGCTGCCACCAAGACTGCACTCCAGTCGGCGCTCGGTACCGACAAGGCGGACGTCACCCAGGGGCAAAACCTGCAGACGGCGGTCAGCTCCCTGGACAGCGTCAAGAACATCTCCTTCATCGCCTTCATCGCCGCCCTGGGAACCGCAGGCCTGATCATCCTGCTGATCATGGTGATGCTGGTCCGCGAGCGCCGCCGCGAGATCGGAGTCCTGAAGGCAATCGGTGCACCCAACCGCACCATCGGCCTGCAGTTCGTCCTCGAGGCTCTTGTCCTGGCAGCCCTTGGCAGCGCCGTGGGCGCCGCCATCGCTTCCTTTGCCAGCGGCAGCATTGCCTCCGCCCTGATCAGCAGCAACACCACAACAACGGCAAACCCAGCAGGCCGCGGTATCCGGGGGGCAGGCGGCGCATTCCCCGGCGGGCAGGGCGGTCCGTTCGGCGGGGCCTCGCAGCTGCTGAACTCGGTGACCGCGAGCGCATCGCCGGGAGTGATTGCCGGTGGTATTGCCGCCGTGTTTGGTGTCGCCATCATTGGCGCTTTGGTTCCCGCGCTGCTTACGGCGCGTATCCGTCCCATCGAAGTCCTGCGAGGAGAATAACCATGATTGAAGTCAAGAACCTGGTCCGCACCTTCAACTCCGGTGACCGCACCATCAAGCCCGTCAACGATGTCAGTTTCAGTCTGGAGCAAGGCACCTTGGCTTCGATTGTGGGAAAGAGCGGCAGCGGCAAGAGCACGCTGCTGTCCCTTCTGGGTGCGCTGGATAAACCCACCAGCGGCGACGTCGTGGTGGACGGCGTCAGCCTGGCCGGCCTGGCGGACGGCAAACTGACGGAGTACCGCCGCCGCGACATCGGTTTCGTGTTCCAGCAGTTCAACCTCATCCCGAACCTGTCCGCCGTGGACAACGTCATGCTTCCCATGGAGTTCGCCGGCGTCCGGAAGGCCGTCCGGCTGCAGCGCGCCCAGGACCTGCTGGAACAGGTCCAGCTTGATCCCTCCAAGCACGACCGGCGCACCAACAGGCTCTCCGGCGGCGAGCAGCAGCGCGTTGCCATTGCACGGGCCCTGGCCAACGAGCCCAAGCTCATCCTGGCCGATGAGCCCACCGGCAACCTGGATGAGCAGACCGGCGACCACATCATCGAACTCCTCAGCTCGCTGAGCCGCGACCACAACACCACTATCCTGGTGGTCACCCACGACAGGGCCCTCGCCAACAAGACAGACCGCCGCTTTCGCCTCCAACAGGGAAAGCTGACGGAGGAACCGGTCCGGGGTCGGGCGGTCGCCGCCACGGCCTGACGTAGGTGGGGCCGCCGGTGGGGTCCTGCCCAGCAAATCCCCGCCGTCGGCCCCTTTCCGGCGTCCGGCCCTCGCCCGGGGTTGAAATTCCCTGACCGTCCCCGGCGCTGTGACAGGATGGCATCCATGAGTGCCCCCATCGCCACGCCGTGGCTTTTCAGCCAGCCGGACAAGGATCCACGCTCCGCCACAGGTGCTCCACTGCGCTGGGGCGTCATCTCCACCGGCAGCATCGCCCGGGCAGTCTCGCAGGAACTGGCGCTGCTCGCTGACGCCGAGCTGTACGCGGTCAGTTCCAGAACCCAGGAGTCGGCCGACGCATTTGCCGTGGCCTACGATTTTCCAAAGGCGTACGGAGATGACGACGGCGTGGCAGGCTACCAGCGGCTGCTGGCCGACGAGGCGGTCGACGTCGTCTACGTCGCCACGCCGCACGCCCAGCATCATGAGATCGTCCTTGCCGCGCTCAAGGCAGGCAAGCATGTGCTCTGCGAGAAGGCCTTCACCATCAATGCGCGCGAAGCCGCGGAACTGATCGACTACGCACGGAGCCGCAACCTCTTCCTGATGGAGGCCATGTGGAGCCGGTTCCTGCCCTCCATGCAGCGGGCATTCCAGATCGCAGCGTCCGGTGAACTGGGCGACATCCACTGGGTCACCGCAGACCTCGGATTCCCCGCGCCGTACTCCCCAACAGCCAGGCTGTGGGCCCGGAAGGACGGCGGAGGGGCCTTGCTGGACCTGGCCGTCTACCCCCTCCTCTGGGCGCTCGGGACGCTGGGGTTCCCGCAGACGGTGAGCGCCACCGGCTTCGTCAACGACGACGGCGTGGATGCGCAGAACGCCATGACGCTCGGCTACGGCCATGCCGCCCACGTCCAGCTCACCTCCTCGCTCCTGGCCCACGGGCCCCGGACCGCCACCGTGTCCGGAAGCATGGGCTTCCTGCAAAGTATCGGCTCCATCAACAACCCGCGCGAACTCATCATTGCCAAGGGCTGGGAAGAGCGCCGCACGGAAACGTTCGACGTGGTGGGCAAAGGTTATGCGTATGAGCTGCGGGAAGTGACGCGTTGTGTGCAGCAGGGCCTGACCGAAAGCCCGGTCATGCCGCTGGAGGACACCTTGAACACCATGCGCCTTTTCGACGGCGTGCGCGCCCAGCTTGGCGTGAGCTACCCCAACGACAGCCACTAGCGGAGGCTGAAGGAACGGACGACGGCGGCGGCGCGGCTTTTAAGGCGTGGTCAAGTATGTGACTGGCCGCCTTCGTCGATGACAGCAACGGCAGGTGTGCCTCCGTTTTGTAAAATCCTTTTAGGGAAGTATGGACTTCCAGTAAGAATCGGTTCTACCCTTTAGACAGCATCGATTGCGCCGGTCACTGGGGGGTGGTACGAATGGCTCGAAGAAGTTCGCCATGGAGTGCCTTGCGCCCTGTGCTCCTTGCCGGGGCAGCGGCCGTCACGTGGCTGACGCTTTCGTCCACAGCAGCCTCCGCCGATGCGGGACCTGACGCTTCGTCACTTCTGGGCAGTGTCACAAAACCGGTGTCATCACTGACGCAAACCACTGTGGATGCAATCCCACCCGCGCCAGCCGCTTCCACCACCGATGCTGCGACAGCCCCCGGACTGGCACAGCCCGTGGCAGCCCAGGTTTCCAGTCTGGCGGACGGTCTCATCGCTTCGGTTCCCGTTGTGGGCCAGGTCGTACCGGTCGAAACTGTTTCCACCGTCACTGCTCCCCTCGCCGAACTCGCCGACGACCTGACGGCCGGGGTAGTCGACGCTGTTGCAGCACCTGCGGCCGGTGCGGTGCCAGCCCTGGAACCTGTCCTCCAGCCGGTCTCGGATCTCTTGACCGGCACTGACCAGCTGCCCCTTCCACTTCCCGACGTGCCGGTCACCACCGTGCCGGTGGAACTTCCCGTCGCGGCTTCGCCAGCTTCCGCAGACACCTCTCCAGCGGCCCCGGCCCTGGACCGGGAAGCCGGGCCAACGGCCACGGAAGCGGGTCAGACTGCATTGTTTGGCGAGGCAACCGAGAACGTTGACACTGGCCTGGCAACCCGGGGCAATGTGCCTCTTGCAGCTACAGCCGGGGCACGGTCAGTTGTCGTCCAAGCCTCAGGAGCCGCTTCCGAAGAGCCTGCTGGTCCTGCCGATCCCGCACCGCTGCCTGCCCAGGCCCCTGCGGCCCCGGCCTCCGGCACAGGTGCCGGTGGATCCTCAAGCGGGTCCTCCGGTGCGGCGGCTTGGCTCAGCCCGTTCGACTTCGATTTTGAGCGCCCGGGCACCCTTGCAGCCGGGAACCCTTCTGAGCATGCTCCTGCGCCGGTATCTTTCGATCCCGGTTCTTCTCCCGATTAGTTGAAGCCCCCTGCCCTTCCCAGGGCAGCACGTGGCTCTACGGGCAGCTGACCAGCGCCCGGAAAATTCAACTTTCAGGAGAACCATCATGAACTGCACCCTTCGCAGGGGGCTGCTCAGCACCCTCTTCGCCGGCGGCCTCCTGGCCTTCGGCACCGCTGCCGCCAATGCAGCGGATACCACCAGCGGGACGGACCTTTCCGCCTCCGCCCTCATCTCGGCGGCGGCACCCGCTGACTCGACGTCGTTGGGCCTGCTGGGTGACCCAACGCCGGCCAGCTCAACGGATGTCGCCGCCGCAGTGGACGTCAACCTCGGTCTTGGCGGTGTCACCAACGGCACCGGCACCACGGATGGAACCGCGACCAACCTCGCTGTCGATGCCAACGTTGATCTCGGCCTGGGCGGTGCTACCACCACAGCCCCGACGGCTGCCGATCTTGCAGTCGCGGCCGACGTCAACCTCGGCCTCGGCACCGTCACCAACGGCACCGGCACAACGGACGGGACAACCGCAGACCTCGCCACAGCAGCAGCTGTAGACCTGGGCCTCGGCGGCACCACCACAGACCCAACGGCTGCCGACCTGGCAGTCGCGGCCGATGTCAACCTCGGCCTCGGCACCGTCACCAACGGCACGGCGGCCACGGACGGAACTACCGCAGACCTCGCCACAGCAGCAGCTGTGGACCTCGGCCTCGGCGGCACCACCACAGACCCGACCGCTGCCGACCTGGCAGTCGCCGCCGACGTCAACCTCGGCGTCGGCACCGTCACCGACGGCACCGCGACCACGGACGGGACCACCGCAGACCTCGCCGCAGCAGCAGCTGTGGATCTTGGCCTCGGCGGCACAACCACGGACCCGACGGCTGCCGACCTGGCAGTCGCGGCCGACGTCAACCTCGGCGTCGGCACCACAGACCCGACGGCTGCCGACCTGGCAGTCGCGGCCGACGTCAACCTCGGCCTCGGCACCGTCACCGACGGCACCGCGACCACGGACGGGACCACCGCAGACCTCGCCGCAGCAGCAGCTGTGGATCTTGGCCTGGGTGGCATCACCACCGGTGCAGTTGAGGCCGGAGTAAACCTGGGTGCTGACCTGGGCACGGGCACATCCGGAACCGGTGCCCTGGATGCCGGCGTGGATCTTGGCATCGACCTCGGACTCGGTGGCGACACGGGCACACCCGGCACCACCGATCCCGGCACCACCGATCCGGGCACCGGCACCCCGGGGGACGGCACCACCGGCGACACCGGAACCCTCGATCCCGGCACCAGCACGCCGGGTTCTGACAACACGGCCGGCAATGGCGGCACGGCCGGCGACGGCGGCATGACCGGCGGTAGCGGAGCAACGGGTGATGTCTCAGCAGCACCCGCGGGCTCGACAGCGGTCAGCGGAGCAATCAGCACCGTCACGGCACCCCGCAGCACGACGGCCGGCGGACGTTCCGCCCTTGCAAACACCGGTGCTGCCCACACCGGCCTCGCCAACACCGGCTGGGACGGATCGCTGGTTCCCCTGGCCCTGCTGCTCCTGGTGGCCGGGCTCCTGGTGATCCGCAAGCGCAAGGTGTCCTAGCTTCACCCCCCGACAGGAAACGCCCGCAGCGAGGCGCCTGAAGCGGCAGCACTCAGCGGGCTGACGAAAGGAGGACACCAGCCCGGAAACGAAGCAACCGTACAAAACATGTCATCAGCACACATGTCCTTGTAGCCAATGGTCCGGCGGTGAAGGTATCCGCTTTCACCGCCGGGCCGTCGGCCTGCCACCACGGAAGGACCCCGGCCAATCGCCGGTTCCACCGTACCGCCCGTATAATTTGAGGTACGACAGTGCCGCAGAGCACCGGGAGGAACGGTCATGGTGGCGGAATCGCCTAGCTCCATCAAGAATGAAGTTGTCGGCGGTCGCTACCGTTTAGGTGAAGTAATTGGGCGGGGCGGAATGTCATCCGTCTACTGCGCCCGCGATGAAAACCTTGGCCGCGACGTTGCGTTGAAGCTGTTCGCCCCGCAGGCTCCGGACGCTGACGAACTCAAGCGGCAGGAAGCAGAAATCCAGCTCCTTGCCACCCTGAACCATCCCGGCCTGGTGACCCTTTTCGACGCCGGTATTGATGACCGGATCCCGGATGAACCACGGCCGTTCCTGACCATGGAGCTGGTGGACGGCCAGGACCTGCGCAGCCGCATCAGGCACAGCCGGGTGCCGTTGGAAGAGCTGTCCGTCATCGGTGCCGGCATCGCAGACGCACTGGCCTACGTCCATGGCCTGGGCATCATCCACCGCGACATCAAGCCGGGGAACATCCTCCTGGTCCAAATTCGCCCGGGTGAGCCGCTGCGGCCCAAACTTACAGATTTTGGCATCGCCAGGATTGTCGATTCCACGCGGCTCACGGCCACGGGCACCATGGTGGGTACGGCCGCCTATCTCAGTCCGGAACAGGCCCTGGGAAAGCCCCTCTCGTCAGCCACGGACATCTACTCACTGGGACTGGTGCTGCTGGAGTGCATCAAGGGCACTGTGGAGTATCCCGGCAGCGCCGTGGAGTCGGCCGTCGCCAGGCTGCACCGCGCCCCGGAAATTCCCGACGACGTTCCCTCCGAATGGGCGGACCTCATCCGTTCCATGACAGCCATCGAACCGCTGGAACGGCCGACGGCCGCGGACATCGAGACGGCCCTCCGCCAGGCCCTGGTTTCCCCGGCCTCAACGCCGGGCGAGCTGGCGCCGGAAACCACCCGGGTGCTGCCCGCCATGCCCTTCCACCCGCCCACCATCACCGCCGAGGAATCAGTGGACGAAGTGCGGGAGGCAGCGGCAAGCCCGGAAGCCGGCGCTGATTCTCCCGCCTCACCTGCCCCGGCATCTGAAGCGGCGCCGGAAACCATTGTCCCGGCCGGCACCTCGGCCGCCGGCAGCGCCCGGAAACCCCGCATTTCATTGAGCCGGCGGATCTGGCTGGCGCTGGTGCTCGGAATCCTGGTGGTTGCCGCGGCCGCCGCTGCGGTGATGATGAGCATCTCGGCCCGGCCGGCCGACGTCGTCCCCTACCCTACGGTGACCGGCGTCCTGGGTGACCACCTGCAGGAGCTCCAAAAGAGCGTGGAGCCGTGACGCTTCCCGTAGTCGGGACACGCCGCCGGGTCCTGGCCGGCTGCTTCGCGCTTGCGGCAGCGGCGGCCATGCTCAGCGGCTGCGCAACGAACAGCAATGGGCTTCAGCGGGAGGTCGCAACGCAACTGCAGGCGCGGGTCCTGGAAATTACCCAGGCCTCGTCACAGAATGATCCCGCGTCGGCACTTAGGGCCCTCGATGGCCTCGAAGCGGATCTTTCCGCGGCCCAGGCGAAGGGCAAGGTGTCGGAGGAACGGCGTCGCAGCATCACCACGGTGGCCACCGCCGTCCGCGCAGACCTCAAGGACGCCATCGAGGCGCAGCAGGCGGCAGCCACGAAAGCCGCCGAAGACGCCCGGATCGCCGCGGGACAGGCAGCCAGCCAAAGCCCCTCCCCCGCCCCGGAGCCAACATCCGCGCAACCTGCACCCGCGCCGGATCCCGGAAACGCATCCGGGAACGGCGCGGACGCCGGCAAGGGCAATAACGGGGACAAGGGCAAGGGCAAAAACTAGGCTGGAGGCCAAACAAAAAGAAGCGGTGCTCCGGCAACTCCGGAACACCGCTCCTTATGATTAAGGCCTTGAGCCCACCGGGCTGTTAGCCCAGGCTGCCGATCACCTTGTTCAAGGTGGCGGACGGACGCATGACGGCGGAAGCCTTGGCGTCGTCCGGACGGTAGTAGCCCCCAATGTCCACAGGTGAGCCCTGGACCTCGGCCAGCTCGCCTACGATGGTTTCCTCCTTGACGGAAAGCTCGTTCGCGACCGAACTGAATGCGGCGGCCAGGTCGGCGTCGTCCGTCTGCTTTGCCAGCTCCTCTGCCCAGTAGCGGGCCAGGTAGTAGTGGCTGCCACGGTTGTCCAGCTCGCCGGCGCGGCGGCTCGGGGACTTGTTCTCCAGCAGGAAGGTGCCGGTGGCGCGGTCCAGGGTGTCGGCCAGGACCTGGGCGCGGGCGTTGCCGGTGGTGGTGGCAAGGTGCTCGAAGCTTACGGCCAGGGCCAGGAACTCGCCCAGGCTGTCCCACCGGAGGTGGTTTTCCTTGAGGAGCTGCTGGACGTGCTTGGGGGCCGAGCCACCGGCGCCGGTCTCGAACAGCCCGCCGCCGTTCATCAGCGGGACCACCGAGAGCATCTTGGCACTGGTGCCGAGTTCCAGGATGGGGAACAGGTCCGTCAGGTAGTCGCGGAGCACGTTGCCCGTGACGGAGATGGTGTCCTCACCCTTGCGGATGCGTTCGAGGGTGAAGGCGGTGGCCTTGACCGGGGACATGATCTGGATGTCCAGGCCCTCGGTGTCGTGGTCCTTCAAGTACTCGTTGACCTTGGCAATGAGGTTGGCGTCGTGGGCGCGCTCCTCATCCAGCCAGAACACGGCAGGGGTCTGGGAGGCGCGGGCGCGGGTGACGGCCAGCTTGACCCAGTCGCGGATGGGTGCGTCCTTGGTCTGGCAGGCGCGCCAGATGTCGCCCGCGGAGACCTCGTGTTCGACCAGGACGTTGCCGGAGCCGTCCACGATCTGCACCTTGCCGGCTTCCTGGATCTCAAAGGTCTTGTCGTGGCTGCCGTATTCCTCTGCGGCCTGGGCCATCAGGCCAACGTTGGGGACGGTGCCCATGGTGGTGGGGTCGTAGGCGCCATTGGCGCGGCAGTCATCGATGACCACCTGGTAGATGCCGGCGTAGGAGCTGTCGGGCAGTACTGCCAGAGTGTCGGCTTCCTTGCCGTCCGGGCCCCACATGTGGCCGGAGCTGCGGATCATGGCGGGCATGGAGGCGTCGACGATGACGTCGCTGGGGACGTTCAGGGTGGTGATTCCCTTGTCCGAGTCGACCATGGCCAGGGCGGGGCCGTCTTCCAGCCCCTTCTTGATCAGGTTCTGCACGCCTTCGCGGACGTCTTCGGGAAGGTCCTCGAGGCTGCTGAGGATGGCGGCCAGGCCGTTGTTGGGGCTGATGCCGGCGGCGGAGAGCTGCTTGCCGTAGGTGTCGAAAAGCTCAGTGAAGTAGGCCTTGACCACGTGGCCGAAGATGATGGGGTCCGAGACCTTCATCATGGTGGCCTTCAGGTGCGCGGAGAAGAGCACTCCCTCTTCCTTGGCGCGTGCCACCTGGGCCTTGAGGAATTCGTCCAGGGCGGCGGCGCGCATCACGGTGCCGTCGATGACCTCGCCGGCAAGAACCGGGAACGCCTTCTTCAGGACCTTCACGGAGCCGTCTTCGCGGACCAGCTGGATGGCGATGGTGCCTTCGGATTCGATGACCACGGACTTCTCGTTGGAGCGGAAGTCATCCCGGTCCATGGTGGCCACGTTGGTCTTGGACTCGGGGGTCCAGGCGCCCATGGAGTGCGGGTTCTGGCGGGCGTAGTTCTTGACCGACAGGGGTGCGCGGCGGTCCGAGTTGCCCTCACGCAGGACCGGGTTCACGGCGGAGCCCTTGATCTTGTCGTAGCGCGAGCGGATGGCAGTTTCCTCATCCGAGGAGGGGTTGTCCGGGTAGTCCGGCAGTGCGTAGCCCTGGCCCTGGAGTTCTGCAATGGCAGCTTTCAGCTGCGGGATGGAGGCGCTGATGTTGGGCAGCTTGATGATGTTGGCTTCCGGCGTCTTCGCCAGCTCACCGAGTTCAGCAAGGGCGTCACCGATCTGCTGTTCGGGGGTCAGGTAGTCACCGAAGACGGCAATGATGCGGCCGGCGAGCGAAATGTCGCGGGTCTCCACCTCCACACCTGCAGTCGAAGCAAACGCCTCGATGATGGGCAGGAACGAATAGGTAGCCAGCATCGGCGCTTCGTCGGTGTGGGTGTAGATAATCTTGGACATGCGCGGGCGTCTCCCTGTGGGTCGGCTTGGTTGTGAAAATTCGGTCTATTTCACCATGTACAACTTACCCGAGGACGCCGCCTTGAACCGTACCGGAGCCCCAGCATTACCCCTCAGTGGGGAGGATTACAGCGATGGAGAACGGCCGACGGCGGCACACACCGGGGTGCCTAGCCGTGGCAGCCACTCCCCTTTACAGCTGGGATCAGCACCCCTGCAAGGCCCTACATGATACGTCACTACTGTTTACAAAGCTGTCATATGGCGGTAAATTCGCTAGGTCACCTCCCAATCCGGGCCCACCCCGTTCAGACAGGACAACAATGACACGCACCCGGTCCCTGGCCTCCGGCCTCCTGACCTTCTCGGCAGCGGCTGTACTGGCATTCGCCTCGGCCGGCGGGGCATCCGCGGCCCCCGCATCGTCCGGCGACAAGACTGACCCCTCGGTGGCCAGCGTCAGTGTTGATGCTGCCGGCGCCGCGGATTACTGGACTCCGGAACGGATGCAAAGCGCGGTTCCCGGTGACGTCCTGGCCGGCAAGGCGCTGGAACGCGGCAACCGCTCCAACGCAGCCCTGGTAGAAAAGGGCAAGTCGTCCACCACCAAGGCAACCAAGGGCAAGCCCACCATCGCCAAGAGCGAAACCCCGGTCAAGCACATTGGCAAGGTGTTCTTCACCCTGGGCGGAACGAACTATGTATGCTCCGGCAACGCCGTCTCCTCTGTAAACGGCAGCACAGTCTCCACCGCCGGCCACTGCGTCAACGAGGGCCCCGGCGCCTACGCCACGAACTTCGTCTTCGTGCCCGCCTATGACAACGGCTCCGCGCCCTACGGCAAGTGGACCGCCCGTTCCCTGTACGCCCCCAGCCAGTGGGTGTCGAACGGTGACATGGCCTACGACACCGGCTTCGCCGTCGTCGCTCCCCTGAACGGCCAGAACCTGACGGCGGTCGTCGGCGGCTCGGGAGTGGCCTTCAACCAGGGCTACGGCCTCACCTACAAGTCCTTCGGCTACCCGGCAGCGGCGCCGTTCGATGGAAAATCCCTGTGGAGCTGCACGGGCACCGCAACCAAAGATTCCACCAACCCGCAGTTCGGCACCCAGGGCATTCCCTGTGACATGACCGGTGGTTCCTCGGGCGGCCCGTGGTTCATCGGCACCAGCTCCGAGGGCGTGCAGAACTCCATCAACAGCTACGGCTACAACGGCTCCGCAGTCATGTACGGCCCCTACTGGGGCTCCGTCATCGAGGCCACCTACACCAGTGCAGCAGTCTCCTAAGAAGCCGAACTCCGGCCAGGATCCTGTCAGCCACGCCGACCTGGACCAGACGCCCGAGGAGATCCTCGAATACTGGACCAAGGAACGGATGGAGGAAGCCCGGCCCCGGGAGCTCAAACTGCATCCACCGGAGCCCCCTCCGGTGGATAAGGACCACGACCAGGACGACGACCAGGACTAAGCCGACACAACGACGACGGCGCCCGTCCCCTTCGCGGGGACGGGCGCCGTCGTCGTTGTGTCACCATCGATTGCTCTGTAAGCGCCGTATTGATGCGTGAAAAGGGCGTTTACGGAGCAACCGATGAGTGGTCAGTGGAAGAAGTGCCGGGCTCCAGTGAAGTACATCGTGATGCCGGCAGCGTTCGCTGCCGCGATGACTTCCTCGTCCCGGACCGATCCCCCCGGCTGGACGACGGCGCGGACGCCGGCGTCAATCAGGATCTGCAGGCCGTCGGCGAACGGGAAGAACGCGTCGGAAGCGGCCACGGCACCACGGGCGCGTTCCGGTGCGCCGTCACCGGCGGCGTTGGAGGCACCGCCGGCACCTTCGACGTCGGACTCCACCGTCACGCCGAGGGTGTTGGCCCGCTCCACGGCCAGCCGGCAGGAATCAAGCCGGTTGACCTGGCCCATGCCGATCCCCACTGCGGCGCCGTCCTGGGCCAGCAGGATGGCGTTGGACTTGGCTGCCCGGCACGCGGTCCAGGCGAACGCAAGGTCCGCGAGGGTCTTCTCATCTGCGGCTTCGCCGGCGGCGAGGGTCCAGTTGGCGGGGTTGTCGCCGTCGGCGTCCACTTTGTCGGTGGCCTGGACCAGCATGCCGCCGGAAACCTGGCGGAACTCGGTGGGATAGCGGCCGTAGCCCTCGGGCAGGGCGAGCAGTCGGATGTTCTTCTTCTTGGCGAGGATCTCCACAGCCTCCGGCTCGAACCCCGGGGCGATGACAACCTCGGTGAAGATGTCCTTGACGGTGTTGGCCATCCCGGCGGTCACGGTGCCGTTGGCGGCGATGACACCGCCAAATGCGGAAACGGGGTCGCAGGCGTGCGCCTTGGCGTGGGCATCGGCGATGGGATCGGCAGCGTCAGCGGATCCGACGGCGACACCGCAGGGGTTGGCGTGCTTGATGACGGCGACGGCGGGCTCGCTGAAATCGAAGGCGGCGCGCAGGGCGGCGTCGGCGTCCACGAAGTTGTTGTAGCTCATGGCCTTGCCGTGCAGCTGGTCCGCCTGGGCGATGCCGGCCGGGGCAGCCTTGTCCACGTAGAGCGCCCCCTGCTGGTGCGGGTTCTCGCCGTAGCGCAGGACCTCTGAGCGTTCCAGGGACAGCCCGGCGTAGGCAGGCCAGTCGATGATGCCGTCGCCGTCCTCGTCCAGGAACTGGCTGGCGGTCCAGGTGGCCACCGCGTTGTCGTAGGACGCCGTGTGGGCAAAGGCCTTGGCGGCGAGCCGGCGGCGGGTCTTCAGGTCGAAGCCGCCGGCTGCTGCGGCCTCCACCACCTGGCTGTAGAAGGACGGGTCCACCACAATGGCGACGGCGGCGTGGTTCTTGGCCGCCGACCGGACCATCGCGGGGCCGCCGATATCGATCTGCTCCACGACGTCGTCCTGGGCGGCACCCGACTTGACGGTCTCCACGAACGGGTAGAGGTTCACCACCACCAGGTCGAAGGCCTCGATGTCCATGCTGGCGAGGGTTTCCATGTGGGCCGGGACGCGGCGGTCGGCGAGGATTCCGCCGTGGACGCGCGGATGCAGCGTCTTCACGCGGCCGTCCAGCATCTCGGGGGAACCGGTGACCTCTTCAACCTCCTGTACGGGGATGCCCGCGGCGGCGATCTTCTTCGCCGTTGAACCGGTGGAGACGAGTTTCACGCCCGCTGCATGCAGGCCCGTCGCGAGCTCCTCCAGACCGGTTTTGTCGTAAACCGAGATCAGGGCCCGGCGGATGGGTACACGGTCAATGGATACGCGCTCATGCTGCGTGAAGCTCACAAATGTCTCCGTCTTATCTCGCGGCACGGGCCGCGGTTGGTGGGGATAGGGCCAGTTTATCGCGAAGGCCACGGTTGCCCGCCGTGCGCTCCGGAGTATGAACGCCCTGGGGCGGGCTAAAGTTTTGGACAGGAGGCGGCGATGAATACTTACACCACTGTGCCCAGCGGCGAACAGGTGGTCCAGGAACTGCCCTGGCGATGGAAAGTCCAGGGCAGGATCTTCGTGATCGGGGGTCTGGGGTTCATGTTTGATGCCTGGGATGTGACCCTCAACGGCATCCTCATCCCCTTGCTGTCCAAGCACTGGCCCCTCTCTGCCGGCGAGGCTGCCTGGGTGGGAACGGCCAACCTGATCGGCATGGCCCTTGGCGCCTTCGTCTGGGGAACCATTGCTGACACCGTGGGGCGCAGGAAGGCGTTCACAGCCACCCTCCTGCTGTTCTCGGTCTTCACCGTGCTGGGTGCCTTTGCCCCCGACTTCATCTGGTTCTGCGTCTTCCGGTTCCTGGCCGGCTTTGGCCTGGGCGGCTGTATCCCGGTGGACTACGCACTGGTGGGCGAGTTCACCCCCCGGAAGCAGCGCGGGAAGGTGCTGACCGCCATGGACGGCTGGTGGCCGGTGGGTGCGGCGTTGGCCGGGTTCGTGTCCGCGGGGCTGGTGGCCCTCTACGGTGACTGGCGACTGACCATGCTGGTGATGGTCCTGCCCGCCCTGCTGGTGTTCTGGGTCCGGCGCAGCGTGCCGGAATCACCACTGTTCCTCATCCGGAAAGGCCGCCGGGAGGAAGCGGCCCGGATCATTGACGGGCTGGTGGAGGCCACGGGTGCGGAACCCCGGGCGTACAGCCTCCCCGACGCCAGGGCGGTTCCACGGCTCTCCGCCGGCAGCGCCTGGACGCAGCTGCGCTCCGTGTGGCAGTTCAACTGGAAGATCACCGCTGCGGCATGGTCCCTGTTCTTCAGCATCCTGCTGGTGTACTACCTGTCCCTGACCTGGATGCCCAGGATCCTCATTGGCGCCGGCTTCGCCGAGTACAAGGCGTTCGTCACCACTGCCTCGATGGCCGCCGTCGGGTTCCTGGGCGTGGTGGTGGCTGCCCTCCTGGTGGAACGGGTGGGCCGCAAATGGATCCTTGCCGTGACCGGCCCACTGTCTGCGCTGACCCTGGTGATCGTGGCCATCGTGGTGGACATCCCCACGGCCGCAGTGTTCTGGCTGCTGGTGTTCGGGTTCGTGGTGCAGGTGGCGATTCCGGTGCTGTACGCCTATGTATCCGAGCTCTACCCCACCGAACTCCGCGGCACCGGCTTCGGCTGGGCGTCGACGTTCTCGCGGCTGGGGGCAGGGTTTGGGCCGCTGGTCTTCGCCAACTACTTCTGGCCCGAGCTGGGGCTGGCCACGTCCTTTGCCCTGGCCGGCGCCCTGGTGCTGGCGTCCGTCCTGTGGATGGGATTCTTCTCCCCCGAAACCCGCCAGCGCCGGTTGCAGTAGACGGCCCCCTAACTGGCTCGCAGTTGTTGTCGTTTTGAGCCCTCAAAATGACAACAACTGCGAGCTACTTGACCGGCCGCCGTCTCAGTCGGGTGACCAGCCCCTGCTGAGAAGCGCGGACCTCACTTTCGAGACTGCTGCCCTTGCCGCACTGCCCATGTGCCGCTTGGAGATCCTGACCAGGAGCCAGCCCGCCCGATGGAAGTCCTCTTCACGGGCGATGTCACGGACAACCTGTTCGGGAGTAGAGTGCACGTCCCCGTCGTACTCCACGGCAACCCGTTGGTCCGGATAACCCAGGTCTGGCTGACGAACGACACCGCTGCCCAAGTCTGTGGGCACATTTAGCTGCGGTTCGGGAAGGCCTGCGAATTCCAGCGCCAGCCTCAAGCGCGTTTCGGGCGCCGAGTCGGCCCCCACCCGCGAATGCTCCAGTGCCAAGCGGGCTTTCCGTATGCCGGGCGTGCCCTTGTGTCGGTCCAGTATTTCAGCCAACTCCTCCAGGGTGCAGTGCGCCTCGCCTCTGGTTTCGAAGGCTGGCCTGGGTACGCGCAGGAGGTGGTCCGCAACCACTGTCAGTTCCTCGACGCTCATCTTGCGGGCATCGTCCAGCCAGGTCCGCGGCCTACTGGTCACCAGAACCCCATCTACGCACACGACCTCGTCATCGAAGAACTGTCCCACGTGGCCCGCCACGCCCCTTCGGCGGGGAATAGCCATCGTGTCCGGGCGGGAGAGGTGGATCTGCGCGTCCTTCTGACCGGGCAGAAAGCCGGGGAACTCCCAGAAGGCGAAAGCTGTGGCATGCGACGCAGCTGAAAACGCCGTGATTGTCGTGAACGGCCTCAGAGCACCACGTTGCGCTGTGTCTACGAGTCCCAAGGAGGAATCGTAGAGGGGAACCCTGATGCCACGGCTGGGTGCTTTCAGCGCTACGTGCCGCAGGCGCCTCAGGGTCACCCCGGCGTCGACTGCTTCTTTGCACGCTGAATGGCAACTGGGCTAAGGCGGCCGGAAGTGGTCGGGGAGTCTTCACGCGACCATGGTCGCAAACACTCCTGCGGCCTGCCGGGGTTATCCACAGCCCGGCAAGCTCCGGACCAAGTAGCTAGCAGTTGTTGTCGTTTTGAAGGCTGAAAACGACAACAACTGCGAGCTAGTTGGGTGAGAAGGCGGGATCTGCGGCGAGGGCTGCAAGCGTGGAGACCAGGAGGCGGCGCTCCACCACCTTGATGCGTTCGTGCAGGGTCTCCTCGGTGTCGGACTCCTCAATCGCCACGGCTTCCTGGGCGATGATGGGGCCGGTGTCCACGCCGGCGTCGGCCCAGTGCACGGTGCAGCCGGTGACCTTCACGCCATAAGCCATCGCATCACGCACGCCATGGGCGCCGGGGAACGCGGGGAGCAGGGCCGGGTGGGTGTTGAGGTAGCGGCCCTTGAAGGCATCGATGAATGCCGGGCTCACGATCCGCATGAACCCCGAGGACACCACCACGTCAGGCGTGTACGCTGCCACCGCCTCGGTCAGGGCGGCATTCCAGTCCGCCCGCTCAGGGTATGCCTTGAAGTCCACCACGAAGGTGGGGATTCCGGCCGCAGCCGAGCGTTCCACGCCGTAGGTTCCTTCGCGGTCCGCGCCCACCGCTGCGATGTCCACGTCGAGCTCCCCTGCCTTAACGGCGTCGATGACTGCCTGGAGATTGGACCCGGTGCCGGAAACGAGGACGACAATACGCATTGGTCCAGCTTAGGTGCAGCCTCGCGTACGCTGGAAAACATGAACAGCGAACCGGGCCGCGGCGGACCGCAACGGGTTAAACCCCTGCTCACCGACGCAGCCAAGGCCTCGCTCGCCAAGACCCACACCCTGTTCCGCATGTTCGTGGTCACGGTGGTCGGTTCCTTCTTCGTGTACCAACTGGACGTCGGTTATCTGTGGCTGGCCACGGTGCTGACGGCGGCCAGCCTGGTCCTCGGCGTCGTCCTGCTGGTCCGGGCTGTGCGCCTGAAGGAATCCAGGCTTATTCTTTTCGGCACCATTTCGGGACTGGTGGTCGCAGCTGTCATGGTGCTGCTGATCGTCACCACCATGGTCCTGTTCGACCAGGTGCGCGACTACCAGGCGTGCCTGGGCAGGGCTCTGACGGACCGGGCCACGCATGAGTGCATGGTGCAGTTCCAGCAGGTCCTGCCCACCAGTGTGCGCTAGCTAGGGCACCTCCGGCCCCAATGGGCTCTGGCCCTTGCTGTCCTAGTGGACCAGTTCCGCTTCCTGCTCCGCCGCGACGGGTTTCTCGCGTTCCAGCCAGGGACCGGCTGCGTAGCCGATAACGACGCCGGCAGCCACCTCGGCTGCCACCCACACTGCCGTCCATAGCGGGTCGGGCCCGATGGCGGTCAGCCGCCCGAGCCCGGCCGATCCACGGGCGAGCCAGGCCAGGCACATGGTCAGCAGGCCCGCTGCCGCGCCGACGAGCAGGCCGAGCACCACGGTGGAAGCAGTCGCCGTAAACCAGCGGGCGTGGACCTTGATGGCAAGCCATTCGTCGAAGTGGTTTTCCCCCTCGCGGAGAAACCACCACCCGGCGATGGCCCCTGCCAGCAGCGGGACGACCATTGCCACGAAGGCGTAGTCCAGCGGTCCCGACGGGATGGCGGCCAGAACGGGGACGGACGGAAGCGGGCCGACAGCCGTGCCCAACGGGCCCGCCTGGGAGCCCACCCCCATGGCAAAGCCGGCCCCGGACGTCCAGGCGAGGGCGAAAACCACCAGGTTGGGCAGGAAGCCAAGCTGCGCGATGGTGAGGGCGGCACCTCCCACCGGGCCGGCGTCGAGCGCTTCATAAACGGAAACCACCAGGTTCCAGTGGATGAACAGGTCGGCTGCGAGCAGGACCGCTGCCAGGGTAAGGGCGGAAACCACTGCCACGTAACCGGCCTTCGCCGCAGACGCGAAATATGATCCGGCCCAGCGGGAATGCTGGCTGGTCCGGGAAATCCAGTCCACGGCATCGACGCCGATGAGCCGGCTCCAGGAGCCTGCTTCCCTTCGGGCCCCCACCACCATGCCGAGCCCGTACGGCACGAGGGGAACCAACATGGCGTACCAAAGATTGATTCCGACGTCGGCGGTGCGGCAGACGAACCCGGTGGCCATGCCGAACGCGGCGTAGACGCCCCAGGAGCCAAGCAGGGCCTGCCAGAGCTGGTCAGTGTAGGACGCACGGGCGAGGCGGCGGCCGGCACGCCAGGCAAGAAGGAACGGGATGAGGGTCAGGCCAAGGGGAATCAAGCTCAGGACGTCGGACCCGCCGTGGTTGGCGGGGCCGGATCCGGCGCCCGCGAGCTCCAGCGGAACGCCGTGGACCAGAAGCCAGGACTGCCCCGCCAGCCGGGCCAGGACCTCGAACTGGCCGTTCTGGAAACCGGCGGTGGCCCAGACCGCAACAATGGGTGCCACCACCACCAGCGCGGAGATGATGGCCGCCTGCGCCGTTTCGAGGGCACCCTGCAGCCACAACGGCATGGGAAGGCCACGGTCTCCGGTCTGATCAGCGCGCAGTTTCATCGTGTTCCATGGTGTCACGCCGGGTGCTGACTGCCCGCGAACGACAGGCTCAGGGCGGGTATTGGGCAACAACCAAATGACCTGCCCGGCGGCGCTTTTTCCCGGACACGGACGTAAAATTGTGGGAAACCAGCACCCCGCGTCCGCCCAGGACGTACTGCGCTTTCCGCTGGGCCACCGGATGTGGCGGGCCAGCGGCGAACGGGCCCGGATTCCGTAAGCCGGGAAAACAGGAGCCGCGAATGAGAGATGAACCGTAAGTTCTGAAGATATTCGTCCTACTGGCTGGTGCAGTCGCTGCCCTCAGCGCGGCTGCACCAGCATTTTTTGTCCTTTAAACCACGGCGGCGCCGGAAGCCCCCAAGTAGGCTCCCGGCGCCGTTCACCGTGTCAGGGCCGCTGTGTCAACCAGCCTGCCCGCGGGGCGGGGAACGAATCCCCTGCCCCTGTCACCGGCGGGTGTCGCCGTCGGTTTCGATGTTCTCCTTGCGGACTTCCTCATTGACCGTGACGTCGTCGCGGACAACGTCCTTATCCAGCCGGACCCGCTCCACCGGGACGGCTTCCTTCTCCACCACCGGGCGCTCCTCATGGAGGACCACCTCGTGCTCTTCTTCGCTGATGGCGGGGCCGTCGAAGGCATCTCCGCGGTTGGCGTCGGTGATGGGTTCGCGCTCGATGCGGACTTCTTCGCGCTCCACGGGAATGGTCTTGGTGACGTTCTCCGTGGTGACGTACTTGCGCAGCCGGGCGCGGCCGGTGGCCTGGCGCTCAGTGCCGACGTGCAGTTGCTCCTCGGACCGCGTCATGGCGTCGTCCGTGGTGGGGCCGGAGGTGTCGTGGCCCACTGTGCCGCGCGCGGTATCGCGGTCGTAGGTGTCGCGGTCGTAGGTATCGCGGTCTGCACCAAGGCCGGCCGTGGGGGTTCCGGCATTCAGGTCGGCGTCGCCCTGGAGGTCAACGTCGCGCTGGGCATCGCTGTAGGTCCGTGCGCCGCGGTCGTAGTAGGTGTAGAGCCTGTCCTCTTCCTCGGGGGTGAGGTGCCCGTCGGCGTCCACACGGGGAGCGTCCTTGACGTGCTCCTTGGTGAAGGGAACCACCAGGTCGTCGCCCTGGTTGTGCGCGCCCTCAACAGGCACGAAAGACTCGGAGGTGCCAAAGAGACCGGTCTTGACGGTTACCCATGTGGGTTCGCCCGTGTCGTCGTCTGCGTACAGCTGGCCCATCGAACCGATCTTCGTGCCGTCGGATCCAACAACGTTGCCGCCGCGGTTGAGCAGGTTTTCAAGATTTTCCCTGTTGAGCATGACTCTCCTTGGATGTGTCGTTGCGCTGGGTCGGCTAGCTATGGATGCCCCGGCACCGGGGTGGGTCCCGGCATCCGGCCTCCGCCCCGTCTGCTTGAGGCTCTGCGCTAGCTGCACCCCTACCGTAAGCATGCTTAGCATCGAATGCCAAGCCTACTTAGTAATTTTTTTGAGGAACCCGGCCAGTTGTTCACCCGGCCTTCTCCTCCGGGTAACGCTTCCTCCCCCGCCATTTCAAGGAAGTCGCCCACGGTAGAGGGGTGAGGATCGCTATCGTTGCCGAATCATTCCTGCCGCTGATGAACGGCGTCACCCACTCCATCCTTCGGGTCCTGGAGCATCTGCAGGAGCGCGGTGACGAGGTGTTGGTCATCGCCCCTTCCGCCCATGACGGGGAGGCTGCGGTCCAGGTGAACGGGGCGGAGGTTCACAGGCTCCCCTCGGTTCCGCTGGCCGGCTATGCGAACGTGCGGGTGGCACTGGGAGGGGTGTACCGGGTCAAGCGAATCCTTGCCGAGTACGCGCCCGACGTGGTGCATCTTGCCTCGCCGTTCGTGCTGGGCTGGCGTGCCGCCCAGGCCGCTGCCCAGCTGGGCATTCCCATTGTGGCGGTTTACCAGACAGAGGTTCCCAGCTATGCCGCACGGTATGGCGTGCCGTTCCTGGAAAACTGGGCGTGGAGCCGGGTGGAGAACATCCACCTGCTGGCCGCGCGCACCCTGGCGCCCTCCACGTTCGCGCTGAACCAGTTGCGCGGGCGGGGCATCCCGCGGGTGCGGATGTGGCGCCGGGGGGTGGACACCGCGCGGTTCTCGCCCGCAAAGCACGACGACGGCTGGCGGACAAAGGTTGCCCCCGACGGGCAGCGGATCATCGGCTACGTTGGCAGGCTCGCCGTGGAAAAACAGGTGGAAGACCTCGCCGCGCTCACCGGCATCCCCAACACCAAGCTGGTGATCGTGGGAGATGGACCGCAGCGGACAGTCCTCGAGGGTGCACTCCCCGAGGCCGTGTTCACAGGTTTTCTCGGCGGTGAAGCCCTGGCCCGAGCCGTGGCGTCCTTCGACCTGTTCGTCCACCCGGGCGAATTCGAAACCTTCTGCCAGACCATCCAGGAGGCCATGGCATCGGGCGTTCCGGTGGTGGCCACAGGCAGGGGCGGGCCCTTGGACCTGGTGGAAAATTCGCGGACGGGGTGGCTCTACGAGCCCGGCGACCTGTCCGCGATGCGCGCCCGGGTGCAGGACCTGATGGGCGATGACGCCAAGCGGCGGGCATTTGCGGCAGCTGCCCATGCCTCGGTCCAGGACAGAACCTGGCCGTCTCTCTGCAGCGAACTGGTGCAGCACTACGAGGACGCCATCGCGGCCGTGCCCGTTCCGGCCGGCTCAACCACCACCAAGGGGGCACGACTGTGAAAATTTCCGTCATCGGCTGCGGCTACCTGGGCGCGGTCCACGCCGCAACCCTCGCATCCATGGGACACACCGTGGTGGGGATCGACGTCGACCCCGGCAAGGTGGAGCACCTGGCACAGGGCATGGCCCCATTCCACGAACCCGGGTTGGACGAACTACTCCAGGATGGGCGGGGCACCGGCAGGCTGCGGTTCTCCACGGACCCTGCGGACGCCAGGGGCTCGCAGGTGCACTTCCTGTGCGTGGGGACGCCGCAGGACAAGGCGTCCGACGCCGCCGACCTCACCTTCCTGGTCTCCGCCACAAGGGCCCTGCTGCCGCACTTGGCCGCGGGCGCCGTCGTCGTCGGTAAATCCACGGTGCCCGTCGGCACCGTCGGGATGCTGGGCGGCGTCCTGGCGGCACGGCCGGATGTTCTGCTGGGCTGGAACCCGGAGTTCCTGCGGCAGGGCACCGCCGTCAAGGACTCACTGGTCCCGGACCGGCTGGTCTACGGCGTGGATGGCGGCCGGGCCGCCGCCTTCAACCCGGCAACCGGCGCACCGCTTGGCGTAACGGCAGCCCTGGATGCGGTGTATGAACCGCTGCTGGCGGCCGGGATCCCCCGGCTGGTGTGCAACTTCGCCACGGCGGAGCTCATCAAGTCGGCCGCCAACGCGTACCTGGCCACCAAGGTCAGCTTCATCAACGCCGTCGCAGGGCTGTGCGATGCTGCGGGCGCGGATGTGACGGAACTGGGCGAAGCGATGGGCCTGGATCCAAGGATCGGCAGCCGCTACCTGCATGCGGGGCTGGGTTTCGGCGGCGGCTGCCTGCCAAAGGACATCCGCAGCTTCCGCGCCCAGGCGGCCGCGCTGGGGGTACCTGCGGTGGAGGAGTGGATGCGCGTGGTCGATTCGGTCAACCTCGGCCAGCGTGACCGGACGGTGGGCCTCGCGGCCGAGCTGTGCGGCGGGGTCCTGGCGGGCCGCTCCGTCACGGTCCTCGGTGCCTCATTCAAACCTGACACCGACGACATCCGCGACTCCCCCGCGCTGGATGTGGCAGACCGGCTGGCCGCTGCCGGCGCCCACGTCACCGTCACCGACCCCAAGGCGGTCAACCAGGCATGGCGGCGCTACCCGCGCCTTCGCTTCGAGGCGTCCACGCCGCGGGCGCTCAAGGACGCCGAACTGGTGCTGCTCCTCACCGAGTGGGACGAATACCGGCAGCTTAATCCCGGCATCGCAGGGGCACTCGTACGACGCCGGGTGGTCCTGGACGCACGGAACGTACTGGACGCGGCGTCATGGCAGGAAGAAGGCTGGCTGGTGCGCGGCCTGGGCACCCCTGCCGGGGATTTGGCCGGCGCTGCCGCGCGCTGACGCCAGTAAAGGTGACCTAGTCCAGAAGCCCCAGTTCGGCGAACGCCAAGGCCACGCCATTGCCGGCGGGGGCGGCGGTGACCCTGTCCGCCACCGCGAGAACGGCGGGATGGCCGCCCTCGACGGCGATGCCCACGGCCGCGTACTCAAGCATCTCGATATCGTTGGCGCTGTCGCCAATGGCCACAATGTCAGCCCGGTCCAGCCCCAGGTGGGCCTCCACCACCTGGATGCCCACCGCTTTGTGGATGCCCGCCATGAAGATCTCCCCGGCGCGCTCACCAAGCGCCGACAAGGAGCTCGGGATCAGCCCCACCTCCGGGCCGAATTCTTCCAACAGGCGGCCCAGCGGCACCGGTGAATCGAAGCAGGAGATTTTGGCGTAGGACGTTCCGCGCAGGTCATCGCTGTACTGCATCGGCCCGAGGATGTCTTCCAGCGGGTCCACGTCGGTGCTGAGGACCCCGTCATGCTGCGGGCGGCCGGCGAAGATGGGACCCAGGACCTCTCGCAGCCGGCGGTCCACCCCGGTGCGGCCGTGCAGCGCTTCCGGAGCTTCCAGGATGTAGGCAGCGCCATGGGCATCGAGGGTCTCGACGATGCGTGCGGCAAGGACCGGCGCGAAACGGGCATCCTTGAGGACCTCGCCGTTGACTTCCACCCGTGCGCCGGCCCCGGTGATGGTGCCGTCAAATCCGGTCTCCAGGATATGGCCCGGAACCATGGACAGCGGCCGGCCGGTGCATACGAACACGCGGTGGCCCAGCTTCCGGGCGGTGCGCACGGCTTCAACGTGCGCCTCCGGAGCCAACCCATGATCGGCATAGGTGCCGTCGATGTCGAGGAAGATGGCACGCGGCCTGGCAGTCTGGCGGGGCATGGCTGCGCTCCTTGATCTGTTGCGGGATTAGCCATCCTACCGGCGGTTGCAACAACCCCGCTCGCTGGGCCCCCGGCGTCTGCAATGCGCCGCTTATTGGCGGACACCCGCCGGGAAACATGCAAAGGCGGGCATTCCGGCTCCGGCCGGGATAAAAGGCCGGCATTCGGTGACAGCAAACTGACAGTCATCCTGTGATAATCAAAGTCTTGCAGAATAGTAAGCCTGCTGATTGAATGATGGAACCGGAAATGGGGGCCCGGTACAACTTACTGAGAAGGAGTGGCAACATGGGCATTATCGGATTTCTCATTTTGGGCCTGATTGCTGGAGCCATTGCGAAGGCCATCCTGCCGGGCCGCCAAGGCGGAGGCTGGGTGATCACCATGGTCCTCGGCGTCGTGGGCGCAATCCTCGGCGGCTGGATCGGATCGCTGATCTTCGGCGGCGGGCTGGCAGAGTTCTTCGACATCAGGACCTGGCTGCTGGCAATCCTCGGCTCGATCATCGTGCTGCTGATCTACGGTGCAGTCACCAACCGCAGCGGCCGCCGCGTGTAGCCGCTTTCGCCTAATTCATCTGTAAGAGGCGCCGGACCCAATTGGGCCCGGCGCTTTTTACGTCCCCGCCACACTGTCCAGGGCGAATTTGCAGCCCGCCTTTCCCGCCCAATTTCCCGGCGCGGCCTTTATGATGGCGAAGGGGTGGTGTAATGACCGGGTTTCTCGGCCGTAGCAACAATGTGGCATTACATTCTTTTGGCGTGGCGATGGACGCAAGTCCCGATGGGCTGCTCGTTCTGGCAGCGGATGGCACTGTCCAGGCGGCCAACGCTGCAGCGGCAAGGCTTTTCGGATTGGACCAGGAGAAGTTCGCCGGGCTGGACCACCGTCTGCTGATCGCACGGGGCTTCCGCGACGAGGTGGCAGCCCTGCTTCACCAGCTGATCCACCGGCCGGATGAGCACCCGCAGCCGCTGGAGGTCACCGGGTTGCGCGGGGACGGTACCGGATTTCCCCTGGAAGTGGCCGTCGCGCTCCTCCCCCACCCTGGGAACACAGCAAAGCCTGATGGCAGCACTGGGGGAAGCGAAGCACTGCTGCTGCTCTCCGCCCGGGGGACGGCGCACCGTAAGGCATCCGATGCCAGCCTCCGCGCGGCCATGTCGCTGCTGACGGCAACGCTCGAATCCACCGCCGACGGAATCCTGGTCATGGGCAATGACGGCCGTGTTGCCGGATTCAACGAACAATTCCTCTCCATGTGGAACCTGCCGCCCGAGATCATGGAAGCCGACAGCGATGCGCACGCCCTGCGGCTGGTCATCGCACAGGTTGCAGACCCCATGGCCTTCACTGAGCGGCTCGGGCAAGTGCAGGAGGACGCGGCAGCCGAAAGCCATGATGTGGTGGAGCTTCGTGACGGCCGCACACTGGAACGCTACTCCCGGCCGCAGCGTGTGGGCGACAGGATTGTGGGCCGGGTATGGAGCTTCCGTGATGTGACGCTGCGGCGCACGGCCCAGGAACAGGCACACAAGGCAATGATGGACTTGGCGATCCAGGCTGAAAAGCTGCGCGCCATGGCGTTCCAGGACCCGCTGACCGGACTCGCCAACCGTGCCGTGTTCAACGACGCCCTGGCCGAAGCCCTGCAGGAACCGCGGCTCAAAGCGGTGGATGTCCTGCTCCTTGACCTGGACGACTTCAAGGAAGTCAACGACATCCTTGGCCACCAGGCGGGCGATGACATGCTGGTTGAAGTGGCGCGCCGCCTCCGCGGCTGCGTCCCCACCGCCGATGTGGTGGCCCGGCTGGGCGGCGACGAGTTCGTGGTGCTCATGACTGCATGCCCTGATGCTGACGCCATCGCGGCGTGCATCGTGCGCTGCCTTCACGTCCCCGTGACCATCGCCGGCACGGTCCTCCGTCCCAGCCTCAGCCTTGGAGTGGCTTCCCTGGGCCAGGACAGCGTTGGCCCGTCCGAATTGCTGCGGCACGCGGACATCGCCATGTATGCGGCCAAGGCCGCGGGCAAGAACCGGTTCCTGCGGTTCCACCCGGACATGATGCAGGCGCTGGTGCAGCGCACCCACATGGAAAGCGGCCTGCAGTTGGCTGTTTCCCGCGGCGAGATCACCGTTGACTTCCAGCCGATCGTCTCGCACCGCCGGGGGCAGGTGGTCCAGCTCGAGGCGCTGGCGCGGTGGGACAGGGACGGCGAACGCGTGCCGCCGTCGATCTTCATCCCGCTCGCCGAGCGCACCGGCCTGATCGGCGAAATCGGCGCCGAAGTAATGGCCACCGGCATGGTGCAGCTGGCCCGGTGGCTCAACGGGGACCCGTCGCGGTCCCTGGCGGTGAATGTCTCCGGTGTGCAACTGCAGGAACCGGACTTTGCCGCCACAGTCCTGCGGTTGGCCGAGGCCAGCGGCGTGGAGCCCTACCAGCTGGTCCTGGAAGTGACCGAGAGTGTATTTTTCGACGCCGACTGCAGCCTGATCCAGCAACTCAGCAGGCTGCGGGACGCCGGGGCCCGGGTGGCGCTGGATGATTTCGGCACCGGCTATTCATCCCTGGGAAGGCTGCAGGACCTGCCGGTGGACACGGTCAAAATCGACCGGTCCTTCGTGTCCATGGTCAGGACCGGCAACGAGCGGCTGCCCATCCTCAGTTCCATGATCAACATGGCGCACAGCCTGGGCCTTACCGTCACTGCGGAAGGGATTGAGACGGCGGCGCAGGCGGACTACCTGACGGCGCTGGAGTGCGATTCGCTTCAGGGGTTCCTGTTCTCATTGCCCGAGCCCGGTGACCGGCTTGGCCAGGCCCTGCACCACGCGGAAGAGGCACTGCACGCCCTCAAGGACCGCTAGCAGGACCTTGAGGACTTAGGCCGCTTCCTTGCGGCCGGGGCGCTGCGGTTTTGGCTGGGTGGCCGGCGGCTCCACCGGGTTCGGCGTGGAAGTCGCCGCGGGTGCCGGGGAGGATGCCGGCACAACCGAGGCCTCAGGGGCCGACGGCGCCGGCTCGCCGAAGGAGTCAGCGGCAGGTTCGGCACTGGTTGCCTGGGCAGATCCCGCGGCGCGGTTGCGGCGCCAGCGGCGGACCAGGTCGGCGCCGGCCAGCAGCCCTGCAAGGGGGGTCAGCACGGCGGCGGCGTAGACGAACAGCATCCAGGTCAGGGTGGTCAGCGGCGGCTGGTTGTTGTTGAGCAGCGACAGGCCGCCCAGCATGCCTACAACCCAAAACAGCAGCACAGCGGTCAGCACGGCGCCGGCAGGAAAATACTGGTTGGTCACGACTTTTTTCAGGGCTTCCATGCACTTCCTCCTGCCTGGCCGGGGGACGGCAACAACCGTTCAAGACAAGTATGGGGCCGGGCCGGCAATAAACGGCGCAAGACAACACGGCGAGTGACCAACCTAACGCAGCCACCCGCCGTCGTACCGAATCCCGGGCCTGAAAGCGGGCCGAAACCCTTCCCGGAAGGCGATCCGGCGAATACCGTAAAGCCTGTCTGCCCACACCTTTGGAGGTTCCCATGCGCAAAGTCACTGCCGGCCTGTTCCACTCGGTGGACGGGGTGGTGTCCGAGCCCTTCAAGTTCCAGTTCGACAGCTTTGACGAGGAGCTCGGCCAGGGCATGACCAGGATGATGAATGAGGTGGACACGGTGGTCCTGGGCCGCGTCAGCTACCAGGAGTGGGCCGGCTACTGGCCCACCGCCCCGCAGGACCAGGACTTTGCCGCGTTCATCAACCCCGTGGAAAAGTTCGTGGCTTCGCGGACACTGACGGGGCCGCTGGAGTGGCAGAACTCGCAGCTGATGGACGCGCCGCTGGAGGAGTTCATCGCCGCATTGAAAGAGCGCGACGGGGGCGAAATCGCCGTCTGCGGGAGCATTTCCGTGACCCGGCAGCTGCTGTTCGCCGGGCTGCTGGACTCCCTGACACTGATGACGCACCCGGTCATTGCCGGCAGCGGCCGCCGGCTGTTCGAGGACGGGGACCCGCTCACCCGGCTGGTGCTGCAGGACCAGTCGACCACCAGCAAGGGCAACGTCCTCAGCACCTACGGTGTGCGCAAGGACTAGCCTCAGGCAGCCAGCGGCGCCCCGAACAACTCTTCTGCCAGCCTGGCCAGGTGGTCCGGGATATCGGCTTCGGCTCCGTGTTCGCCGCGGCCCAGGAAGACGGCGGTGCCGCGGATCCCGTTCAGGTCCAGGCCGCATTCGTGCATGAGCTGGTCGGCGCGGACGTTGAGGGGCAGGAGCGTGATGACGCTTTCCGCGTTGAGGTAAACATGCCAGTCACCGCGGATCACCGATTCCAGCGGCCCGCCCACCAAGGCTTCCAGTGCCTGCAGGTCCGCTGCCACCTGCTCGATCCGTAGGGGTTCGGCATTGTTGGCCGGGACTACGAGTGCTGTGTAAGTTCTGTTGTTCATCGTTCGTTTCTCCATAGGCATTAACACCTGTGGAGGCGGCGGTGTTCCCGGCGGCTATGCCTTCCCGGCCAGCCGCGCGATGTCGGCGGGCGTGGTACGGCAGCATCCGCCCAGGATCCGGGCACCGTGTTCCCGCCAGCCGTCGGCAGCGGCGGCGAGGGTTGCCGGTGCTCCTCCCCCAGCCGAATCGTCCTGCCTCTCCGCCTGGCTCCACGTCTTGGTCCCGGGATCGTAGGCCTCCCCGGAATTCGGATAGGCCACCAACGGCGTCGCCGTATGCAGGCGCAGTGCCGCGAGCGCCGGACCCACCAGGTCAAGCGGAACGCAGTTGACCCCCACGGCGGCAACATGCGGCTGCCCGTCCAGGAGCCGGGCAACGTCGGCGAGCGGGGTTCCGTCACTGATGTGGCCGCCGTCGCGCAGGGAGAAGGAAAACCAGCTGTCGACGCCGTGTTCCCGGGCAAGTGCCAGGAGGGCCTCCGCTTCGGCGAAGGAAGGCAGCGTTTCAAACGCCAGGACGTCCACGCCTGCATCGACCAGCGCCCCAATACGGGGAGCATGAAAGTCCCGGAACTCCCGGGCGGTCAGGACGTAATCGCCCCGGTACTCCGAGCCGTCCGCGAGGTAGGCGCCGTATGGCCCTACCGAACCGGCCAGGAGAAGCACCCCGGCGTCGGGATGATCCGCCAGATGCTGCCGCCGTGCTTCATCCGCCAGCCGGACGGAGAGGGCAACCAGCTCCAATGCATCCTGCGCACTGATGCCACGCGCCGCGAAACCCTGCGGGGTGGCTTGGTAACTGGCGGTGGTGGCGATGTTGGCCCCGGCGGCAAAGTAGTCGCGGTGGACTTCCGTGATCAGTCCAGGCTGCTCCAGGAGAACCTTGGCGGACCACAGGGGATCGTTCAGATCGCAGCCGCGGCGCTCGAGTTCCGTAGCAAGTGCGCCGTCGGAGACCAGGCCGGCGTTGCTTTCCAGCAGGGCGGACAGCAAAGGGCGGCGCTGCATCTCAACTCCAGTCAATTGTGGGCTTTTACTCATTATAGACAAGTTTCCATGCTTGTAATGCATATCACTGTGTGCCACGATGACAGCAGCAACGACCATTACAGGAGGAATATTCGTGAGTGTGCACCTGAACAGTGTCCGTAAGCTGCGGGTCCACTGGCCTATCAGCGCGGAAACCTTCGGCCGGATAGCCGCCGGAGATGCCACGGCTGTCCGGCAGGATCCGGGGCTTGCAGAACTCCTGCATACCGTTGAGCAGTTCCCCGACCTCGGTGATTTCGGGAACTACAAGCACGTCTTCGAATCCGGAATCGGATTTGAAGGATTCTCCTGCGGCGAAGGGGCCTCGCCCACCCTCGGCCGGGTGGGCGAGCAGACCATCTCTCCCACGTTCGTCTTCACCACCTATTTTGACGCCGGAGTGGACCGCGCCGTCCTGGAACGGGCCATGCAGGAACTGGTGGCCATCCACCCCTGGGAACTGCCCGTCATCGAGGTGACCGGGCCCTTGAGCGTTGCCGGCGCCCTGCACCGTAGAACCCCCTCGGCGGCGGCAGCATCATGACACTCACCGCCACTGCCGCCTGGCCCGCGCTTCAGTCCGCCCTGGCAGGCAGGACATTTACGGACCTCACCCACGCCTTCCACCCGGGCCAGCCCCGTTTCCCCGCCTTTCCCGACGAAAACCGGGAGGCGCTTTTCGACCTTGAAAGAGGCGACGGATTCACAGCCCACCGGTATTCGATCGTTGGCCAGTGGGGCACGCACGTGGATCCGCCATCCCATTTCATCCGCGGCGGCCGCACCCTTGACCGGATTCCAGTCCAGGAGATGATTCTCCCGCTTGTGGTCCTGGACATCACCCAGCGCGTTGAACGGGATCCGGACGCCGTCCCCACCCTGCAGGATGTGAACGGGTGGGAAGACCGGAATGGAAGAATTCCGGCTGGATGCTTCGTTGCCCTGAGGACCGGCTGGAGCGCACGGTGGCCCGACGGTGATGCCATGGCCAACAAGGATGCGGACGGGGTCGGCCACACTCCCGGGTGGTCCCGCGAGGTGCTTTCCTTCCTGGTGGAGGAACGGTCGGTTTCGGCCATCGGGCACGAGCAAACAGACACGGATCCGGGGGCGGCAACCTCGCAGGGGGACTTTGGCCTGGAAACCTACATCCTGGCGAAGGACCGCTGGCAGATCGAATTACTGGCTGATTTGTCCGGCCTCCCGGAATCCGGTGCCGCGATCGTGGCCAGCTGGGCCAAACCCTACGAAGGAAGCGGCTTTCCCGCCCGCGTCTTCGCCATCTCCTGACCCGGTCGGACGGTCATCTAGACTCGGACCATGTCGAGGACTTCAAGCATGGGACGGGGCGTCATGGCCGTCCTGGCGGCCGGGGAACGCCACCTGCGTGGCCTCCCCGGCGGCACGGTGGCAGAGATCGCAGGAGACCTGGGCAAGGACCGAAGCCAGGTTTCCAGGAGCCTGCGGACAGCAGAACAGGAAGGTTTCCTGCGGAGAACCCCCGAACGCACCTTTGCCCTGGACTGGGGCGTCCTGACCGACGCCCTCCTGCTGACCCGGCGCCGGCTGGCTACCGACGGGACCGCAGCCCTGGAACGCCTCTCGAGGGAGACCGATGAGGGGTGCTTCCTGGGCGTTCTCAGCGGCAGGAGCACAGTAACGGTGGGCGAAAGCGTCCCGGCGAGCAGCCGGATGGTGGGCTCATGGCTGGGCCGGCCCTACCCTGCCTACTGCAGCGATGCCGGCCAGGCACTCTTTTGGGAGACTCCGGACGATGAGGTCCGTAAAATTTTCGCCGGCGTCCAGTTCCAGCAGCACGGCCCGAACACACCGGCCGATGTTGAGGACTTCCTGGCACGCCTCGGGGAGGCACGGGTCCGCGGCTATTCCATCGTGGATGAGGAAGCGGAGCCGGGGCTCTACTCGCTGGCCGTACCTGTCAGGGACTTCAGGGGCGACGTGGTGGCGGCCCTCCAGGTAGTGGGCCTGAAGAGCCGCCTTCAACCCAGCCGGGCCGAACACGCCCAAGCGCTCGTGCGCCAGGGCAAATGGCTTGAAGGCATGCTCGGATGGCGATCGCCGGACAGCCATCCATAAGGGCCGACTACTGGCCGACTACATCTACGGGCCGGGACGGACCGAGCCTTGCCGCTGCCTCTGCGAGCACATCCGCCAATTCCCCTTCGCGCGGCCCAACGTCCGGCTGGCCGCCCAACACACTCAGCGAAGCGACGATCCCACCGCCCGGATCCCGGATAGGCACGGCCACCTCCACGATCCCGTGTTCGAATTCCTCCGTGGCAACAACGAACCCATGGGGTTTGTCTTTTGCCATCAGTTCCCACGCCTCAGCGCTGGAATGCGGGGCGCCGGGACCACCAACGCCGACGAAGTTCACGTCGGCAAGCAAAGCTTCAAACCCGCGCCGCTTATGGTCCCACAGCAGCGCCCTGCCCGATCCAGTGCACCAGGCGGGGGTCACCATGCCGGGCTGGACGAAGCTGCCAGCCTGCGAATCGTTGCTGGACGCCAGCAGGAGGATGACCCGGTAACCGTCGCGGACGGAGATACGGGCGCGCAGTCCCGTAGTGGCCACCAGCGCCTCCAGTTCCGCCCCCGCATGCCGTATCCACCCCGTATTGAGGGTGGCGGCAAGGCCGAAGAAGCCCGCCCCTACACGGAACGGTCCGCGTTCGCGGCGCTCGAGCAGGCCAAGCTCACAAAGCTCCTGGGTTAGACGGGAGACCCGGCTTTGGTCCATGTCCAGCTCGGCGGCCAACTGGGAGACGCCCATGAGCTGCTTCCCGGTTTTTTCCCGGTCAATGACCAGACGCACGATTCGCAGTCCCTGCGCCAGTGATGACGCCTCCGGGGAGTTATCCACCCTGCTGCTCCTTCCGACCGGCAACCACCCTATCCTCACATGCGCACAGCACCGCCCAGCGGGAGGCAGCGATCAGGCAGAAGCAATGCCGTGTGCCGGATACAGCCATGGCCTGGTGCGGACGTTCAGTGTTCGCACCAGGCCATGGAAGGGTTCAGCCCCGGGCATTCCTTTCAGCTGCGGCCTGGCGCCCGTACCTGATGTGGAAGTAGCCGTAGCAGGCTGCGACGAAAGGTATACCAAAGTACAGCGCCGCCACCTGGGTAGGGTCCAGGGCGATGCCGACCAGGGAAACGGCGCAGAGAGTGAACGCCAGGACCGGCACCAGCGGAAAGAGCGGCGCGCGGTAGGACAACGTGGACACGTCCCCGCCGTTCCGGACAAAAGACCGCCGGTGGAAGAAATGCGAGGCGGTGATGGACATCCAGACTCCCACCACCGCGAAGCCCGCTACCGATACCAGCACCAAGTAGACGGTTTCCGGGGCTACCACGCTGCTGATGAGTGAGGCCAGTCCTCCGAGCATGCTCACCGAGAGCGCGGTCATGGGGATGCCGCGCTTGGTCAGCTTCTTGAGCGCCTGGGGTGCGTGGCCTTCGTCAGCAAGGGAGTACAGCATCCTTGCGCAGGAGAACAAGCCGCTGTTGCCTGCAGAGAGCAGCGCCGTGATGATGACGAAGTTCATCGCATCGGCGGCAAAGGGAACACCCGTGGCCGTGAATACCGTCACGAACGGGCTCTCATCGAGCCCGACTTCCTGGTAAGGAATTGTGGCGGCAATAACGGCGATGGCTCCGACGAAGAACACCAGGAGGCGGATGACCGTGCTGCGCATCGCTTTGGGGATGCTCGTGGCGGGATCCTTCGTCTCCCCGGCGGCGACGCCGATCAGTTCAGAGCCCGAGAAGGCATAGAAGACGGCGAGCGCCGTCACCAGAACGCCGGTGAAACCGTTGGGGAACAGTCCTCCCTCGGTGTTGAAGTTTTCGAACAGGAAGGGATGGTTGCCCGATTCGCTGAGCGGGTGGAAGCCCAGGAGGGCTGCGCCGCCCAGGACGATGAGCCCGATGATGGCGCCGACCTTGATAATGGCAAACCAGAATTCCGACTCGCCGAAGAACTTGGACGACACGGCGTTGAGTCCGAACAACGTCGCAGCGAAGACAAGGCACCAGACCCAGACATCAACGCCGGGGAACCACCGCTGCATGAGCAGCCCCGAGGCAGTGAACTCCGATCCAATGGCGACCGCCCAGCACAGCCAGTAAAGCCAGGCGGTCGCGAATCCCGTGGCGGGACCAATGGACCGGGCAGCGTAAATATGGAACGCACCCGAGACGGGGTAGGCGATGGCGAGCTCCCCCAAGCAGGCCATCACCAGGTAAACCACGAAGGCACCGACGAGGTAGGCGAGAACTGCGCCCAGCGGACCGGCCTGGGAAATGGTGTAACCCGAGCTGAGGAACAGGCCGGAACCGATCACCCCGCCCATGGCGATCATGACAAGGTGCCGGGGACCCATCGAGCGGCGGAGCCCTGATTCCGCTGACGGCGGTGCATCCGGCTCCGGCTTGAGGGTGAGGGGGGTCGATGATTCCAAGAGGTGCCTCCAGTGGGGGGGATGGTCGGAAGGACGGCCGCGGTTCGGGTGCCGGTCCATGAAAGCTCTAAGCGCGTCGACAGTGACGAAAGTAACACAAACTGGCAGTTTTAGTCATCAAAATCATATTCAAATGCGAATGTTGCACGTTCATTGCGGTTACCCCGTATGTCGATTTGCCCTCCGGATGGTCGTTTCGCCTCCGCGATGGAGCGTTTGGACATGCCTCAACGGACACCCGGCAGGGACACGATGGGAGCATCATCAACCACATCAAGGGAGCAACAATGACCACCTACGACATCGCACTGATCGGGTTCGGCGGCGTTAACCGGACCCTCGCCGAGCTGATCGCCACCAGAGGGGATGCGCTCGGCCGCACCCTCGGGTTTGACCTGCGGGTAGTTGCCATTACGGACCTTCGGCTTGGTTCCCTGGTCCAGGACGGGGGCATCGACCTTGACATGGTCTTGGGCCTGGACCCCGCCGTCGCGACGTTTGCAGCTTACGGGGGGTCAGCGGACCCGGACAACGAGCACGTGATCCGGACCTGCTCTGCCGGGATCATTTGCGAAGCAACGTTCACCAACCCTGTAGACGGCGAGCCTGCGGCTTCACACGTCCGCTGGGCGCTGGAGTCCGGAAAGAGCGTCTGCACCACCAACAAAGGCCCCGTCGCCCTGCACGGCCGGGAGTTGGGCCGGCTCGCGAACCTGAAGGGGCTGCATTTCGAGTTTGAGGGCGCGGTGATGAGCGGGACACCCGTCCTTCGGCTGGCCAAACAACTGCTCCCAGGTCTGGTGGTCAATGGGTTTGAAGGCATCCTCAATGGCACCAGCAACTATGTCCTGGGCAGGATGGAAGATGGCCTCAGTTTTGAGGAGTCCGTCCTCGAAGCCCAGCACCGGGGGTATGCAGAGGCAGATCCCACGGCCGACATCGAGGGCTACGACGTCCAACTGAAGGTCCTGATCCTCGCCAATGAACTGCTGGGGGCGGACATCACGCTCGCGGACGTGCAGCGCCAAGCCATTTCAACGCTGGCCCCCGAGGACATCAGGAGCGCCAGGAGTGAAGGGCGGCGGTGGAAACTGGTGGGCTCCGCGCAGCGGAACGTGGACGGAACCATCAGCGCCGGCGTCTCCCCCGTGGCACTCCCCCTGGACCATGGCCTCGCCGGAGTTTCGGGCGCCGGCAACGCAGTGTCATTCAACACCGATCTCCTCGGACCGGTGACGGTGTCCGGCCCCGGGGCCGGACGGGTGGAGACGGCGTACGCCCTGCTGTCAGACATCATCGCCATGCACACGGCAGGGATCCCGGTGGCTGCAGATGCGTGAATCAACCCTTGCACCCCTGGAGCACCCAACGGCAGCGTTCCGCGGGGTGCTCAGCCCCTACGACGGCCGGGCGGTGGGCACAGTCGCCCTGACCCCGGCGGAGTCCGTGGACGCGATCATTTCGGCTGCCCGGGCCGGGGCCGAACAGGCACGTGCTTTGTCCCGCCATGCCCGCGGGAAGCTGCTGGACACGGCCGCCGCAATAATCGACGCGCGGCGCGAAGAGTTCGCCCAAACCATCACAGCCGAGAGCGGCAAAACCATCCGCCAGGCGCGCAAGGAGGTGCTGCGGGCAGTTAACACCCTTCGCCTGTCCGCCGCGGAGGCACGCCGCAACGCAGGAGAGACCATTCCCTTTGACTCCTATGAAGGCTCCGAGGACCGCATGGGATGGTACTCACGGGAACCGCTGGGCATCATTGCGGCCATTACCCCGTACAACGATCCCCTGAACCTGGTGGCGCACAAGGTGGGCCCGGCAATGGCCGGAGGCAACGCCGTCATCCTCAAGCCCTCCGCGTTGACGCCCCTGTCCGCGCAACTGCTCGCCGAGGTCTTCGCCGAAGCGGGCCTGCCTGCCGGAATCCTCTCAGTGGTCCACGGAGACAAGGACGTGGCGGAGGCGATCGTGCGGAGCCGGGAGGTCCGCATGGTGTCCTTCACCGGCGGATTCACGGCTGGCGGGGCCATCGCCAGGACGGCAGGCCTGAAGAAGCTGTCCATGGATCTGGGCGGGAACGCCCCGGTCATCGTCATGGAGGACGCTGACATCGATGCTGCCGTTTCGGCCTGCGTCTCCGGAGCCTTCTGGGCAGCGGGCCAGAACTGTGTGGGGGTTCAGCGCATCCTGGTAGCCACCTCCCGTTACAACGAGTTCCGCCAGCGCTTCCTGCAGGAGACGTCACGGTTGGTGGCGGGTGACCCCGCCAAAGAGGCCACCGACGTCGGCCCCATGATCAGTTCCACCGCGGTGGACCAGCTCCAGGCCAAAATTGACGCTGCGGTTGCCTCCGGCGCCTCAGTCCTGACAGGCAACAGCAGGGAGAACAACGTCCTGCATCCCACCGTCCTGGAGCGGGTGCCCGCTGGCAGCAGGCTGTGGACGGAAGAGGTGTTCGGGCCGGTCGTCATGCTTCAACCCTTCACGGCCTTCGACGAAGCCGTCGGCATGGCCAACGCCATCGACTTCAGCCTGCACGCCGGGATCTTCACCCGATCGCTGGACACGGCATTGGAAGCCGCGGGCCGCATTGACGCAGGCGGCGTCATGGTCAACGACTCATCGGACTACCGCTTCGACGGCATGCCGTTCGGCGGATCCAAGTATGGCGGCCTGGGCCGCGAAGGAGTCCGCTTCGCCTATGAGGAGATGACCCAGCCGAAAGTGGTGTGCATCAGGCGCCCGGGCTGATCACCCGGGACGGAGCCTGGCCGGGGGCGGTTCCCGGCTGGCCCGGCCTCGCTGCTGCGTCCCGCCGGACATAGTTGGACAGGGTCATCGCCGTTACGGTGTCCGTCACGCCCGGCGTGGCCGCAATCTGTTCCCAGATCTCCTGGATGCGTTCAAGTGACCGTGCTTCCACCCTCACCAGCAGATCGAAGTCACCGCTGACCACATCGCACAGGACCACCTCCGGGATCGATTGCAGCACGGCGATGACGTCCGATCCGCGCACCCTGTCCTTCCGGTAGACCATCAGGAAGGCCGAGACCGTGCCGTGCCCGGGGGCGCCGGTCACCACCGTGTAGCCCTGGATGTACCCCTGCCGTTCCATCCTGTCGATGCGTTGCCTGACCGCGTTGCGGGACAGCATCACCTTCGCGGCCAACTCCGCGTGGCTGACCCGGGCGTTGCGTGTCAGCTCCGCCAGGATGCCCTGGTCGATCCGGTCAAGACTCGCCCGCTCCATGTTTCACCCTTCACCGCATGACTTTCCAACAGCAGACAGGAGTCGGCCCGGCTCCAGAACGAAAGCACACAGAGATGATACGTCGGCAGCAGCCGCTCCAGATCCAGCGGAGAGCATTCAGCACATGTCGTGGCCGGGAAGGCGGGCGGGTAAACTTGACCAGTCATGCGCTGTTCCTACTTTGATGCCGGCACCTGCCGCTCCTGCACCCACATGGGCACGCCCTACGGCGAACAGCTGGCAGGCAAGCAGCAGCACTGCGCGGGCCTCCTGTCCGGGCATACCGCAATCGAATGGCTGCCGCCGGTTGCCAGCCAGGAGTCCGGCTTCCGCAACAAAGCCAAGATGGTGATTGGCGGGACGGCGCAGAATCCCACCATCGGCATTCTCGACGCCGACGGCCACGGCGTGGACCTGCGCAAGTGCGGCGTATGCTCCCCCGGCCTGCTCGCCTGCTTCCCGGTGCTGGCCACCTTCATCCGCCGGCTCAGGCTGACGCCCTACGACGTTCCGCGCCGCACGGGAGAACTCAAGCACCTCATCATCACCGAATCGCCGGACGGCGAGGTGATGCTCCGCCTGGTCCTCCGCTCGGACCAAACGGTGCCGCGCATCAGGAAACATCTTCCAGACCTCCTGGCCGTCCTTCCGCAGGTAAAAGTGGTCTCCGTCAACCTGCACCCGCAGCACAAAGCCGTGCTGGAGGGAGAGCAGGAGATCCTGCTGACGGGGCAGTCCACCCTGAACATGCGGGTCAACGACATCAACCTGCACCTCCGGCCGCAAAGCTTCTTCCAGACCAACACCGAAATGGCCGCCGCCCTGTACCGGCAGGGGCGCGAGTGGGTCAACGAACTGGCGCCGGCGTCCGTATGGGATCTGTACTGCGGCGTGGGCGGCTTCGCCCTGCACAGTGCCGCCCCCTCCCGCACCGTCACCGGCATTGAAACCAGCAGCGAGGCGGTCGTGTCCGCGCGGCTCAGCAGTGACGAGGCAGGCCTGGCAGGGATGGACTTCCAGGCCGGCGACGCCACCGCCTTCGCGCTGGCGTCGCAGGAGTCGCCGGAGCTGGTGATCGTGAACCCGCCGCGGCGCGGCGTCGGCAAGGAGCTGTGCGGCTGGCTGGAATCGTCGGAGGTCCAGCATGTGGTGTACTCCAGCTGCAACGCCCAGTCCCTGGCCCGCGACCTGGCCGCCCTCCCTTCCTTTACCGCCCGCCGGGCCAGGGTCCTGGACATGTTCCCGCAGACCACGCACTACGAGGTGATGATGCTGTTGGAACGCACTGCCTGACAGAGGCAGCGTTCAGGGGCGTGCGCGTTCGACGGCGGCCGCGCTGGCTTCCCGCCCGCCGGTCCGCAGGCCTGCCGCCACCCCTTCGGCGTCGGCTGCGGAGCGGTTCTGGCTCAGTTTCTCCTTCGCCTCGATCCGGGTGATCAGCAGTTCCACGCCCACGATGGCGTGCAGCTGCCCGGCGATGAACTTCTCCGGGGCATCGTCCACGGCCCAGGGTTCCTCCCGGCCGGCCTCGTGCAGGCCGGTCAGGTGCCGGACGTGCCTTGCCAGCCAGCCGGCGTCGTCGTGGATCACCAGCTCGCCGTATACGTGCGCGGTGCTGTAGTTCCAGGTGGGGACCACGCGGCCATGCTCGGCCTTGGAGGCGTACCACGACGGCGAAATGTAGTCGTCGGGGCCCTGGATGATGGCGAGCGCTTCTCCGGTGGGCGCACTTGACCACTGCGGGTTGTTCCGTGCCATGTGGGCCTGCAGCGCACCATGCTCTCCCACCCCGGGGTTGTAGGCGAAGGGCAGCAGCGTTGCCAGCAGCCCCTGGTCCGTCATGGTGACCAGGTTGGCGGCGCCCGGGGCGGCGAGGAGGTTCCGGACGGATTCTGGGCTGGCCGCGAAGTGGGCGGGGATGTACATGGGGGTCCTTTCGGGTCCGTTTGGTTGGTTTGGTTGGGTTGGTTTGGTTGGGCTGGTCAGGAGGCCGGCGTTAGCCGGAGGCGGACGGCCGCGGCGGCGCAGAGGATCACTGCGAAAGCGCCGATCACGGTGGTCCAGGTGAGGGCCTCACCCAGGAGGAGGGCGGCCCAACCGATGCTCAGGACGGGCTGGACCAGCTGGATCTGGCTGACCTGCGCCATGGGGCCGATGGCGAGGCCGCGGTACCAGGCAAAGAAGCCCAGGAACATGCTGACCACGGCCAGGTAGGCGAACGCGGCCCACTGGGCGGGCGTGGCCGACGGCGGCTGGTTGAGGACCGACGCCACGGCCAGGACCAGCATGGCCGGCGCGGCGAGGAGCAACGCCCAGGCGATGGTCTGCCACGCACCCAGTTCACGGGCCAGGAGCCCGCCCTCGGCGTAGCCGACAGCCGCGCATGCGACGGCGCCGAGCAGCAGGAGGTCTGCCCAGTGCAGCTGGCCCACGCCGCCGGATTGCAGGAACGCGAAGGAAGCCGCTGTCAGTGAGCCCAGCACCATCACGGCCCAGAAGACCGCTGGCGGCCGTTCGCCGGTCCGCAGGATGGCCACGGTCGCCGTGGCAGCCGGCAGAAGCGCGATCACCACGGCACCGTGGGCCGCGGGAACGGCGGTGAGGGCATAGGAGGTGAGCAGCGGGAAACCGGCGACGACGCCGCCGGCCACCAGTGCAAGGCGCGGCCACGTGCGCGGTTGCGGCAGCCGTTGCCGGGTCAGCGCGAGGGCGGCGGCGGCGAGAACGGCGGCCACCACGGCGCGGCCGGAACCGATAAACAGCGGCGGGATGCCTGCGACCGCCACCCGGGTGAAGGGAACGGTGAAGGAAAAGGCGGCGATGCCCAGAAGGCCCCACCAGATACCGGCGGCCCTGCGCGGGAGTATCACTGTGCCATTCAGGACAGTAGCGCTACTATGTTCTCTCATGAACAACGATAGCAGTTCGCGGATTGTTACGGCACTCCGGCTGTGGGTGGCCGCGGCGGCGCCGGGGGCAAAACTGCCCTCCACGCGGCAACTGGTGGCGGAGCACCAGGCCAGCCCGGTCACGGTGCAGAAGGCACTGCAGGCTCTGGCGGTGCAGGGCCTGATCGAAAGCCGCCCCGGTGTCGGAACGTTCGTCCGTGCAGTCCGGACTGCCCGCCCGTTGGACTACGGCTGGCAAACGGCAGCGTTGCGGTCGCCGTCGTCCCCGCTGCCGTCGTCGTCGGGAACTATGCGTAACGTGTCCGGCGAGGCCATCTGGTTCCACTCCGGCTACCCGGACCGGGAGCTGCTGCCGGAGCGACTGGTCAGGTCCGCCCTTGCGCGGGCTGCCCGCGGGGACGCCGCACTGTCCCGGCCACCTGCCGCCGGCATGCCGGAACTGCAGCAGTGGTTCGCCCAGGAGCTGGGGCAGGCAACCCCGGTGGGTATCACTCCGCCCACGCCGAACGACGTCATCGTGCTGCCGGGGAGCCAGAGCGGCCTCAGCTCCATCTTCCGTGCGTTGGCGGGCGCGGGGCAGCCGCTGCTGATGGAGTCGCCGTCGTACTGGGGTGCCATCCTGGCGGCCGCCCAGACCGGGGTGCGCGTGATTCCGGTGCCCACCGGTCCGGATGGACCCGATCCTGCCGACGTGGACCGCGCCTTCACCGAGACTGGTGCCCGCGCCTTCTATGTGCAGCCCAATTTTTCCAACCCCAGCGGGGCGCAGTGGACGCCTGAACGCGGGGACCAGATCCTGGACGTGGCCCGCCGGCACGGCGCCTTCCTGGTGGAGGACGACTGGGCCCACGACTTCGGCATCACCTCCAATCCGGTCCCGCTGGCAACCCGGGACGACGCCGGCCATGTGGTCTATATCCGGTCCCTGACCAAGAGCGTCTCCACCGCCGTCCGCATTGCGGCGGTGACCGCCCGCGGTCCGGTGCGGGAGCGCATTTTGGCCCAGCGCGCCGCGGAATCAATGTACGTGAGCGGACTCCTGCAGGCCGCGGCCCTGGACGTGGTGACCCAACCCGGCTGGCAGACGCACCTGCGCAGCCTGCGGCAGCAGCTCCAGGCGCGCCGGGACCTGCTGGTCACGAGCATCCGCGAACACGTTCCCCAGGCCCATCTCGATGCCCTGCCCAGGGGCGGACTGAACCTGTGGCTCCGCCTGCCGGATGCCACCGATCTGCCACGCCTGGTCCGGGACTGCGAGGACGCGGGGGTGATCATCGCCGCCGGCACGGAGTGGTTCCCGGCCGAACCCGCAGGCGCGTTCATCCGCCTCAACTACTCCGGGCCCAACCCGGGCGCCTACCCGGAAGGGGCACGACGCATCGGCGAGGCGCTGGTGCGAAACAGCGGCTAAGGACGGCCCTGCGCGCCAACCGGTCAGCCTGGCGCCAGCGGTCGTTCACCGCGCCGCCATTCCCGGTTCATTACCCATTAGTAACTTGAGAGCTCCTGTTGAGACCCCAACCTTAAGAGGCCCACCATGAGCTCCAAGCCATCCCGACGCACCCTCACATTGGCAGCGTCCCTGCTAGTCGCCGCCTGCGCCGCCGCCGGTACCGCGGCTGCCCAGGCGGGCACCCCGGAACGGGGCCCCAGCTCCGCCGCCGGAGCCCGCCACGAAACGACCACCGACCTGGCCAACGCCTTTGACTCCGTCACCCGGAACACGGCCTGGCAGGAAACGTCCAAGCTGAAACTGAAGTTCCCCACATTCCACACCGAGGGAATCGCTTACGGCCAGGACCACATCTTCCTCTCTGCCGTCCAAATCGTTGAACCCACCGTCAAGTACCCCACCCCGCAGGACGGCTACGACCGCACGCCGGGCAAGGGCATCGGCCATCTGTTCGTCATGGACAAGGCGGGCAACCTGCAAAAGGACATCATCCTTGGCGAAGGCGACATGTACCATCCGGGCGGCATCGACTTCGACGGCACCAACGTCTGGGTGCCGGTAGCCCAGTACCGGCCGGACAGCAGCGCGATCATCTACAAGGTCGATGCACAGACCCTGGACGTCCATAAGCAGTTCGAGGTCAAGGACCACTTCGGCGGGATCGTCCTGGACAAGCAGACCGGGCACCTCATCGGGAACACCTGGGGCTCGCGGCGCTTCGCCGAATGGGACCTCCAGGGCAAGCAACTCTCCACCTGGGAGAACCCGAACTACTTCATCGACTACCAGGACTGCCAGTACGTTCCCAACGCCAGGATGCTCTGTGCCGGTATCACCAACCTCCCGCAGACCCCGACGGCCGGCGGCACGGCGGCCACCTATGAGCTGGGTGGCATGGCGATGATCGACCTGAAATCCCATCAGGTGTCCCGCGAGGTCCCGCTCCAGCAGTGGTCAACGGCCGGCCACGTGGCCACCCGCAACCCGTTCAAAATGACCGCGGACGGCGGCCACCTCACCATGACGGTAGCCCCCGACAACGGCGACGAAGGCAACGGAACCGAGATCCTCACCTACCAGGCCGACGTAACCCCCACCCCCTAGCACTTCCCCCACCTGCCGCAACGGCGGCCCGCAACTGCACAGGAACGATTGGATACCCCATGCATCACCCGGCAAGAAGATTCACCAGGAAAAGCGTCACCGCTGCCACCGGCGCGGCAGCCCTTGCGGCTTCAGCACTGACGGCCGGGCTGGTCGGCCTCAGCGCCGCACCCGCCACCGCCGGCACCCAGGACCAGACGGCGACGCCGATCAAGCATGTCGTAGTGCTCTTCCAGGAAAACGTGTCGTTCGACCACTACTTCGCCACCTACCCCCACGCCGCCAACACCGCCGGGGAGACGCAGCAGGGCTCCGGCGCCCCCGCGGCCACCTTCACCGCGGCGGAGGACACCCCCAAGGACATCAACACCCTGGCCCATGCAGGACTCCTTGCGCCGAACAACCCGAACTCGGTCCAGCCGGCGCGGCTCTCCCCGATGCAGGCTGTCACCTGCGACCAGGACCACGGCTACAAAGCCGAGCAGAACGCCTACAACGGCGGGGCGATGGACAAGTTCGTCCAGTTCACCAGCCGCGACGCGTGCGGCACCAACCAGTACGGACGCCCCGGCCTGACCATGGACTACTACGACGGAAACACCGTCACCGGCATCTGGAACTACGCCCAGAACTACGCCATGAGCGACAACCACTTCAGCACCGTCTTCGGCCCTTCAACCCCTGGCGCGCTGAACCTGGTCTCCGGGCAAACCCACGGCGTCAAGGAATTCACTGCTGCCGGCCAGCCGGTCGCCACGCCGGCCACGGGAAGCAGCGCTGTCCGCCAGCCTGACGCGAACGGCGTCGGCACGGTGATCAATGACCCTGACCCGGTCTACGATGACTGCTCCAACAACAGCCATGCCAAGACCAACAACCTGGCCGGCATGACCGGCAGGAACATCGGGGACCTGCTCAACTCCCAGGGCACGTCCTGGGGCTGGTTCCAGGGCGGCTTCGCGCCCACCACGGCGGCCACCGGCAGTACCCCGGCATCATGCCTGGCCAGCCACACCAACGCTGCCGGCGCGTCGGTGGTGGACTACTCCCCGCACCACCAGCCGTTCCAGTACTACCCCTCCACCGCCAACCCGCACCACCTGGCGCCGGCCTCGGACGCAGAGATCGGACACAACGGCCAGGCCAACCACCAGTACGACTTGACCGACTTCGGCAAGGTGGTGGACAGCGACAACATGCCTGCCGTGTCCTTCCTGAAGGCCTCTGAGTTCCAGGACGGACACGCGGCATATTCGGATCCGGTGGACGAACAGAACTTCGTCACCAAAACCGTCAACCAGATCCAGCAGTCGAAGAACTGGGACAACACCGCCATCGTGCTCGCGTATGACGACTCCGATGGATGGTACGACCACGTCGCCGCCCAGCCGAAGAATGCCTCCACGGGTGGTGACGACGCCGCATGGTGCCAGAACGCCGCAGCGAACGGCGTCCCGGTGGCTGGAGGCTATGCCGACCGCTGCGGCCCGGGCCCCCGCCAGCCGCTGGTGGTTATCTCCCCGTTCGCGAAGAAGAACTTCGTGGACCACACCGAGACCGACCAGGCCTCCATCCTGCGGTTCATCGAGGAAAACTGGCACACCGGAACCATCGGTGACTCGTCAGCCGATGCGGCCGCAGGGCCCATGGATGCCATGTTCAATTTCCACCACGAACGCAACGATAAGGTCCTGCTCAACGAACAGACCGGCGCCGTCGCGTCCATCAGCCATAACGGGAACATCCAGGGCAACGAAACGGAGCCCGCCGGCCGTTAGCCCGACCGGCACTGGTGCTTGCATCGCCTGNCCCGGCACTGGTGCTTGCATCGCCTGCAGCCAATCTCAAAGGTTCCCCAAGGATTAAATCAAGATTGGCGCTTAACCCGTTCTGCCCGCGGGGCCGGGACTACGCTGGCCGTGCCATCAGCATCCGGTACACGAATTTGGGGGACGCATGCCTACTTTCCGCTACTTTTCCGGGCCTTGCACGCTTCGCAAGGACGGCGCCCACCCCGCCGCAGCCTCCCTGCGGAAGGGCCGGACGCCGGCACTGGCCGCCGCCGTCGTACTTCTGCTGAGCGGCTGCGGCGGATCCCAGGCCTCACTGACGGCAGCCGCAGGGCCGGCCAGTGAATCCGTCACCGCAACCCCCACGGCGACGCCCCTTGCGCATACGCCATGCACCACGGCGAACGCGGAGCAGACGGCGGCAGGCAGCACCTATATCTGCACCAAGGACGAATCGGGCAGGCTCGTTTGGCTGGAGGCGGCAGAGTCCAAGCGGGTGACCGACAAGCTCGCCGCGGCAGCTGCGGCGAAGGCGGCAGCTGACAAGGCCGCGGCAGACAAGGCTGCAGCCGACAAAGCCGCCGCTGATAAGGCAGCTGCCGACAAAGCCGCTGCCGATAAGGCAGCTGCCGATGCAGCCGCAGCGGCACAACAAGCCGCCGACGCGAAGGCCGCCCAGGAGGCGGCTGCAGCACAGGCGGCTGCCCAGGCCGCTGCAGCGGCGGCCGCCAAGGCAGCGGCGCCTCCGGCTCCCGTTGCCCCTGCTGTTCCCGGCACTAATCCGGGCTGCGACCCCAACTATTCAGGCTGCGTCCCCGTTGCATCCGATGTGGACTGCGCAGGCGGCAGCGGAAACGGCCCGGCGTACGTCAGCGGTCCCGTTCAGGTCATCGGCCGGGACATCTACGGCCTCGACGCCGATCATGACGGCATCGGCTGCGAACGGTAGGGACTAGACGAACTGCTTGACCAGCTCTTCGCTCTTCTCCCAAAGCCCGCGGGCCAGTTCGGCGTCGTAGGCCTGTGGATTGGCCTTCGCCAATGCACGCTTGGCGTAGAAGGCGCCGGAGATCCAGTCCGTGCCGGGGGTGCCGTTGATTAACCAGAGCATGGTGTCGGCGCCCTGGTCAGGACTGAGCATGAACCGGTTCAAAATGGTCCTGTAGGCGTGCCGGAAGTGGCTGGTGGAGTCGGCGGCGAAGTTGGTGCGGACCACGCCGGGGTGGAACGCCGCCGTCGAAATTCCCTGGTCGTGAAAGCGGCGGTGCAGTTCGGAGGTGAAAAGGATGTTGGCGAGCTTGCCAGTGCCGTAGGCGCGGTTGGTGCTGTAGCCCTGGCTTGCCGTGAGGTCGAACAAATCCAGTTTGCCGAAGTTGTTGGCGGCGCTGGAGGTGTTGACCACCTTGGCCTGGCTGGCGGTGAGCGTGTCCATCAGGAGGGTGGTCAGCAGGAACGGTGCCAGGTGGTTGACCTGGAAGGTGGCTTCGTTGCCGTCCACGGTGAGGGTCCGCTTGCCCATGATTCCGCCCGCATTGTTGGCCAGGACATCGATGCGCGGGTAGGCGGCCTTCAGCTTTCCGGCAAGGTCGCGGACCTGGGACAGGTCGGAAAAGTCGGCCAGGTAGTGGTCGGCGCCGATGTCGTTGGCCAGTGCGCTGGTCTTCTCAGCGGAACGGCCGACGACGACCACCTGCTCCCCTGCCTTGGCCAGCGTCCGGGCGGCTGCCGCGCCGATGCCGTCGCTGGCGCCGGTGATCACGATGGTTCGAGGAGTCAAGGGGTGTCCTTTGCTCGGCGGGAAGCGCACCCGGTCCGGCACACCAAAAGGAACAACGACGGCGGGGCGGCAGGTGTTCCCGGCACCCACCGGGCCCGCACATGGCTATACGCCGTCGCTCCTCCAACAGGATTTCAACGACCCTAAGTCCTACTTATTCACTTTTTTGGTGTTATACGTCATACTTATTGCAGCCCGCCACCAGCACCGTTGGCGGTTGCACTCCAACCGAGGAAGCCTCATGCAATCCCTACTCCTTCCCGCCGCCACAGAGCCTTGGAACGGACACGACACCCAACTGGTCGTCGTCGCCGCCATTGGCATCGCGCTGATCGTTTTCCTGATCGTCAAACTCAAGCTTCACCCGTTCCTTTCGCTGGTCCTCGGATCCGCGTTCGTAGGCCTTGCCTCCGGGGTGGAACTTGGGAAGGTCATCAGCAACTTCGAAGATGGTGTCGGGGGCACCCTGAAAGAAGTCGGCCTGCTGATCGCACTGGGCGCCATGCTGGGCAAGCTCCTGGCTGATTCCGGGGGCGCCAACCGGGTGGTGGACACCCTGCTGGGCAAGGTCTCCCCGAAGATTCTGCCGTGGGCCATGGCGCTGGTCGCCGTCATCATCGGATTGCCGATGTTTTTCGAGATCGGCCTCGTGCTGCTGCTGCCCGTCATCGTGCTGGTGTCCCAGCGGTCCGGCCGAAAGCTTATGCGGGTAGCCATTCCCGCTCTCGCAGGCCTCTCAGTCCTGCATGGCCTGGTCCCGCCGCACCCCGGTCCGCTCGTCGCCATCTCCAGCCTTAACGCGCCGCTGGGCATCACCCTGGCCCTCGGACTCCTGATCGCCATTCCCACCGTCATCATCTGCGGCCCGCTGTTCGCCATCTACGCTGCGCGCTGGGTCCCGGTGGATGCGCCGAAGGTAGCCGGCGGCATCGACACCGAACACACCCAGGCCGATCCTGACGTCAAGCGCCAGCCGACTTTCCTCGTGACCCTGCTGACCATCGTCTTCCCTGTGGTCCTGATGCTCCTCAAGGCCGTAGTGGATATCGTCGACCCCAACTCCAAGAACCCGAGCGCGGCCCGCGTCTTCTTTGACTTCATCGGTGAACCGTTGGTGGCCATGACCCTCGCAGTCCTGCTGGCCCTCGTGACTTTCGGCTACGCGGTCGGCTTCACCGGCGCCAAGATCGGCACCAAGATCGGTGCATCAGTAGGCCCCATCGCGGCCGTGATCCTGATCGTCGGCGCAGGCGGCGGATTCAAGCAGACTCTCATTGGAGCCGGCGTCGGTGATGCCGTCGCCAAGTGGGCCACCGGAGCAAACATCTCCGTCCTGGTCCTGGGCTTCCTCATCGCGGTCGCCATCCGGCTCGCAACCGGTTCAGCCACCGTGGCCACGGTGACGGCGGCAGGCATCGTCGCGCCGCTGGCGGCCGGCCTCTCCCCCGGCCACGCCGGCCTGCTGGTGCTTGCCGTGGGTGCCGGTTCATTGTTCCTCTCCCACGTGAACGATGCTGGCTTCTGGCTGGTCAAGGAGCTCTTTGGGCTGACCGTGGGCCAAACATTCAAGACCTGGTCGGTGATGGAGACCCTCATCTCCGTGGTCGGTTTCGCGCTGGTCATGGTCCTCTCAGTGGTGGTCCCCTGATGCACACCGCACCCACCCCCGAGTCCGTCCAGCAGCCGGTCCTCGTCATCATGGGCGTGTCCGGCTCAGGCAAGTCCACGGTGGCGGGCATCCTTGCGGGCCAGCTCGGCTGGGATCTGGAGGAAGGCGACGACCTGCACCCGGCCGAAAACGTGGCAAAGATGGCTGCCGGAATCCCCCTGACCGACGAGGACCGCTGGCCTTGGCTGGACACCATTGCCTCGTGGATCATCGAGCACACGATGGCTGGAATACCGGGCATCATCACCTGCTCTGCGCTGAAAAAGATCTACCGGGACCGGCTCCGCGAAAAGAACGTCGTTTTCGTACATCTGTCGGGCTCCAAGGAACAGATAGGCCGCCGGCTGACGGCGCGCATGGACCACTACATGCCCGCTTCACTGCTTGATTCGCAGATTGCCACGCTTGAACCGCCAGGACCGGACGAGAACACGATCGTGGTGGATGTGGGGCGCACCCCCGCTGAGGAAGCCGCCGAGGTGGTCAGCCGCCTTGGCCTCTCTCCCGCTTCCGGTTCAACCGCACTGGGCCACCCAAACCCGGGCCGGTCATCCGCGCTGGGCCAGCCGGGGGACCCCGCCGGTTCCTAGGCCGCCCCGGGACGCGGAATCGCCAACGCGCCCGGCTGGAGCCAACGCTTCAGCCGGCGCGTTGATTTCGTTAATCCACGGCGTGCACCCCGCACACCATGCCCCTACAGTCAAAGATTCGGCGCGAGGAACCCATTTCCAGCACGCGGGTTAACAAAAGCAGGGTCTGCCGTGAATCACGGCAGACCCTGCTTGGAAACCTAACGGTCCCGGAACCCTAAGAAATTAGAGAGCCTGGATGTTGGTGGCTTGGGGACCCTTGGGGCCCTGCTCGGTGTCGAAGGAAACCTTCTGGTTCTCTTCGAGGGAGCGGAAGCCGGAGGAGTTGATCGCGGAGTAGTGCGCGAAAACGTCCTGCGAGGAGTCGTCCGGGGAAATGAAGCCGAAGCCCTTTTCAGCGTTAAACCATTTGACGGTACCAGTAGCCATTATTTTGTCCTTCGTGAAGGTGGAGGGAAAGTCCCGACTTTCGGGCCCTCCGGCGTGGGGTGTTCAAAAACCGCTACTTCAGAAGAACACGGACTTTCGACCGCGCGTACTGCCTGAACTACCAACTGCATAAACACAACAACAGGTTCAAGACTACAGGAGATTCAGCCCACGCCTAATCGCTTCCCTGTTCAGGCGCCGATCGGGTCTGCGCGCGGTCATCCAGTGCGGTGCTGTAGCGGGTAAAGCCGGGCCGAAGCCGCACGGAGCGTTCGCCGATCACGGCGATGTCCTCCCACAGCACCAGGAATGATCCGCGGTGCCGCCACCGGAGGATCCGGGCAATCGTGCGGGGCCGGGTGAGGCCGTTCCGCTCGTAGCCCATGAAGGAGGACGCGCTGTGCGGGCCCACCACCAGCCCCAGTAGCCGAGGCTCCGCCATCAGCTGGTGCGGGGTGCCGTCCAGCACGAACCGGGCGTCGGCCACGCGGCCCAGCCGCCCGCCGTCCGCATCAAAGACAGGGGTCCCCAGCAGGTCACCGAGGATCATGGCGCCCTCCCGGGATGCGCGCGATGATCTTGTCCCTGACCCACCGCTCAACCCAGCTGGCGTCCAGCGGCTCCCCCTTGATGCCAAGCCGGAGCACTACCCCCACCTCTGCCACGTCCTTCCAGGGGAGGCGGATCAGGCGGGACGACGGCGGCCTGCCGCCAAAGATGCGCGTCCCCAGCACCGCCCCGGTCAGGAGGGCGGTGATGACCGGGGCGGTCGTCCCGGGCGGGATCTCCGCGTCCAGGTCTGGCCCGGTGACCTCAAGATCGTCAACGGTGGTGACCGGAACGCCGTCGTGGTCAAGCACCTGCCGGTCCATCAGGTGCACCTGGGCATCGAGGATGCGGCCTGCGACCGGCGGGGCGGGCGGCAACTGCTGGTGCGCGGACGTCATGACCCGGCTCCTGTCACGATCATGAGTGGTATTGCTGCGATGGAGGCCACCAGGATGATCACCAGGTAGACCATGCCCAGGGCATTCACTGCCCGTCCGTTGACGTGCTCCTGCATGTATTCCGGGTCATTGGCCACGATGAGGATGGGCAGGTAGGTCAGCGGCAGCGCGATCGCGGAGAACACCACCGAGTATTCAGTCACCAGGACGGGATCAACCCCCGTAGCCAGGACGGCGATGCCCACCAGGAGGCAGATAATCATGGCCAGGTGGAAGCGCGCGGCCTCAGCCGGGCGGCGGAATTTACCCCAGGACCAGCCGAAGAACTGCGCCAGGGTGTAGCCGCTGGACAGGGTGGTTTCCAGGGCGGCGCCGAAGGTGGCCGCAACGATGCCCACCAGGACCACCGCGAGCCCCAACTTCCCGGCACCTTCCGCCGCCGGCAGGACCACCTGCGACAGCGAAGTCACCGAAATACCGGCGGGCAGCAGCACGACAGTGGCGCACGCAGCGATGGCCACGGACAGCAGGCCGCCCAGCGGGAAACCGACGAGGACGTTGATCCGCGACTGGGCCAGGTCCTTCACGGTCCACCCCTCCTCCACGGCTCCGGAGGAGAAGAAAAACACCTCGTACGGGGTCATGGCCGCGCCGAACAGGGCAATGGCGTAGTAGCTGTAGGACCAGACAGTTTCCTCCTGGGGCACCGCGGGCATCAGCTGTCCGGCCAGGGAGCTCCAGTCCGGTTTCAGGAGGAACAGCGCCACTGCAAAAATGATCAGGGTCAGCCCCAGCAGGCCGGTGACGTTCTCCATGATGGAGAACCGGACACGCCAGATCACGAGCCACACTGCCACCACGGCCACGGGAATCCACAGCAGGTAGTACACGCTGCTGGCCAGCTGCAGGGCCAGTGCAATGCCGCCGATCTCCGCCGTCACCGTCATGAGGTTGATCAGGAACGACGCCGACAGGTTGGCCAGCCCGGCCCTGGGCCCCAGCCGTTCACGGATCACCTCGAACGTGGCCCGGCCGGATACTGCCGCCACACGGCCGGACATATTGGCGAAGAGGACGATCCCCACGACGCCAACCAGCACCACCCACACCAGGGACAGGCCAAAACGGGATCCCACGACGGCGTTGGTCACCAGGTCCCCGATGTCCACGAAGCCGCCGATAGCGGTGAGGATGCCAAGCGCGACGCCGAGGAGCCGTTTCACTTTGACCCCACCTTGTCTTCGAGCTGCTTCAGGGCGTCCTGCGAGCCGGCCAGGGCCTTGTCACCGTCCGCGAGCGAGGGGGTTCCGCCGTCGTCCGCCGAAAGCGCGGCGCGGGCCGTGGCAAAGCCGGCGGCGCACTGGTCCAGCACGTCCAGCGCCTGCTTTTGTGTATCGCGGTCCTCCGGAGTGGCCGGCGAGAGTTTCAGGACGCTGCTCCGGCTGGACTGGACCTCTTTGAGCTCATCGTCCAGGGTTGTTGAGGTGGCGGCGCGGGTCAGCTTGCCGTCCATGTCCTGGCGGAGGGCGATCCGTGCCGTGGCGACGGCCGAGCTGCTGTCCTTGATGGCCCTGGACACTGATTCGGCGGTGCCGCCGCCGCAGGCAGTCAGGACGGCGAGCGCGGTGACGGCCAGCATCCAGAGCCTGGCGGCCAACCGGGGCCGGGACTTCGCGGCCGGGGCTGAGACTGGCGTGTTCCGCACCGTGGCCTCCAGTCCCCGGGTAACCCGGATCCATGCTCCCTGGCAAGGCGCCCAAATAGTTGCCTAGAGCTATATATAGCACTCCACCGGGAAGTTTGACCTGTTCAGGCGGGATTTTGTGGGTGGCGCACAGGGCATCCACGGCCTCTCGACCCCGGCACCAAAGAGGCATATCCTGCATCCACATCCTGCCCGACCACCTGCCACCGGGAGAAGACGCCATGGAAATGCCCAAGGCTACCGAGGAAGACAAAGAGCGGTTCCGGCGCGTGGTCCCGGACCATCCTGGCGTGGTGGTGAAACCCATGTTCGGCAACTTGGGAGCGTTCGTGAACGGCAACATGTTCGCAGGGTTGTTCGGCTCCACCATCGGGGTGAAACTGTCCCGGGAGGACAGGGAACTGCTGGAGTCCTCGGAGCGCACTGTGCCGTTCGGCCCGGCCGAGCGGCCCATGGGCGGCTACACCGGACTGCCGGAAGTGTGGAATGAAGAGGGCGACGGCGATGACACCCGGGCGCGTGCGTGGGCCGGGAAGGCGCTGGCGTACGTCGCGTCCCTGCCGCCGAAGGAGCCCAAGGAGCCCAGGGGACCGAAGGCGCGCAAGGTCCAACCATGACCCCGTTCCGCGTCATCCTGCTTCCCGGGAGCGTGCTGCCCGCGGGGCCGGCTTACGGCAGATTGCTGGAGGCCCTGGGAACAGGTGTGGACGCTGTCGCCAAGGACCTGGAACTGTACGCCGATGATTCCCCGCCGGCGGACTGGACCCTGGACACTGAAGGAGACGCGGTCCTCCGTGAGGCGGATGCGCGCGGCTGGGACAGTTTCCACCTCGTGGGGTATTCCGGGGGCGGCTCAGCCAGCCTGGCGTTGACGGCAGCGCATCCGGAGCGGCTCCGGAGCCTGGCGCTGCTGGAGCCGGCATGGGCGGGCACCTGGGACTGGAGCCCGGAGCACGCGGAACTTTGGAAAAAGTATGACCAGTTGAATGGCCTCCCGCCCGGCGCGTTCATGGCCGCGTTCATGCGGCTGGGCGTCAGGGACGACGTCGTCCTTCCGCCTCCCCCGCCCGGTCCGCCCCCGCCATGGATGGCCAGGAGGCCAGCGGGGATCGGGGCGTTCCTCAAGGCCTTCAAGTCGTACAACCTGGACCGCAGCCGGCTTGCGGGCTTTGATCGGCCGGTGCTCTTCATTCTTGGCGGTAAGAGCAATCCGGACGACTACGCCGACAACGCAGCTCGCCTGAGCCGGGTCTTCCCTGACTTCCGGCTTGAAGTGTTCCCGGACCGCCACCACTTCGATCCGCCGCACCGGATCGAGCCGGAGCGGGTCGCGGCGCTGCTGCAGGAACACTGGGCGCGGGCGGAAGGAAGCCCGGGCCCGTAGCGGCCGGTCTGTTTCAGCTCGCCCGGGGTCCCGGGCCGTGTGCCTTCTGCCGTCCGTCGCGGTGCGCGAGGTAGGCGTAGACCATTAGGGCGATGCCTGCCAGGATCATTACGGCGGGGAAGGCGAAGTCCGGGGTAATGAACACCACGGTGGCTTGGAGGGCAAAGACCACGCCCATGAGCGCAAGGATGGCGGCCGGGATCAACGGCCACCGCATCCGCTGAACCCTGCCGGCGGATGTGGTGCGCACCGGAACCAGGGAAAGCACGCCGAAGGTGGTGGCCAGTCCCAGGAACAGGACTGCCGCGGTGGGTGTCCCCTGCAACTCCTGGGGAAGCGCGACGATGACCGCCAGAGTGAACATCACCCCGGAGGGAATGAGTGCCCACCAGTTGCTGCCGTCGCGTACGAATACGGCGGCGAATCCCGCCCCCATGAAGAGGAACAGGAAGGCGGCTCCCCAGGCAGCGCCGGTGAGCGGGGTGGTGGTGATGACCGCGGCCAGGCCCAGGAAGACGGAACCGGGAATAGCGGCCCACCAGTTCTCCCGCCGCCGGAAGAAGAGGGACAGGAACAGGACCCCGACGGCTGCGAAGATCAGTGGCGCCACGACGTCCGCCGTGTCCATGACCCCCAGCCGATCCAGCAGCAGGAGCCCGCCCAGCGCAATGAGGACGACGCCTGCGATGATGCTTGCGTGTGCCGATTTCACCGTGTGCCTCCTGGTTCCGGCGGGCGGCTGCATGCCGGACTCTCCCGTTCAGGCTAGGACGGCCCGGGAGCCGGAAACAGGGCACAAAGCCCCGGCCCCTTCCCCCCCGCCCTTCAGCCTTGACCGGAATGACGCGCAGGCCAATAACGAGGTTCCCAGGACGGGACTTTCAGCCCTATAGCCGCCTCCGGGACGCTTGGCATCCTTGGAGAGGCACCGTCCGGGTCCTCAGGGTTGCGAGGCCGGAACGGCTTTCCCCGTGAACCCCAGCGACCAACGCCGGAGGACAGCGGAGGATGCCGCCGGTGTGCAGGCGCATCGTGCTGACTGCCGGATTTCGAAAGGACCGTCATGCCCGCTGGCATCCTCACATTCCATCCTGCCGTCCAGGAAGCCGTGACCACCTTGGACACGCTTGCGGCCTTCCTCAAGAACCGGCACCGGACAGCGGCCTGAAGCCGGAGTGCGGGATGGTGACCATGGTCAGCCTCGACGAATACAAAGCGGTGTACGGCGGCCGCGAACCCTTGGTGCCGGACGGGGGGGACGGCCTTGGTGACGGCGGCTGCAACATTATCCGGAAGGACACGGGAGGCGTGATTGGACGGTGGAGTTCATGGGAAATGGCAAGCCGGGCGCTCAACCGGCTCCAGAAACTTGGAAGCGGCTTTGAGTACCGGCTGGAAGAATCGCACGCCTGGGTCGACGGCAAGGATTCAAGCAGCACCTGCGCTGCGTGCAAGACAATCCGTCGCCCTCCAGGTGCACTTAGCTCCAGGCTGGACATGTAGGCCGGCCGTGGGTGCGGAATGATTTATTGAGGTCCCTCCCAACGGGGCGGCCGCGTTGACCAGGCGGCCGGGGAGGGAGTCGAGCCTACGAGAGCGTCTTATGGAACCAGCAGCAGCCCCGGATGAGGCCTTCCTTCCTCCCCGTCCCATGCGGGTCTTCATTTTGAGCGACCACAGCATGGTCCGGCAGGGCCTGAAGGATTTGCTCGAACACCATGGGTTCGAGGTGGTGGGAGAAAGCGGATCAGCCACGGAGGCCGCCTGCCTGATCCCCATGCTGCACCCCGACATTGCGCTGCTGGATGACCGACTGCCGGACGGTACGGGCATCGAAGTCTGCCGCGGGCTGCGCTCCACAATTCCCGGGGTGGCATGCCTGATCCTCACCGGCTGGGACCACCAGCATGCGGTGCGCGCCGCTGTGCTGGCAGGGGCAACAGGCTACCTCCTGAAACAGGTGGGTGATACAGCTGAACTGGTCAACAGCATCCGCCTCGCCGCAGCCGGGCATCCGCTGATCGGCTCCCCCATGAGGGAGCAAGTGGCCGCAAAGCTCCACGCAACGGCCTCTGCCTCCTGGCTGGACGCCATGACGCGAAGCGAGCGGGCCGTACTGGCACTCATGGCAAAGGGCCTGACCGACCCGCAAATCGGCGGGGAAATGGCATTGCCGGAGGATGCGGTGGCCGGACATGTGTCTTCTGTGCTCCTGAAGCTGGGCTTCCGGCGCCGCACCCAACTGCTTCCTGCTCCGATCCCGCGGGCGTGGGAACTGCTGGGCTAGCTAAGGGGCACCGTCCAGGTCACGCTGGTTCCCTTGCCGGGCGCGCTCTCGACCAGGCAGGTCCCGCCCAGGTGTGCGGCCCGGTTCTTCATATTCTCCAGCCCGCTGATCCGCTCTGGCTCCTCGAAGCCACAGCCGTTATCCCGGACGTTGAGGACCACCTCGCCGTCCTGCACAGCGAGATGGACGTAAATCTCCGCCGATCCCGAGTGCCTGACGGCGTTGCTGACACTTTCGTACAGGACCCGCAGCAGCTGTTCGGCAACCTCGTCCCCCACGCCGTCATCAACGGGCCCGGAGAGCTGGACCCTCGGCAGGAACCCGGCAGCGTTGGCAGCCTCCTGGACAGCGCGCAGGACCCGGCCGCTCAGGAGTTCCTGGTCCGGCTGCCTGGCCTGGAGGGAGTAAATGGTGTCGCGGAGCTGGTGGATGCAGTCGTCAAGCTCGGTGGTGATGGCCGCAACGCGCCGCTCATGCGCGGGCGGGTCTGCCGTGTAGCGGCGGAGGCCCTGGATACTCAGGCCGGCGGCGAACAGCCGTTGGATCACCAGGTCATGCAGGTCCGCGGCGATCCGTTCCCGGTCGATAAACAGGGCGTGCTCTTCCCGCAGCTGGTTTGCCTTGAGGAGGTCCAGCGACAGGCCGATCCGCGAGGCGAATACCGCACTTTGCTCAACATCCACGTCCGTGTACCGGGCTCCTCCTGCCGATCTGGCAATAATCAGTACGCTGTTCCGGTGGCCGTCGCTGTTGCTTCCCAGGGCGGCGACCAGGACCGGCCCCAGCTTTTCGGCCGACGTGGGGTCGAAGACTTGGTGGGGCTCTGCCAGGGCCCTGGACTCACCGGTGGCGATGACCTGGGCCAGGACCGGGCTGGCGGCCAGTTCGTGTCCGGCCGGGAGGGATTGGACGCCTACAGATGTGCGGCACCGCAGGCTGTGGTCGTCTGCCACCGTGGCAATCACTGACAATGCGGAGCCTGAGGCGTGGAGGGCCCGCTCTGCGATCATGTCCAGGTTGTCGGTATCGGAGCGGGGATGGGTTTTGAGCCTGTCGCTGACTTCCATGCCCGCTTCCAGCCAGCGCTGCCGGCTGTTGCTGTCCTCATACAGTCGGGCGTTCTGGATGGCGACGCCGGCGGCCGAAGCGAGCGCCACCGCAAGATCCTCGTCCTCGGCGGTGAAATCGTGGCCATCGATCTTCTCCGTGAGGTACAGGTTGCCGAAGACCTCGTCCCGGACCCTGACGGGGACCCCCAGGAACGTCCGCATGGGCGGATGGTTCGCCGGAAAGCCGACAGCGATGGGATGTTCGCCAAGATCATGCAGCCGCAGCGGCTTGGGTTCACGGATCAGATGCCCTAGCACACCATGTCCGGTGGGCAGGTCGCCGATGAGCCGGGCACCTTCCTGATCGATGCCCACCGTGATGAAGTGGCTGAGCTGCTGGTCATCGCCAATGACGCCCAGTGCCCCGTACCGCGCGCCCACAAGTTCGCACGCCGACTGGACCACCCGGTCCAGCACCGCCTCCAGGCTCAAGTCCGCGGAAAGGGACACCACGGCACCCAACAGGCCCTCGACATGTTCCTGGGTGCGGACCAGTTCGTCTGCGCGGTCCACAAATTCCCGCAACAGTTCCCGGGTCCGCCGCCTGATCGGTTCACGCCACATGAGAAACACCCCAAAAATCGTCCATCATGATCAAGGCGGCCTGCATCACCCTGTATTCACCATCTTTATGACAGCCCCAGTGTCTCCCACCATCATGCTACCAACGTGGCCCGACGCCGCAGCGGAAAGTTACGGCCTGGCCGCACCCTCACGGCGCGCTCCGGGGCGCCTCCCCTTTCGGGCAGGCACTGCGGGTGGCGGCACCCGAAGCGGGGGCACCTTGACGGGGATGCTGAACCGGAACGCCCGCCGGGAGATGTGGTGGGAGGCTTGGCGGCGCCGGACGGGCGGCGGCGGGGCGGGCAGCTGCTGGGCGTCACGGGCGAAGAACCATCGCTTGGCCGCCTCCACCAGCACCAGGTACACCACCACCATCCCCAGCAGGGCCAGGAAGAACGGCACCGGCAGTGGGTCGAAGCCCAGCACGCCGGCCACCGGTGACAGCGGCAGGAAAATGCCGAGGGCCACCACGCCCAGGGACGCCGCAATGAGGCCCGCGGAAGGCCGGCTTCGCAGGAAGGGCACACGGCGGGTGCGGATGGCGAAGATGATCAGGGTCTGGGTGGCAATGGATTCTATGAACCAGCCGGCCCGGAACTCCCCCGGTGCCGCGCTGAAGACGAACAGCATCAGGGCGAAGGTGGCGAAGTCGAACAGGGAACTGATGGGCCCGAAGAGCAGCATGAACCGCCGGATGAACGCGATGTTCCAGTGCGACGGCGCCCGCAGCTGTTCCTGGTCCACCCGGTCCCCCGGGATGGCCAGCTGCCCCGAATCATAGAGCAGGTTATTGAGCAGGATCTGTCCGGGCAGCATGGGCAGGAAGCTCAGCACCACGGAGGCCGCCGCTGCACTGAACATGTTGCCGAAGTTGCTGGACGTCCCCATCAGGACGTACTTGATGGTGTTGGCGAAGATCCGCCGGCCTTCCATGACCCCGTCGGCCAGGACGCCCAGGTCCTTGTCCAGGAGAACGACGTCGGCCGCGTCCTTGGCCACGTCCGTCGCCGTATCGACGGAGATGCCGATGTCCGCCTTGTGCAGTGCCAGGGCGTCGTTAACACCGTCGCCCATGAACCCCACGGCGCCCCCGCTTTGCCGCAGCAGTGTGATGATGCGTGCCTTTTGTTCCGGTGAGACGCGGGCGAAGATGGTGGCGGTCCGCGCGGCGGCGGCCAGGCCGGCGTCGGACATGCCCTCCACCTCCGCGCCCGTCAGCGTGCCCCCGGACACCACTTCCAGGTCCGCGCAGACCTTTTCCGCGACCTTGGGGTTGTCCCCCGTGGCGATCTTTACCGAGATTCCCAGGGCCTCCAGCAAGTCCAGGGACTGCCGTGCGTTGGCCTTGGGCCGGTCAAGGAACACCAGGAAACCGGCCAGGGTGAGGTCTCGCTCGTCCGCCGTGGCCAGCCTTTCCAGCCCGGCGGCGGGGCGACTGGCCACGGCCACCACCCGGGACCCGGCGTCGAACTGTTCATCCAGCAGTGCCTGCACGGCAGCCGGAGTTGGCCCGCACAGGGCAAGGACGTCTTCGGGTGCCCCCTTGGTGACCAGCTGCGCCGGACCACCCCCTTCACGGACCAGGACGGTGGTGCGGCGGCGCTGGTGGTCGAAGCCAATGAGGTCAAGCCGTTCAAAGCGGGCCGGTTCGAAGGCAGTGGCGTCGGGACTCTCCCAGAGGGCTGCGTCCAGCGGGTTTTGCCCGGCCGGTGAGGTTTTTCCTTGCGTGTAGTCAGTTTCCGTGGCCAGCAGCCCCAGGGTGAACAGCCTGTCATCGGAAGTTTCCGGCGATACCGGAAGCGCGCGGGTGAAGCTGATCTTTCCTTCGGTGAGCGTGCCCGTCTTGTCCGTGACCAGGATGTCCATGTCCCCCAGGTCCTCGATGCACACCAGCCGCTTGACCAGCACTTTGCGCCGTGCCAGCTGCCGGGTGCCCGTGGCCAGGGATGTGCTCACCACGGCCGGGAGCAGCTGCGGGGTGATGCCCACGGCAATTGCCAACGAGAACAGCAGGGATTCGATGAGCGGGCGCTGCAGCAGCAGGTTGGCCACGAAGATCAGCGAAGTAAGCACCATTGCCACCTGCAGCAGCAGGAACGAGAAGCGCTTTAGACCCAGCTGGAACTCGGTCTGCGGCTGCCGCTCGCCCAGGCCCAGGGCGATCCGTCCAAACTCCGCATTGCCGCCGGTGGCCACCACCACCCCTGTACAGCCTCCGGATTGAACCACCGTGCCCATGAACACGCAGGAGGCGAGGTCGCCCAATGCTGAACCGGCGACCACGGGAGCGGGATCCTTGGCGGCAGGCTGGGACTCCCCCGTGAGGATGCTCTCATCGCAGAGGAGGTTGTTGGTGGTCAGGAGCCGGATGTCCGCCGGGATAATGGCGCCCAGGGAGAGGTGGACGACGTCGCCCGGCAGCAGGGCGGTGACGTCCACTTCCCTGGTGGTTCCGCCCCGGAGCACCACGGCCCGGTGGGTTACGCGGTCATGCAGCGCCTCGGACGCCCGCTCCGCGCGGTACTCGTTGGTGAAGCCGAGGCCAACACTGGCCAGCAGGATCACGCCGATGACGATCGAGTTGGTGGCGTCACCCAGGAACAGCGACAGTCCGGCCGTGATGATCAGCAGGATGAGGATGGGGCTCGCGAACTGCCGGCCCAGCACGGCCCAGGCGTTGGCGCGGTGGGTGCGGACGGCATTGGGGCCAAGCTGCTGCAGCCGCGCCACCGCTTCCTCCTCGGCCAGCCCGCCGGGCCCGGAGCCCAGGCGGGCCAGCACCTGCTCCGCCGTGAGTGCTGCGGCGTCGGTGATGGGCAGCTGGAGCGAACTGCGTTCCCGGACGGTCAGGTCGGTCATGCCGGCTCCGGTCCTGCTGCCGGCGGCCCGGGACTGGTGGCGGTGCCAAGGATGTGCGCCATGGGAGGGTTCATCCGCTGCACTGCGAAGTTGAAGCGGCGGTTGCTGTCGACGTCGAACCCCGCTGCCATGATGGCGCCAAGGGTGTCCCGGTTGAGGTGGCAGCCGCCCATGAGCCGGCCCCAGGCAGGGGTCAGGAGATCTTCCGCCCTGGCCAGCAGTGGGTGGCGGGAGCGGACGTGTTCGTAAAAGGCCAGGGTTCCGCCGGGCCGCAGCACGCGGCGGATCTCGGCAAGGACGGCGGCCTGGTCCTTGACGCTGCACAAAACAAGGCTGGCCACCACGGCATCGGCGCTGCCGGTTTCCGCCGGGATGTTCTCAGCGGTTCCAGCGGCCACCGTCACCGGGACGGAAGCGGTGGCGGCCTGTTCCTGCGCCACGCCCCGGAGGTAGTCATCCGGCTCCAGCGCCAGCACGTGGGTGACGCCAGGCGGATACAAGGGAAAGGAGGACCCGGCGCCCGCTCCGATTTCGATCACCGATCCGTGCAGGCCGGCCAGGATGCTGCGGCGGTGCTCCGCGGCCCCGCGCCGGTCCATCCCGCCCACGGCGCGGGCGAAGGCGCGGGCAAAGAACGGGTGCTGCGGGCAGTCCAACCCTTCCTTGCCTGTCACCCCTGCCCCGTGTCCACCGAGCTCATGTTTGCCTCATCCCCGCAGTTCTCGTGCCGCATGTGACTCCTCAGTCCCCTGCCCGATTATTCTCCGGCCATGGCGGGAACGGACGGGGCTTTTGGCCTGAATCCGAGGGCAGCCAGATGGTCCGGGCGGCCCGGACACCGCAGGAGTCCGTGGCCGCGTGCGCCATGGACACGGCCCGGAGCGAACCTGTCTTTTGCGCCGCCCACCCGTAGCCGAGCCCGATCAGGCCCGCACCCAGCAGGACGGGCCAGCGGCCCCGCGGGTGGGGCCGGACGGACAGCGGGACCAGGTGCCAGGCAACAAATCCGAGCGACGGCCAGAGCCAGCCCCTGATCTTCCGGCCCGGGAAGACTGCCAGCGGCACTCCCCGCCACAGTGCTTCCTCAGCCAGGGCGTTGGTGACACCGATGCCGACGGCGGCGAGGGCCGCCGTCGTGCCCGCCTTCCTGGCGTTCGGGATCAGTTCGGTGGCGATGGCGCCGGCCGGCGGGACGAGCAGCACGCTCCAGACCAGCGGCCGCTGTCCCTGTGCTGCAGTTCCGGGCGCGCGCCAGAGTTCCACCAGCCGGTGCCGGCCGGCCACGGCCAGGGCGACGCCCCAGCAGAGGGCCCAGTAGGCGGCGAATCCGGCCTGGTAGCCGCGCAGGTCGCCGAAGCGGCGGACCGCATACCGGAAGACCGGCAGCATCACCGCGGGGACGGCCGCCGGCATCACTGCTGCGGCCGTCCTGCGTCGTGTGGCTGCCTGGCTCATCACGTGCCCCTATTTCTGGCTGAGCACCTCGTCAATCGGCCGGCCGTTGACGTAAACCTGCGCGCTGGTGGCACCGGACGCGGCCATGGCCGTGTACTCCAGTTGCGCTTTGGCCCGCGGGATGTCGCAGACGCCGCCGAGCATGAACTGCCCGGAGAGCGAGATGGTGATGGTACTGCCGTTCAGCTCGCCGCCGAGATAGGTGAGACTGGACTGGTAGAGGACGTTGATCAGCCCGGACTGGCCCACATCCCGGCTCTTGTTGGCCAGCAGGGCGCCGATGCTGGGGCCCACCTGGTCGGTGAACGTGACGGGCGCCGTGGTGGTTGCCACCAGGCTGTCGCCGCAGCCGATGGCGGGCCCGGACCTGCCGTTGTCACCGACGGCCACGTAGTAGATGGTCAGCGGGGCAGTCTGTTCGGGAAAGCCGGTGGGCGTGGGCTCCTGCGTTGGCGGCGGGCTTGCGGGAGCGGACGACGGCGGTGCGGCGGGCGTCGTGGCTGACGTACTGGCCGTGCTGGTGGGGGTCGCCGTCGTACTTGGGCTGGCGCTGCTGGCCGTGGGGGTCGGGGCGGGCGGGCTGCTGGAAGGGGCCGGAGCCGGCGGACCGAAGCAGCCTGTCAGGAAAATCAGGCTGCCAAGCCCGAAGACCGTGAGTGCCGAAAACCTGGGCCTGGCCATGATGCCCCCTAAAAGATGGACGCCGCGATTGCGGGTGCCACCTTCAAGCTACGCCGGAGGGTTACTCCACAACAGGGACTTAAGTCCGAGGCCGCCGGCACCTGCCGCTCACCAGACCGAGTCGCCCCGCAGGACGGCGTCGCTGCCGCCGTCCACGTAGACGATCTGCCCGCACAGATGCGTGTTTTCCGCGCTGTTGAGCCAGGCCAGCAGACGGGCCACCACGATCGGTTCGGCGATGCCGTTCAGCGGCATCGGGACCATGTTCAGCAGGGCGTTCCGCTCTTCCTCGGTATCGATCAGGTCCGCGGTCATCGGGGTGGCGATGATGCCCGGCGCCACAGCGTTAAGCGGGATGCCAGCCCCGGCCCATTCAGCACTGGCGGCATGGCGGCGGACCCAGCGCGAGAGCGCCAGCTTGGTGGAGGCGTAAATCAGGCCTCCGGTGGTGGCGGGGTCTTTGGCCAGGACCTCCGCCCGGGACATCGCCCCCGGCTCATCCCCCGACGTCAGCAGCGCCACCAGGTCCTGGTCGCTGGCCATGAGGGCAGCCATCGACGAGACCACCACGGCCCGGGGCGCATCCGAACCCGCCAGCAGGGGCCGCAGCCCATCAACAGTCGCCAGCGTGCCGAAGTAGTTCACGGCCACGGTGGCGGGGGCCGGCAGGGCGAGTCCGGCCACAGCGTAGATGGCGTCGATCCTCCCTCCGCTGATCTTCCGCACCGCGTCCACCAGGGCGCTGCGTCCTTCTGCCGTGGACAGGTCCGCCACCACCTCGGCGTCATGGATGTCCACGCCGATCACGCGTTCGCCCCGCCGCTCGAGCAGGTCTTTGGTCGCCTGGCCGATGCCGGACGCGGCGCCGGTGATCACGGAGGTACGGGGCATGGCGGTTTATCTCCCTTGCTTGGTGGTCAGGCTGGATTTATGCGGCTGCTTGGGCCGCCTTCCACTCTGCCCGGGCAGCATCCGGCGCTGCCAGAGTCCAAAGCCCTTTACCTTACGAAGCGTCGTGACGGCTCTTGCTGCGCGGATTGCTAGGGCGCAGCGCGCGTGCCCGAGTCCGTGCTTGAGCCGGTGGTCGAAACGAAGTTCCAGTCGAAGGAGCCGTCGTCGTGCAGCGTCAGGCGGAGGAAGCCGCGGGTATCGCTGAACCGCTTGGCAATGTACTTCGGCTTGCTGGTGAACGGGCGCGTATCGATGCCTCCGGTGGAGACCTGGAATGCCGTCATCCCGTCATCAACGCACTTGTCGGCGTCGTTCACGGGGCAGGTCCGTTCGTAGTTGTGCTGCGACCCGGACAGGGTCAGCCGGACCCGGTACTTCCACATCAGGTCGATCCACGGCTTCTGGTCCCCGGCCCGCCCGTGCTCCGCAGTATCCGAGGTGAAATAGGGCTCGTGGTAGACCACCGCCAGGTTTTTCCCCGCCGCCTTGGCCGCCCCAAGGTCCTTGTCCAGCCAGTCGGTTGCGGCCGCCGCGTCAGCTTTCTCGTAACGCCAGAGAGCGGATGACAGGAACGCGAAATGCCAGTTCCCGAAGTCCTTTGAATAGGGTTGGCCATTAGGAATAAAGCCGCGTTCCCGGTTGATCGCGGCCTTCTGCGCATCTCCCTCGCATTGGCCGTTCATGTACTTGGCCAGGTCTTCGTTGCGGCCGGGTTCCCAGTCGTGGTTGGGGGCGGACACCCAGTACAGCTTGGGCTTGGTGCCACCCCACAGCGGCGTCCAGTAGTGCACGTAGTCCTCGCAGTGGGCAGTGCTGTACTGGAAGTCCCCAAGGCCCATGAACGCGTCGATCTCGTTGTTCTGGACGAGCCGGGTAATGGCGGCGCCGTTCCGGCCGGAGGGGCTGTCCGGATCGGTATTCTGCTCGGGGTTCATGTCGCCCACCGCGGCGATGTGGACGTCGGGGGCAGGTGACCGCTTGTCCGGCGGCTTCGGAGTGTCCGTGCAGCCCGTGGCAACGAGGACCAGGAGGAGCGCGGCTGTTGCCGCCACGCGCCGGAAGGGTCTGGAACGAGGGAGTGATGACCGCATCCCATATCCCCCTTCGAGAAGCAGAACCGGGTTCCGGTTTGCAAGAGACGGCGCGCTGCACCGGCACCTCGATACTCCTGAGGGCTGGACTGGCTGTCAAGGGTGCGTGGCTGAAATGCAACCAAGCAGGGAACGACGGCGGGAGGNCCTCCCGCCGTCGTACTACCAGGGCGCCGCTAAAGGCAGACGGGCTGGAAGGCGGGGTCCGCGGGACCCGAGGCCTGGCCCAGGGCGTTCGCCACGAATTGGTGCACTACCGGGTCATTCGGTGTCTGGTCGTGTTCGAAGACGTCGGCGGGGCACTTGTCCTGGATGGTGATGTTGGTGACCTGCCGTGCGGATCCGTTCAGGAACTGGCTGTCGTACGGGATGACCACTTCATCGTGAATGGTGGAGATGACGGTGTAGGCGGGTCCTGCGACGGTATCGCTTATGGGGTTGAGTTCCTGCATGAAGGGCGAACCGGCCTGCTGGTCGGCGCAGGCGGCGCAGCCGGCGGCGGTGTAATCGGGCGTGGGCACCAGGTCCGGCGGCGGGAGGATCACGCCTTCGGTGCCGTGGTTGGACGGGGCGATGCCGACCAGTTGATGGACGTACTTGGCTCCGCCTAGGAAGCCCAGGTAGTACCGGGGCATCATGCCGCCCTGGCTGTGGCCCACGAGGTCCACCTGCCTGGCGCCGGTGGCGGAGCGGATGGCGTCAACGAATGGGGCGAGTTCCTTGGCCGAATCCTTGACCGGCGCCGTCGCATAGACGCCGTTGGTCTCGCCGTAGTTCAGGGCGAAGACGCAGTAGCCGGCGCTCTTGAGGTAGGGCGAGAGCGTGGACCAGTTCTTCTCCATGCTCTCGAACGTTCCCGGGACCAGGACCACCGGGTACGGGTGTGCTGCAGACGGTTTGCAGGACCAGTCGTTGGCGCCCGGCGGGGACACGTCGACGGCCTGGGCGGGGACCGACACGAGGGATGTGGCAAGGACGGCGGCTGCCGCAACGGACAGGGCCCGGGAAAGGAAGGACATGGAAACCTCTTTGTTCGTCTGTCGTGGTGCGGCCGGCCCTGATGATTTTGGGGGACCCATCAGGGCGACCCGGGGTTTCCATGCTTGCAGCGCTGCCGCTTCACCGCAGCGGAATTGCACAGACGTGCGGCCAAAATCGCGGGTTCAGGGACAGTTGCCTTTGCCGGAATTGTGACCTGTAACACACCTGTTGTTACTGGTGAGTAGCAGTTTTCGGGACCCGGGTCTCCTGGGAGGGCGCCCAAGGGCTTCTGCACAAACGTGCATTTCTGCCCGGTGGCGCCGGACACGCCGGAACGGTGCGAGAGCGCCGGAACGTTCCGGCGTCCCGGCACCGTTCCGGCGGTTTCGAGGCCTGCCCGGGCTACGCGGAAGACGTCAGAGGGAGGCGCCGCCGCAGATGACGTAGTTCTGGCCGGTGATCGACTTGCCGTGGGGTCCCAGCAGGAACGCGGCCAGGGCGGCCACGTCCTCCGGGTCCACCAGCGCACCGAGCGCCGGCAGCTTCACCGGGGTGGCAGCCCGCCCGGGGTCGTTGAGCATGGGGGTGTCGGTGGGGCCCGGGGAGAGCACGTTGACCGTGATGCCCCGGGGCGCGAGTTCCTGCGCCCACGTCCGTCCCAGCCCCATCAGTGCCGCCTTTGTCGCGGCGTAGTGGCTCTTGCCGGGCATGCCCGTGGAGGTGCGGCTGCCCAGCAGGACGATCCGGCCGCCGTCGGGCATGGCCGGGACCAGCGCGTTGGCCAGCACGGATGCCGCCGCGACGTGGACGGTGAACATCCCAGCCAGCGCGGACGGGTCAAGGGAACCCAGATGCGCTGTGCGCTGGAACCCTGCCGCGTGCACCAGGGCGTCAGCCGGAGCCATCCCGGCCAGCACACCGGGCAGCGACTCGGGTTCCGAGAGATCGGCCTGCAGCCACTGGAACCCCTCACCCAGCGAAGACTCGCTGCGGCTCAGGCCGGTCACCTGCCACCCGTCAGCCAGCAGGCGCTGAGCTATCGCCTTGCCGATCCCCGAACTGGCGCCGGTGACCACCGCGTGCCTGGTCATGCGTCCCCGCCGGGAGTGGTGTTTCCTTCGTAGGCCCACTGCGGGTCCACCCGGACGAATTTGATGGCCTGCCGGAAGTACGTGTACGCGATGTTCAGGGCGCCGTCCGGGCCCTGGTGGATGGACGGGTAGGAGTATTCACGGTTGAGCCCGTCGCGGGAGTTGTTGGACAGGCAGTAGCCGTCCCCCACGTCCAGGTTCCGCCGGATGGGCCACGACCGGCCGGAGTCCTCGGAGATGGCAAGGGTCATCGGCGAGCGCGGGGTGCCCCAGAAGGCGCGTTTGACGCCGTCGTCCTGGGCAGCAGCAACGGGTTCGGTGACCTGGCCCTGTTCCTCGGCCAGGCCGTCGTCGTCAATCTCGTCATAGAGCGAAAGGCGCCGCTCGGTGGACGCCTCGGCCCGGCTGTGGTTGTACACCAGGGCCAGGCGGCCATCTGCGAGCGCGGTGAACTGGATGGATGAGTTGTTGTTCGGCAGCTCGGTGGGGACGGGCTCGCTCCAGGTGGAGCCGTCGTCGGTGGAGCGGGATTCGTAAATGGAGTCGGCCCAGCGGCTGCGGAACAGCGCCAGCAGCGAGCCGTCGGCCACGGGCTGGATGTTCATGTGGACGCAGCCCAGGCTGCCGGGCAGGACGTGCTGCGTCCAGGTGGTGCCGGCGTCGTCGGAGATCATCACGGCGCTGTCGTCGCTGTTGCCCACCCATTTCTCCCCCGGCGTGGTGATGCAGCGGAAGATCGGGATGATCAGCCGGCCGGAGGGCAGCACCACGGGCAGCTGCCGGACGAACACGCCCCCGGTCTCGTTGGCGGGGAAGAGGGTTTCGACGTCACCCCAGGTGCGGCCGCTGTCCAGGGAAATACGACGGCGGACCTCGGCGGTGTCCTGGTTGCCCGCCTTCTGCGCGGTGTACAGCAGCCAGAGGGCCTTGTCGGGGGCCACGAACAGGATGGGGTTCTGCTCGGAGCGGGTGGAGTCGTCCGAGAGCTGGACGGCGTCGGACCACTGGATGCTGCCCGGCTCCAGGGTGGAGAACCAGATGGAAATGTCCGGCACGCCCTCCTGGGTGCCGCCGAACCAGACGCAGCCCAGCCGGCCGTCCGGGAGGGTGAGCAGGTTGGCCGCGTGGCTCTGCACGGTGGGCGCGGGCAGGTAGGCGAAGTCGGCGCCGTCGGCACGCTTCACCTGGCCGTCCGGGGTGATGGTGCTGTACGCGTCCGTGGTGGTGTTCCGCATGGTTACTGGTCCTCCTTGGTGCCGGCAGCGGAGCGGGCGGCGTCGAGGTGGGACTTGGCGATCTGTTCCAGGTGCGTCAGGTCCGAGGCGATGGTGGTGAACGTGTACCCCTGCCGCAGCCGCTGGTTGGCCACCGTGCCGGCAGGTGTGTGGATTCCGGCGGCGATGCCCGCGGAGGCGGCGGCTTCAGCAACGGCTTCCAGCGCGGCATTGAACTCGGCCTCGACGGCGGGATCCCCGGGAAAGGCGCCACCCACGGCGATGGCGAGGTCGGACGGGCCCACGTAAATGCCGTCCAGGCCGGGCGTGGCGCAGATTTCCTTGACGTTGGCCAGGCCCTCGGGCGTCTCGATCATGGCGAAGACCATCGTGGCGGCGTTGGCCGCTGCGGGTACGGGACCGATCCTCAGGGCCGATCGCATCGGTCCGTAGGAGCGTCCGCCCATGGGCGGGTACTTGGCGGCGGCCACGGCCGCGGCGGCATCCCCGGCGTTGTTGATGAGCGGGACGATGACGCCCACGGCGCCGGCGTCCAGCGCTTTGCCGATGGCGGTGAAGTCGTTGCCCTCCACCCGGACCATGCCGACGGCGGTGTGGCCGGCGTCGATGGCCATCAACCCATTAAGCACGCCCGAGTATCCGAGCAAACCGTGCTGCGCGTCCAGGGCCACGTAGTCATAGCCGAGCCGGCTGATACGTTCGGTGGCAACAGGCGCATCCAGCACCGCCCAGTAGCCCACCGCCTGTTCACGGGCGCGGATCTTGCGGGCGAATTCGAGGGCCAGTTCGGAGGTCATCAGGGTCCTTCAGTTCGTAATCGGTTGGGTCTGTAACGGGTCAGCGGTTGTAGGCGGGCATCGGGCCGCGCAGGGAGGTCCCCACGGCGTTGCAGGCGTCCACGACGTCGGCCGACAGCGGCCCGTTGGCCACGGCGGCGATGTTGGCGCGCAGCTGTTCCACCTTGGACCCGCCCAGCAGCATCGAACCCACCCCTTCACGGTAGGCGAGCCAGCGCAGGGACAACTCGGCCAGGGATACCCCGGCGTCCGCGGCGATGCGGGACAGCTCGCCGATGGCGTCGAACAGCTGCTTGTCCCAGTACCGCTGCGTGTACATTTCGGCGAGCTTGGAGTCACCGTAGCGGCCCTCGGTGGGCTTGGCGTCGAAGCTGTGCTTGCCGGTGAGCAGGCCGCCGCCCAGCGGGTTGTAGACCATGGTGTGCACGTCGTGGGTGGCGGCGAACTCGAGGTATTCCTCCTCCAGCCGGCGGGCCACCAGATTGTAGAGCTGCTGCGCGACGACGGGCCGCGGCGCCCCCACTTCCCGCGCCGTGTGGATGACGTCGGCGATCTGCCACGCGGCGAAGTTGGAGACGCCCAGCGCCCCGATCTTCCCCTCCGCCACCAGCGAAGCCACGGTGGACAGGGTTTCCGTCAGCGGCGTGGCCCGGTCCGGCTGGTGCAGGTAGAACAGGTCGATGCTGTCTACGCCCAGCCGGCGGAGGCTGCCCTCGACGCTGGCGCGCAGGCCGGCGGCGGAGAGCGGTGCGTTGGAGCCGTGGTCCGCGTGCGGCATGCCGGCCTTGGAAGCCAGGATGACGCCGTCGCGCTTTCCCTTCAACAGCCGGGAGAGCATCTCCTCGGTGACTCCCCCGACGTAGGCGTTGGCGGTGTCGATGGTGGTGATGCCGGCGGCGAGCGCCTCCTCGACCATCCGCCCGGCCGTGGCCTCGTCCGCGGTGTCGCCGAACGTCATGGTTCCCAGGACCAGCCGGGAGATGGGGAGTTTCAGGCCGTCCACCGGGGTGCCTTGGGGCTGCGTGCTCATGCTGATTCCTCTGGTTGCGTTCTTCGAAAAGTTACTGGTTGGACAGGGCCAGGGAGCGGACCACGTGCCGGGGCTTGAGGCCGGTCATGGTGGTGGGGTCCAGGGCGGCGCGGCGGAGTTTGCGGGTGTAGTCCTCCTTGGGTGAGGTCAGGACGGCCTCGGTGGTGCCGAGTTCCACCAGTTTGCCGCGCTGCATCACCATGACGGTATCGCTGATCTCCTGTACCACGCCCAGGTTGTGCGAGATGAATACGTAGGTGATCCCCGTTTCGTCCTGGATGGACTTCAGCAGGCGCAGCACCTGCGCCTGCACAGAGACGTCCAGGGCGCTGGTGGCTTCGTCGCAGACCAGGAGTTCGGGCTTGGAGGCGAGTGCCCGGGCGATGCCGATGCGTTGCCGCTGGCCGCCGGAGAACTCGGCCGGGTGCTTGTCCAGGGACTTCACCGGCAGGCCCACCTGGTCGATCAGCGTGGCGGCGGCCTTGTGCCGTTCGGCCTTGGAGCGAATGCCCTGCAGCTTGAGCGGCTCGGCCACGATTTCCTGCGCGGTCATGTGCGGGTCCAGCGAGCCGTAGGGGTCCTGGAACACCATCTGGAACTTGGACCGCATCGGCCGCAACCGGGCTTCGCTCATGGCGGCGATGTCCGTGCCGTCCAGGGTGATGCTGCCGCTGGTGGGGGTGATCAGCCGCATGAGGGCTTTGGCGATGGTGGACTTGCCGCAGCCGGATTCGCCCACGACGGCGATCGTTTTGCCCTTGTCCACCGAGAAGGAGACGTCGTCCACGGCGCGGAAGGTGCCGCCGGGTACGTGGTAGTCCACCACCAGGTTGTCGACGGCGAGGAACGGCTTCGTCATGGCTTTGCTCCGGTCTGGGTGAGGGCTGGGTTGGTGGTGGCGGCGGAGTGCCGGGCGGCAGGAGCGGGCGTCTCGTCCCACGGCCCCAGCACCGGCACGGCGGCCAGCAGGCTCCGGGTGTAGTCGGTGGCGGGGTGGTCCACGATCTGCTGGACCTCGCCGGATTCCACGAAGGAGCCGTCCTTCATCACGTGGATGCGGTCCGAGATGAGCCGGGCCACGCCCAGGTCGTGCGTGATCATCAGGATGCCGATGCCGCGCTGTTCCTGCAGTTCCAGCAGCAGGTCCAGGATGCCGCCCTGCACGGTGACGTCCAGGGCCGACGTCGGCTCGTCCGCCACCAGCAGCTGCGGCTCGCTGGCCAGCGCGATGGCGATCAGTACGCGCTGCAGCATGCCGCCGGAAAGCTGGTGCGGGTACTTCTTCAGCTGCTTCTCCGGTGTGGGGATGTGCACCTGCTCCAGCAGCCGCACGGCCCGGGCTCGCAGCGCGCCCTTGTCCTTGGCAGACGCGGCACCGGCGATCCGGATGGCCTCAAACAGCTGGCTGCCGATCGAATGCACCGGGCTCAGCGCCGTCATGGGGTCCTGCGGGATCAGCGCCAGGGTCTTGCCGCGCACCTTGTCGATGGCCTTGGGGTCGGCGGAGATGTCGACGCCGTCAATCACCACGGTGCCGGACAGGACGGCGAGGTCTTCGGGCAGCAGGCGCAGGATGCCCATCGCCGTCGTCGATTTTCCGGAGCCGGACTCGCCGATGATGGTGACCGTCTCACCCCGGTGGATGCTGAAGCTGACGGAGTCCACGGCGCGGATGATGCCGGCGTCGGTGATCAGCTCCACCTGGAAGTCGCGGACCTCCAGCAGCGGCTGCTCGGTGAACTTCGGCTGTTGCGTGGATGAGTTGGAGACAGTCATGTCAGGCACCCTTCTTCTTGCGGCGGGGACGGTCGCGCAGGCCGTCGCCCAGCAGGTTGACGCCCACCACCATGAGCACGATGACCAGGCCCGGCAGGGTGACCATCCACCAGGAGGTGGTGATGTAGGCCTGGCCGTCGGAGATGATCCGGCCCCAGGTGGCGAACGGGCGCTGCGGCCCTGCGCCCAGGAAGGACAGGGCGGATTCCAGCAGCACGGCCTGGGCCAGCAGGAGCAGGACCACCAGGGTTGCCTGCTTGATGACGTTGGGGATGATGTGCTGGATCAGGATCTGGATGCGGTGCAGGCCCAGGATCCGGGCGGCGGAGACGTAGGGCTTCTCGCGTTCCACCAGCACCATGGAGCGGGTGAGGCGGGCGACTTCGGGCCACTGGGCGATGGCGATGACGAAGGTGATCACCGGGATGGAGGGGCCGAACAGGGCCACCACCAGCAGCAGCATCATCAGCAGCGGCAGGGACATCTGGGCTTCGAGGACGCGGGAGACGATCGTGTCCACCCAGCCGCCGAAGTAGCCGGCGGCGGAGCCGAGGATCACGCCGATGGCGCCTGAGACCAGGACGGCCAGCAGGCCGATGGTCAGCGAGACCTGGCCGCCGTGCAGCACGCGGGAGAGCAGGTCGCGGCCCAGCTGGTCGGTGCCGAACAGGTGCCCGTCCGTCAGTGGCGGCAGGCGCCGGGCGGCGAGGTCCTGGAAGTTGGCGTCGGGCAGCGGGAGCACGTTGGCCAGGATGATGGGGATGATCACCAGCAGGGTGCAGATGGTGCCGACCACCAGCTTCCACTGGGCGGCTTTACGACGGCGGGTGGCGCCGGCCCGGGCAAGGTCGGCCTTGGTGACGGCGCTGGGGCTGGGCTGCCGGACCTGCGAGGCCCCGGCGGGCTGTGACGGGGTTGCGGTGTCGAGGCTCATGCTGTGGCCGCCTTTCCAAGACGAACGCGGGGATCAAGGAGCGGGTAGGCGAGGTCGATCAGGAGCTGGACGGCCACGGCCAGCAGTGCCGTGATGAGGACCGTTGCCTGGATGAGTGGGTAGTCGCGGGTTTCGAGGGCCCGGACGATCAGGGAGCCGACGCCGGGCCAGGCGAACACCACTTCCACCACCACCACGCCGTTGAGCATCGCGGCGAACCGGGTGCCCAGCGCGGTGAAGACGGGGATGGCGGAGTTGCCCATGGCATAGCGCCAGGTCAGCAGGGAGCTGCGGACGCCGCGGGAGCGGGCCACCGTGAGGTACGGGGCGGCGAAGTTGGCGGTCATTTCGCGGCGCACCATGCGGGAGATCAGGGCGATCTGCAGGATGGCGATGGTGACGGTGGGCAGCACCAGGCCACCCCAGGTGGCGAAGCCGGATGCCGGGAAGATGGGGATCAGCACGGCGAAGACCGTGAGGAGCATGATGCCGGTCCAGAAGTCGGGCATGGACTGCCCGGCGATGGTGAGTACGTTGACGCCGAATTCGCGGCCAGTGTCCGGGCGGCGGGCCATCCACACACCGAGCGGGATGGCGACGACGGCGGTCAGCAGGATTGCCGACGTCGCCAGGGTCAGCGTGTACGGCAGCCGTTCAAAGACCACCTGCATGGCCGGCGCCTGGAAGGAGTAGGACTGGCCCAGGTTGCCGGTGAACAGCTGCTGGAGGAAGATCCAGTACTGCTCCAGCACCGGCTTGTCCAGGCCGAACTGTTCGCGGACTTTGCCGAGCTGCTCGGTGGTGGCCAGGGGTCCGGCATAGGAGACGGCGGGATCGCCGGGGGCCAGGCGGATCAGGATGAACACGGTGGACACCGTGAGGAACACGGTGAGCAGGCCCTGTCCCAGGCGTTTGAGGATGTAGTTCGTCATGGCTTAGGCCTCCAGCCGGACGTCGACGAGGGGGTAGGAGTTGGTGGGGGCCAGGTTGATGCCGGACACCCGATCGCGGTGGGCGAGGACGGACTTGGGGACGAACGCCCAGGCGCAGGGCCAGGTGTCCCACACCGCCTGCTGGGCGTCGTTGAGAAGCTGCGTCCTGCGGGCCGGCTCCGCTTCGGCGGAGGCCGCCTGGATCTTGGCCGCGACCTCGGGGATCACGTAGCCCTGGTAGGTGTCGCGGGTGGCTTCCTTTTCGGGGGTGCCCGCGTACATGCCCTGCAGCATGGTGATGGCCAGGCCGGTGGGGCTGGGGTAGCCGTTGGCCAGCAGGTCCCAGTCGCCTTGTTTGCCCTGGCGCCAAGCCATGATGTTGCCGCCGGCTTCGAACTGCTGCAGCTCGGCCTTGACGCCGATCTTGCCGAACATCTCCACCAGGGCCTCCATGACAGAGGTATCGGAGGCGAACTCGCCGGTTTCCCAAATGATCTTCAGAGTGAGGTCCTTGACGCCGAGTTCGGCCAGGGTGGCCTTGGCCCTGTCGGGGTCGTACACGTATTCGCCGGTCTTGTGGTAGCCGGTAAGGCTGGAGGGGGTGACCCCTTCGGCCTGGGTGACGGAGTCCACCAGCACGTCCTTGACCAGGGACTTGCCGTCGATGGCCATGCTGAGGGCCTGGCGCACGCGGGGGTCGGCGATGGGGTGGCCGGCGGGCTTGCGGAAGTTGAAGAAGATCTGGTTAAGGCGGAGGCTGGATGCTTCCTGGAGCGTGACGCCGGGGAGGCCGGCGAGCTGCGAGCGGGAGTCGGGGGTGATGGAGTCGATGACGTCCACCTCGCCGCTGCGCAGGGCGATGACGCGGCTGGATTCCTCGGGGAGGAAGCGGACTTCCACGTTGTCGACGTGGGGCGCTGGTCCCCAGTAGTTCTCATTGCGTTTGAGGCTGTAGGTGCCGGCGCCGCGGTTGAACTTGGTGACCACGTACGGACCCGTACCCAGGCCTTCCTGCAGTTCCTCCGGCTTGTTCTGCGCGGCGGGGGTAATCAGGATCATGCTCATGAGCGAGTCGAGGATGGGGACGGGCTTCTTGGTGACCATCCTGAAGGTGCGGTCATCCACAGGGACGACTTCGGGGAATTCGGGGAAGAAGCCGGCCACGAAGGAGCCCTGGACCGCTTTGTACATCTTGAGCGCGGTGGCCACGTCCTCGATCTGGACGGGGCTGCTATCCGAGTAGCGGATGCCTTCGCGCAGGCGGACGGTCCATTCGGTGGGGCCGGTCATTTCGAAGCGTTCGGCCAGGACCAGGACGGGCTTGGTTTCCGGGCCGATGGCGGTGAGGCCCTGGCGGACGGAGCGCTGCACGGTGACGGCGGCGTCGAACTGGTTGAGCTTGTTGTCCAGGCTGACCAGGGAGCGGTTGAGGGCCAGGGTCAGGGTGCTGGGGCCCGGGAGGCCGGTGGGCCCTGCGCAGCCTGCGAGGCTGCCGGTGCCCAGCAAGAACCCGGCGGCCGCGCCGAACTGCAGCAGGCTGCGGCGGGAAATCTCACTTCCTTGAGGAAGAACGGTCATCGTTGACCTCTCGGTAGGTTCGGGGGTCGGCTGCCGGCCGGATGGCTGCGCCGAATGTTGTGTCCATCACTTTGCCACTCCTGCGCAATTCACGCAACCCCTCTAGCGTGATTCGCGCAATCATGCCAGAATGATGGAGAGCTTCCCGCAGATCTTGCGGGATTCCAGCGGACGATCGAGCGAGAGGAGCAACGTGGCTTCCGTATTTGTGCAGGCCGACGATTTCTCCGGCGCTGCCGAGGTTGGCTACTGCTTTGTGGCGCACGGACTGTCCGCGCAGGTCCTCCTGGGCGCGGGTACTCCCGGCGGAACGCACGACGGCGGCGCCTCCTTTGCGGGGCACGTCACCGACGTGGTGGTCGCCGATACCCACTCCCGCGGACTGGGTGCGGCTGAGGCCGGGGCACTGGTCAAGGAGGCCTTCGCAGGTCCCGCCGCCGGTGCACAGGTGTTGTTCAAGAAGATGGACTCCCTGTGGCGTGGCAACGTCCGGGCCGAGGTTTCCGCCCTGACCAGCCTCGGCTATCACGTTGTGGTTGCGGGGGCGCTCCCCCAGCTGCAGCGCACAGTACGGGCCGGCCGTCCCTATGTTGGCAGCTCTCCGCTGGCGGACACGGACCTGTGGCACGCGGAAGTTGCGGCGCCCCCGGCTGGCATTCCGTCGCTGCTGTGCCCGGAGGATCCGGAGAGAGTGCAGTCCCTGGACCTGGAGGCGGTGCGGTCAAGCAGAGTGCTGTCCCGCCTGTCCGGACTGCTGGACGGCCGGCCCGCACTGGTGGTGGCTGACGGTGAAACCACCGCGGACCTGCGGCACATCGTAGACGCCTTGGTGGAGCTGGACTTCCAGGCCGGAGGCCGCCGCATCGTGCTGGTGGGAACCGGCGGGGCCGCGGATGTCCTGGCAGCACGGCTCGCTGCGCGGACTGCGCGGAATGCGCAAAGCGCAGCCCCGGCTGCCCCAGCCACTCCTGAACCGGAAGGGACCACACGTCCGGTGCTCGCCGTCGTCGGCTCCGCCTCCGCAACCGCGCAGGCGCAGCTGGCCCAGCTGGAAGCGCAGGGCTTCATGGTGGTCCGGCTCCATCCGCTGTATGCAGGTGCTTCCGGCGCGTATGCAACCCAGCTCGAGGAAACCAGGCATGCGCTTGGGGAGGGCCAGAACGTGGCCGTTACCCTGGCCGCAGCAAGGGTGGATCCCGCGAAGGCCCTGTCCATCGTGCAGGCGCTGTCCACCTTCGCCGCTGAGGCAGCCAAGGGGACGCGGGCCGACCTGATCCTTACCGGCGGCGAGACGGCCCGGGAGGTCCTTGACGCCGTCGGCCACCAACGACTGGTGCCGCTCGCGGCGGTGCAGCACGGCGCCGTGTTGAGCCGCGCCGACGACGGGACGCTGGTGGGCACCAAGCCCGGCAGCTTCGGCGATGAGCTGGCCCTCCTGCAGCTGTATGACGACATCCGGGAGCGCCGCGGCCGGCCTGCGGTGCCTCCCGCCACCCTTCTTTCCCGCAAGACTTCCGAACAATCTGGAGCAGACATGACCGACGAATCAAGCAAGACCGAGCAAAACGCCCTCCCCTACGTGGCCGTGACCATGGGCGACGGCGCCGGGGTGGGCCCGGAGGTGGTGGTGGCCGCCGTCCTGGATCCGCAGAGCAACGCCGAGTGCCGGCCCGTGGTGGTCGGTGACGCGCTGCGGCTGCGCCAGGCCGCGGACATCCTGGGGATCGACGCAGATATCCAGGCGATCGATGACGTGGAGGACGCTGTGTTCACGCCGGGCCGGGTGAACGTGATCGACCTGGCGCTGTTGCCGGAGGACCTGCCGTGGGGGCAGCTCTCCCCCGTTGCCGGGCATGCGGCGTACGAATACATCCGGGTGGCCAGCGAGCTGGCGATGGCCGGGAAGGTGCAGGCCATCTGCACGGCGCCGCTGAACAAGGAGGCGCTGCACGCTGCCGGGCACATCTTCCCCGGGCACACCGAGCTACTGGCGCACCTGACCGGGACGGAGGAAGTGTCCATGATGCTGTCCACGCCCAAGATCCGGGTGATCCACGTGACCACGCACATCGGGCTGATGGACGCGATCCGGAAGATCAACCCGGACCTCGTGGAGCGCACCATCCGCCGCGGGCACGAGGCGCTGGTGCGGGCCGGCATCCCGAACCCGAAGATCGGGGTTTGCGCCATCAACCCGCATGCCGGCGAGAACGGATTGTTCGGGCAGGGCGAGGAAGCGGAAAAGATCGAGCCCGGGGTGAAGGCGGCGCAGGCGGATGGGATCAACGCGGTGGGCCCGCTGCCGGCGGACACGCTGTTCTTCCTGGCCGGCCGGGGCGATTACGACCTGGTGGTGGCCATGTACCACGACCAGGGGCACGGGCCGGTGAAGGTGCTGGGCATCGAGGCCGGCGTGAACATCACGGTGGGCCTGCCGGTGATCCGGACGTCCGTGGACCACGGCACCGCGTTCGACATCGCCGGCAAGGCGATCGCCGATTCCCGGTCCATGGTGGAGGCGCTGCACCAGGCGGCGGAGATGGCCACCCGGCCGTCCGTCGCCGTGTAGGTCACCGGTTTGATTGGGGGCCGGAACTAGCATGGGTAGCACTGCCACCGCCATGCCCACGGGAAGGAGACCGGGAATGCTCAGCGCAAACGCGCGGCGCGAGGAGATCTACCACCTTGCCGTGACCACCGGACTGGCCTCCGTGGAGGAGCTCTCCGCCCGGTTCGAGGTGACCGCGTCCACCATCCGCCGCGACCTGGCGCTGCTGCATTCGCAGGGCAGGCTCGCCCGCACGTACGGCGGGGCGATGGCCATGGGAGCGCACCCGGAGGCGTCGCTGCGGCAGCGCACCGGCGAGGCGTATGAGCAGAAGCATGCCATTGCCCGGTGGGCGGCGTCGGTGGTCCAGCCCGGCGAGAACATCCTGCTCGACGCCGGTTCCACGGCGGGTGCGCTGGCGCACGAACTGCGGGGGTTCGAGAAGCTGTCCGTCACGACGCCGGGCATCAACACCCTGCAGGAGCTGGCAGAGTGCGACGGCATCGACGTGGACTGCCTGGGCGGCCGGCTCCGGGGTGTCTCGCAGAGTTTCGTGGGGCCGCTGGCCGAGGCCGCGCTGGAGCGGATGAGCTTTGACCGGGTGTTCCTGGGCGCCGACGCGGTCACCGCCGAGGACGGCATCTGCGAGGCCGACCACGCCCAGACCCGGCTTAAGGAGCTCATGGCCCGGCGCGGCCGTTCCGTTTACGTCCTGGCGGACTCGTCCAAGCTGGGTCTCCGGCCGTTCCACGCGTGGGCCCGGCTGGCCTTGCCCTGGACCCTGGTGACGGACGACGGCGCCGACCCCGCCCAGGTGCAGAAGTTCCGGGATGCGGGGGTACAGGTGGAGGTGGCTGCGGTCAGCTCGTAAGACCGCCCGTCGGGGCAGGAAACGCAGGGGATCCGGTGTTGCTGAACGTCATGGCTCTGCCGCTTGTCCAACAAACACGTGCAACCTGTTCTAGGCTGGGATTCCACCGAGAATCCACAAGTGAGCGAGGCAAACGTGCACCAGGACGCCGCCCGGTTCCTGTCCCAGCCAGTGGCCGCCCAGCCCGGCTCACCGCTGCGCGTGGCCGTGTACTCGCGCATTGCCGAGGCCATCCGCAACGGCCTCCTCACCCCCGGTTCAATGATCCCCACCGAAACCGAACTCGGCGCCGACATGAAGGTCAGCCGCACCGTGGTCCGCGAAGCCCTCATGCTCCTGGAGGAGGACGGGCTCATCAGGGCGAGGCGCGGCGTCGGACGTTTCGTCTCGGACACCCTCCCCCGCATCGGCATCGAACGGATCCGCCCGTTCGAGGAAGTCCTCGCCGGACCCGGCCAGACGCTCGAAGTGAAACGCACCCAGGTGGTGAAGCAGTCCGCGTCCGAGTTCGTCGCCCCGGGCATCGGCGTCGAGCCCGGCACCGACTGCTGGCTCTGGGAATCCGTCCTCATCCGCGACGGCGAGGCCATCGCCCACCTGCAGGAAAACGTCACCGCCCAGCCGGTCAACTTCGGCAAGGGCGCCCCCGCGCCCCTTGAGATAAAGGACGACGGCGGCAGCACCTTGCTTGCCACCGTCAACAACCAGCTGGGCAGGTTGGCCGGGCCGGGCGAGTGCCAGATCAGCCTCAGCCAGGTAGGCCCCAGCCGGGCGAAGCTCCTGGATCTGCGCCCGTCGGATCCGGTCCTGGTGCTGACGCAGTACGTCCGGCACGGCAACCGGCCCTTTTACCTGGCCAAGTGCCTGGTGTCAGCCCGCGCGGGGCACCTGTCCGTAATGCAGCAGTTCCAGTCCTAGGACCAGCCCGGACTTAGGGCGCCACGCAGGCATATCTCCGATAGGCGCAGGCGGGGCACCCACGTTGAGCCGCCGCTGCTTATTGTTTTCTTACGTTCCCGCGTCCTGGAATCGCGGATTCTCGTACATGGCGTGGAGCACCCATGACGATTCCGGCCACGCTTCCGGATCAAGGACCACGGAGACGTTCATGTCCGGCTGTTCACGCAGCCATGCGGGTTCCGCTCGTGATGGCGAAACCGGCAAAGTGCTAGGCCAAAAATTCACCAAGTAACGCGTTATCGACGAGGTGTGCGATGGAGGATCGGCTTACGGGTGCTCGGTCGGTCTCATAAGCACAAGCGCACCCTAAGGATCGGGCAGTAATGATCGACCCGGCGAGGACCACAAGTCCGTGAAAGGCTCCTACACCACCGCGGCCCAAACATTCTTACCGCTCGCTGTTCATTGCCTCTTCCGGGTCCTTTGAGTCAGCACCACCACGATCGCCACAATTGTCATGGTGGCCCCGAGAGCGGGCCAGAACAGACTGCCGGTGGTTCCTAGGGTTAGGGAGAGAACGCCCGAGCAAACAAAGGCCCCAATCAGGAGGCTGCCGAGGATAACCAGAACCTGCGGTTTGCTTACCACGTCCTCCGCGGTTGATTGCTACGACTGTAGATCTAGGGGCTTAGGGGTGGAGAGCCCTAGGATTCCTTTCCAACCCAATTTGCCGGCCATCACCGAATTCAACTCGAAAGTCATAGAAACCCGCGTCCGGTGAGGAATCCACAGTCGCGCAGGTTCTTCATCGGGGCCGGTTAGAGCGGCCGACCGTAGGGATAGTCCACCCATAACCCGGTGCCGTCTTCTGGGCAAGCCAGGTCGGCGCCCTTTAGCGTGGACCAGTAGTCGGCGGGGAAGCGGGATCCCTGGAGAACGGCGTTCAAATCGACGCCGTGCTCTTCGCGTCCGTCGGCGAATCGTACGTCATACCGAATGCTGCGGCGACGAAATTTCAACCAGCGACCCCGCCTCGATGAGGCAGTGGCTCGGATGGCAACGGGCATTTGTGAACTCATTCCTCCATCCTGCCTTGCCGCTCGCGCTCCACTAGTCATTAGCGCCGATATGCCGTTAGTCGGTCCTCTATCGGGACATCCCGGTGCTGACATGCGACTGTCATTTTCCGAACTCGTCTGCACGAACTGCCTTGAAATTCCGGGAGTTGTGCAGTCGGGTATGGACATCTCGTGTCCAAAGTCCCCTGCACAAAGCTTCACTTTGATCGGGAGTTGCCTGCACAGAACGTCAACAGCAGTTTGTCTACGGGGTCATGAGGGTTGGAGATGCTTCCGCCTATGTTGAGGCTCACGCCCTTGCGTGTGAGTTCGTCGGCGATGTCCCTGGCATCGGGCAGGGACCGTGCGAGCCGGTCAAGCTTGGTCACGACGAAAGTGTCACCGCTGCGGCATGCAGCGCCTTGTTCAGCCCGGGTCGGTCGCGTTTAGTGCCGGTGAAACCGTGGTCCACGTGGACCAGCTCCGCGTCAACGCCGAGGGCCTGGAGGGCATGGCGCTGGGCGGTGAGGTCCTGGGTGTTGGTCGAACAGCGGGCGTAACCGATGAGCATGCTTCGGACTGTAGCGAGCGTATAGGGCCCCTTCACCGGGCAATAATTCGGACCGGGTATACGGGAATCCGAGAATGGCTGAAACACGCGGAAGTGGAGACAGCCGAAAGGGAGTACCGGAGCGGCCGGTGAACGACCGGCTAACGAGCGTGCTCGAGCCACCACTTATCGCTGCGATTCACCCTCGTTGTCGTTGCGTAGGGAGTGGATCATGCTCTGCAGGAGCCTGAACGCGCCCGATTGGTCTTCCGGCGTCATGCCGCGAAGCATCCTAAGCTCGACGGATCGGACCACAACGCTCGCTTTCTCGAGACTCCGCCGGCCGCGTGGCGTGAGCCGCGTGGGAAGAACTTTCCCAGCGGGAGGCTCCGCCGGCCGGGTTACGTAGCCGTCTCGTTCCAAGGCTTGCAGCAGCACGTTCATGGACTGGCGCGTTACGAATGCTCCTCGCGCGAGCTCCGAGTTTGACAGGCCAGGGCGCTGCGCCAGCAGCTCAAGACAGGAATAGTGCGTCACGGTCATCCCGAGAGGACGCAGCACTTCCTCCATCGCTACTCGGAGGGCACTCGAGGCCTCTTTCAGCAGGTAGCCCAGTGACGTTTCGAGGTCGACCCCGTTTCCATCTTGACTCATGTCAACATTCTGACATACGCTGTCGCATGTCAGAAAACTGACACTAATTTACTAGAGGAGTGTCACTAACTAATGCCCGCTACCGGCCCGGACTTCATCTCCCTTCAAGCTCGTGACCTCGACGCGTCGCAGGCGTTCTACGAGCAGTACCTCGGGCTCGTCCGCTCACAGGCCGGCCCTCCCCATGCCGTCGTCTTCGAGACGACGCCGATCGCCTTCGCCCTCCGAGGGATCCTTCCTGGCACCGATCTGGCATCCGTCCCGCAGCCCGGCATCGGCGCCGCGATCTGGCTACACGCCATCAACGTTCAGGCCATCCACGATGCTCTCGCCGCCGACGGCCACACGATCGTCTCGGCTCCGATCGACGGCCCATTTGGTCGCACATTCACCTTCGCCGACCCTGACGGGTACCAGATCACCCTCCACGACCGCGCCTAAGACGCTCATCCTCGAGACCGTAGAAACCGCCCGCTGGAGGATCCTTCAACGGGCGGGGGATTCAGCTGATATGTAGATCTCGTTGTCAAGAGTGCATGGATGAGCGGCTCCTGGGTTTGGTTCCCGGGGGCCGCTCATCGTGTGCCGGCCGGTTGTGATGCTGTGGGGGGCGTGGCGAGTCTTTTTCGACTGGGGCAGTGTCAGGCTGACATTCGCGGGTTGGTTACCGCATGACGATTTGTTCGGCTGGAGCGTATCGGTGTCTAGGATCGAGCGTCGATGGTGGTTTGGACCGTCTGCTCATAGCTGAAGCCCGAGTTGGCTCCGGGTGCTGTCATCGCCCCCCGCAACTGCTCACTGTCGGCGGGCAGGTTCCGGGTCAGGCCGCTTTCATGTGTTGTCCTTCCTGGAGCGGGGCGGCCAGTGACCAGCACCAAGCGGCGAGTTCGCGGGCGATCGCCGTGTTGGCCTTCACTGACATTTTGTGGCGTTCATCGAAGTGTTCCCATTTGCGGTGCAGCCGGTGGTTTCCTTCGAGGGCCCGGATGCGGGTTGCCGGCGCGACCAGGTCAAGTTGGCGCAGCAGCCGTTCTCCGGGCCGGGCGTAGGGGCGGCGGTGCTGCCAAGCCGCTTCGATGAGGAGTTTCCGGGCATAGGTGTTGCCGGCTTTGGTGATCGGGCCCTGGTGCCGGGACTGGCCGGAGGATTCTTCGCTGGGGACCAGACCGAGATAGGAGCCGATGGATGAGCCGGTGAAGCGGGTCCAGTCACCGATTTCCACGGCCAGACCGAACGCGGTCGTGAGCTGGATGCCGCGTAAGCACATCAGCGCGTCAATCACTGTTGCGTAGCGGCACGCCGCCGCTGTGATGGTGATCTGTTTGTCGATGCGAGCCAGATGCGCTGCAAGCAGCTCGGCCTGCTCGACATCGGCGTCGTAGGTGAACTGCAGCGCCGGGTCGTGAAAGCTCTGGCGGTGCAGCCACCGACTGTGTTCTGTAGTCCACCTGCTGTCCTTGGGGTAGCGGATCCCGTGCCGGAGCAGGACGGCGTTCACGTGCTGCCGGGCATGCGCGAGGTCTTTGGCGGTGCCCGAGCGCAGCCGGGACAGGTCCCGCAACGCCTCTTCGTCCGGCTCCGGGATGCGGACTTCGGTGACCGAGCCGACCGCGAGCATCTCAGCCAAAACCCGGGCATCCCGCCTGTCGGTTTTTACCCGGTCCCCGGGAGCGCGCAGCAGCTTCGAGGACGCCGCCACCACACAGTTGATGCCCGCGGCCCGCAGGTGCCGGGCCAGTACAAACCCTGTCGGGCCTGACTCATAAACGACCTTGACGGGCGGCTCGAATCGCCGGACCCACTCCAGGATCAGGGCCGGGTCAGCGGCCATCGTGTGGAGACTGATTTCACCAGTGCCTGGGTTCAGCGCATGGCCGACGACATTGACCGCGTGAACATCCAGACCAATGAAAGTATGCTCAAACATAGCCGGGACCTCCCAAACCTCACATGTGGCACTACCATTGCACCCCCAATGAGCCTCGCAGGCCACGGGAGCCGCCAATGGCAACCCACGGACCCTGTGAAACAGAAGGCCCCGGCCCCCCATGCTCCCGCCAGAACCTGCCCTTCCGGGATAAGGGACATCACTGCCGGGAACAGGTCCTGCAGCGGCCAGATCCCTCTCAGGGCCGCCGATCACATCAAGCCGGCGCTGCAGGACCGCCCGGCGATAATGGACCGACCCCGGACGGGCAGGTTCTGTTCCTCTTCATATCGTCTAG